>JAINCO010000083.1:0-13076 GCA_036574095.1 Campylobacterales bacterium | reverse complement strand
TGGCGCGTCAAGCTTGTTTTACCACTCCCGCTAGGCCCTGAGACCACAAGAATTGAACCGCTCACGAACGTTTCTCCGGAAATGAAAGCGTTATTGTCACCTGCATACCGTTAAGAACTTCGCGCAGCTTTTCAACAGGTATGCCTGCCAACAAGGTCGAAAGCTGTTCGGCCACCTGACGCTGCACAGATGCGGCAGTCTCATCTGGTAAAGCTGCGCACGTTGTCACTATATCATCACTTCTCTCGTTAGACACCAAATCATCTTCAGGATGCACAATATTCTCATCTTGCACCTCCTTCTCAACGATCTCGCTCTTCTGCTCTAAAACCTCTCCTAAAGCCTCTGCCAGTTCACTTTCGCTTAATTGTGCAAATTCATCCTCTTGCGACTCTAACATCCTCTCTTCCCCGCTTTCATGTTCACTCTCCTTGTCAATCGGCTCTAATTCAAATGGCTCGTCATCATCCAATAACTTCTTGATCTCATTCAGATCACTAACATCCAGAATAGTCGTTGAAACCTCATTCTCACTCATCGTAACAGGCTGCGCCATTTCATCATGAGCAAGTTCGCCAGAGAGATCCGTTGTCAACTCAACACCATCCCAATCATTCAACTGTGATACCTCTTCTTCAGATTGGATATGATCACCCAAAAGATCAAATCCACTCTCCTCACAAACCGCAGCAGATTCCAAGGAGCGCTCACCAAATTCCTCATTACTTAAATCAAACCCAACATGCTGCATCTGCTCAAGCGCTTCCCTATCGCCAGCAACACTCTCTGTGTTAACTTCACTCTCTGAAGCAAATATATCATCGATATCAGTAGAGAGCGTCTCATCCCAAGCTTCCTCTAGCTTTTGCTCTGTCTTGCTATCAGCATCTAAACTAACTGTCTCCTCATTAGCTGAAGGTTCGCTAAGAGCCTCTGTGTCACCAAAATCACTGCTATCAGCTAACTGACTCTCCTCACCCAACTCATCCCACGAAAGATCGCTTTGTCCGCCTACTTGATCTAATGTCGCTTCATTTTCGCCTTCATCTATCAAACCAATCTCTTCAAGCTCACCTAACCCCTCACCCAGATGCTCTTCACTAACTGATTGATCCACATCTTGGGTATGACTTTCCAAAAGATCATCAAGATCTTCCGCTCGATCGCTCGCTGGCTCTTTACTCAAGCTTGTTAGTGCCAACGCATCAAGATCGATCTTATCGCTTGGCTCCTCATTTTTATCAACCAAAGAGGGCTGAGCAAAAGTTGACCTCTCTACCCAGTCAACGTCACTCTTGGGCATATGAGCATTAAAAAGATCGACAAGCTCAGTCGGAAGAAACGGCTTTTTGATAAAATGGTCAAACCCTGCCATTTTCTGAGCATCACGCGGCATAATGAGGATTTTCTGAGCTTGAGGATAGTGCGTTGCAATCTCCTCTTGTAGCGCGTCAGTCACAAGCTCCATCTCGATGGCAAGAAAATCGACAGAAGTATCAGGAAGCGAATCGGGAGCGAACTCAAGAACCTCGATGCCAACTTTTCCGGCACTTAGTTCAACCAACCTTCTGACGGTCGCATTTTCAGCCAACAACAGCAGTTTCATTCTACGCCCCGCAATCTTTTCTTGAATGTGGTTATTCTAATATCTTTTTGATTAAACCCACCTCAACCGTAAAGCCGTACAAGTAGTGCCATCGTCGCTTCAAACTCACGCTGGAAAATTGTCATAATAGGCATCATGACAGCTATGAGCACAAGAATTGAAACGGCAATCTTGACAGGAAAGCCAATGACAAGCAAGTTAAAGGTTGGTATTGTCTTCATGATCATACCAAAAATAATATCAGACAGAAGCGACAATGCCATAATAGGAAAAGCGATCATAAAGCCAATCGCAAAAAGATTTGCCATCATTTTCATCGAGACATTGAATAGATCCTCTGTTATAAGAAAGCCTCCCAAGGGGATATTAGTAAGACTATGGCCAATAAACTCGATCATCCAATGATGTCCATCGAAAAGCAAGAGAAACATGAGGGCCATCATATTAAGAAATTGAGAGATGATGGGTGAGTTTTGCATGGTCATCGGATCGATGGTACTTGCCATCGAAAAGCCCATGACCATTGAAATTTTTTCGCCCGCCATCACCAAATAACCAAGTACAAACTGAAGGATCAATCCTACAACAAACCCAAATGTAGCCTCACTTAAAAGAGCAATAATGATATAACCGGCTGTCAAGGGAAAATGTGGGGGTTGTACCATGGGAAAAAAGAGAATTGTTAGGTAAAAAGCCAGTGCGGCTTTCACCTGAACCGGTATCGTCATGTGGCTAAAAAAGGGAAGAAAGGCTAATAGCGAAGAGAAGCGCGCAAAAAGAAGAATAAATCCCACAACCCGTCCATCGGTTAAAAATGCAACAAGCTCCATCGCTAAAGACGAATAAGACGCCCTGATTCGAGGCGATAGGCCACATCACACGTAGCCGCCAGCCGCTCATCATGAGTCACAAGAAAAAGAGAAGAGCCTGTTTGTTTGATATATTCTTGAACACTCTGCATCACATGAGATGCAGTTGTTGTATCAAGGTTACCTGTTGGCTCATCAGCAAAGATGATGCGAGGGCGTTTGGTCAGAACACGAGCGATCGAAATACGCTGCTGCTGACCTCCAGAGAGTGTTTGAATAGGTTGCTTTAGCAAATGACCCACCCCAAAAGCCTCCAACATCGATCGATCGATCTGCTCACCAGAAATCAGTGATGCCACCAAGAGGTTCTCTTCGGCTGAAAAACCTCGAAAAAGATAGTGATGCTGAAAAATAATCCCAAACTCTTTGCGTCTTATCTTTTGTAGTTGGGCATCAGAGCTCTCATACAACGAGTGATCGTTGTAAAAGACTTTCCCTTGATTTGGCTTAATAAACGATGAGAGGATATGTAGGAGTGTCGATTTGCCACTACCACTTGGGCCAAGAATGGCTGTCGAAGAGCCAGCCTCAAGCGTTAATGAGAGATCATCAAATAGCGGATAGTCGAAGGCATGTGCCAAGCCAACTGCTTGCAACATACCTTCCATTGTAGTTATTGTCCTAACTGAGCAGCAACCTCAGCGGCAAAGTCACACGCTTTTTTCGTCAGACCCTCGCCCATCTCAAAGCGGATAAACTCAGCCAGTGTTGCTGTTCCACCAACATCTTTGGCCTTCTCTGAAACAAATTGCGCGACGCTCTTGCTATCATCTTTGACAAAAGGCTGATGGACAAGGCAGGTCTCTTTTTTGAACTTCATCAGTTTACCTGGGATGATCTTATCCCACATTGCCTCAGGTTTACCCTCTTTGCGTAGCTGCTCTTTGGCAATCTCTTCTTCCCTGGCAAGATCCTCGGCAGGGATGCGGGTTTCATCCAAATAAGAGGGATTTAGCGCAGCAATATGCATCGCAACATCTTTTAGAGCATCGCGAATATGGGCAGCCGTTTTTTCGCTATCGCATGCAGCACTCACAAGAACACCAATTTTGCCATTACCATGGATATAACCATTAACAACGCCATTCTCACCAGCCTCAATGCTTGCAAAACGACGAACAACGATATTCTCACCAATGCGACTAATAACCACGCTTAAATGATCTGCAAACTGAACACCCTTGATCTGGCTCTCAGCCAACTCCTCCAAGCTTGTAGGCGCAACAGTAAAAATATGATCGGTCACTTCCTTCGCAAACTCATTAAAAACATCATTTTGTGCGACAAAATCTGTCTCACAGTTAACTTCAACCAGGGTTCCCTTTTTGTAATCATCACTAATCTTGACGGTTACAACACCCTCGCACGCTTCACGTCCTGCCTTTTTAGCCGCGGTGGCAAGTCCTTTTTTACGCAGCCAATCAATAGCTGCTTCGATATCGCCATCTACTTCAGTCAAGGCTTTCTTACAATCCATCAAACCGGCACCGGTGCGCTCGCGTAGCTCTTTAATTAACTCAGATGTCACAGCAGCCATGATTACGCCTCCTCACTTACTTCGTCAAACTCTTCTGCAGCCTCAGCTTTGATCTCTTCTGCAACTTCACTCATCTCTTCTTCTGTCACAGGCTCAACCTCTTCATCGCGTCCTTTTTCGCACATTGTGCGCCCTTCGATGATAGCATCAGCGATCTCTTTGCAGAAAAGCTGAATGGCACGAATGGCATCGTCATTGCCAGGAATAGGATATTGAATCAAATCAGGATCACAGTTGGTATCAAGCGGAGCAACAACAGGGATACCGAGGCGATTCGCTTCCTGAACAGCAATCTTCTCTTTAACAGCATCCATAACAAAGATCATATCAGGGATATCTTTCATGTAGCGAATACCGCCGATATAATTTTCAAGTTTCTCTTTTTTACGCCTCAAGATCAAGGCCTCTTTTTTTGTCAAAAGATTAATCTGACCTGATCTTTCCATCTCCTCATAAATCTCAAGTTTGCGGATCGACTGCTTGACGGTCTTGAAATTAGTCAGCATACCACCAAGCCAACGATAGTTGACATAGGGGACATTAGCTCGTTCTGCATGCTCTTTAATCGCAGCAGAGGCCTGTTTTTTTGTTCCTACAAATAAAATTGTTTTTCCATCAGCAGCTGCATCGCGCACAACTGTATAGGTATATTTAAAGTAACGAAGAGTTTTTTGAAGATCGATAATGTGGATATTTTTGCGCACACCAAAGATGTATTTTTTCATCTTGGGGTTCCAGCGGCGCGTCTGATGTCCAAAATGGACGCCGCACTCGAGTAGATCCTTCATGGTAACCATGCGTTTTCTCCTTGTTTTCTATGTATGTGGTTTGGCCTCCGCACCCCTTAACTGCCAAGCAGCAACCCTTCAAGGAATAGGCGCGTGAGAATTTCCGACAACTCGAAAAGAAATTGTACTTCAAAAAAGCTTAAGAGCCAATAATCTTCTACAGCTCCTTATTACTGGTGACGACGCAACTCTTGAAGTCGTCTGACCACCTCCTCAACATGCCCTTTAACCTTGACATTACGCCATTCAGCCCGCACAATTCCCTCTGGATCAATAATAAATGTTGAACGGATAATTCCCATTGTCTCTTTACCATACATCATCTTTTTGCCATAAGCTCCATAGGCTGCTGCCACAGTACGCTCTTGATCAGAAAGCAGCAAAATACCCAACTCTTTTTTGGCAATAAAATTACTATGGCTTTTGGGCGAATCAGGGCTAATACCAACCACAACGCCATTCTCTTGCTCGATGTTGGGTAGAGCCGCCGTAAATTCACACGCCTCTTGCGTGCATCCTAGGGTGTTATCTTTGGGATAAAAATAGAGGATGATCCATTTTCCATGTAAATCACGCAAACAGATTTCAACCTGATCAGCATTTGGCAGACAAAATGAAGGCGCAGGCAGATCCAATAACGACATCATATCTCCTCCTTAAAAAGAGTTTCCTGAGTATAATCATTATATCTTGTTAGGTGTTAAAAAAATATTTTTGACGATTTTATTGACGTTAGTATTGACTTTTATCGTTAATCGTGCTAAAATTCCCGTCATGACAATAGCACTACTTCGTTCAGCAAGCAAACTGGTATCTGCCAAAGAACAAGAAGAGGTGATCCTTACGTATGCTGTGGCGAACAATTTGGTGATCGAACGCTACGCTACCGAGAACTCGCCGGTCAAGAAAAAATTAGAGGATCGCCCCAAATTACTTGACTTCCTTCAATCACTGACAGGAGGAGAAACCTTAATCATCTACGATTTTTGGGTCCTTTCTCGACGCATTGATGAGCTTGTGAAAACACTCTCGTGCATGATGAGTAAAAGTGTCACACTTCACTTGGCCAAAAGAGCCCTCATCTTGCGTGCTTCTGATCCAGCAGGTGCCCTATTGGGACTTCTGGCTGAGCTAAGAGAAGAAGTAAGGCAAGAAGCTCCCTCTGTGGGTCGTCCTAAAGGAAGTACCTCAGGGTCGCAATTTGATAACTCACGTGCCGAGATCATCAAACGCCTCTGTGAAGGGGAGAGTGTCACCCGTATCGCCCAAGCTCTGGGTGTTCCAAGAAGCTCCTTAAACGATTATATTGTATCAAGAAATCTTAAGGAGATAGCGGCTAAACTCGCATCGAATCAACACTCTGACCCAACAGCCATGCCTCTTTCCGATAGCACAGAGCAAGAGTGCCCCTTAGAAGATGTCTTAACACAACACAATCTTAAAAAAGGAGAAGCCTAATGGCTAAAGAGACAAGCAGCGGAAGGCTCAAGGCCTCCGAGTATCTCAAAAACTGGACACCGTATCGTATCAAACGTTACTGGTTTTTTGCCATTGTAACACTTTTTGTGTTAATCGCGCCATTTATCACCATCAATGGCAATCATCTCTTTCTTCTCTCATTTGACCACAAGCAACTCCATTTGCTGGGTATAGCTTTTGATATGCAAGAGTTCTACCTAATGCCATTTTTGATTATCATTCTCTTTGTCTCAATCTTTCTGATGACGGCACTTGGAGGGCGTGTCTGGTGTGGATGGCTCTGTCCACAGACGATTTTCCGCGTTATCTATCGCGACCTTATTGAAACAAAATTGGTTGGGCTACGCAAACGCATCGATAACAAACAGATTGAACCTGACTGGAGCAAACCCGAAAATAAGGTCAAACGGGTCATTGCGATCTTGATCTGGTCACTTCTCTCATTGATCGCTGCAAGTAACTTTATGTGGTATTTCGTACCACCGGAGGATTTCTTTGTCTATATCCTCGATCCGATGGAGCATACTGTCCTAATCGGTTTTATTCTCGTGTTGACTGGCTTTCTGATTTATGATGTGATCGGTCTTAAAGAGAACTTCTGTACCTATATCTGCCCATATGTTCGTATCCAGTCAGTTATGTACGATAACGATACGATCATGGCGATCTACGATACTGGGCGTGGTGGTAATGTCTATACAAAAGATGGAGAGTATATCTGGTCAAAAGGTTGGGAGGGAGAGTGTACAGGTTGTGAAGCCTGCGTTAAAGTCTGCCCGACCCATATCGACATCCGCAAAGGTCTTCAGCTTGAGTGTATCAACTGTCTTGAGTGTGTCGATGCCTGTACCAAAGTCATGGCAAGCTTTAACAAGCCATCATTGGTTAACTGGTCGAGTACAACTGCTACAGCTGAAGGAAATAAAGTTCGCTATATTCGTCCACGCACAATCATCTATGCTGCTATCTTGGCTGCTTCATTCGTCGCACTTCTGATTATGGGCAGCAAAAAAGAGCATATGCTTCTTAATATCAACCGTGGTAGCGAGCTCTATCAAATCAAAGAGGGTAATGTTGTTACAAATAGCTATATCTTCCTCTTCCAAAATACCGACAGCAAGGATCACACCTACACCTTCACTGTCGAGAGTCATCCTGCCATCAAGGTCGAGCGACCCGCAGCGCCCTTTAAGCTCAAAGCTGGAGAAAAGAGCAAAAAAATTGTTATCCTCTCCACACAGGAAAAATTGGCAAATAATGCATCAAAAGATACGCCAATCGATATTACGATCAAGGCGTACGCGGTTGACGATCCACAAAAGATCGTTGTACGCCGAGAGGCAGTCTTCTTCTATCCTCGAGCTGACAAGCTCAAATAAACCATACACACCTCCCCGGCCGCATACCGGGGAGACGAATATCTCTTACATTTTCCTAAAAAGTACAAACTAAAACCATCATTGTTCATGTTACCCTTCTATGCTCTCCTCTACCAAAGTTGACCACTAAGATGTAAAAGGGTCATGTAAAAGGGATCGGAGTCATTTTTAACTTCACTGATACTTTTCATTTTATTATCAAATACAATGTTGGCCCGAACTTTATCCCTAGCTGGCAGAATGCAGACAAATGTAAATGTGGGCTACCTCAGCAAATGTTTGTCGATTTGGGCAAGAAAGGCAACAGGATCAGTTTTGGCAATAAAACCAGAAGCACCAAGTTCCATCGTCTTCTTTACAATGCCTTCATTAGACATACTAGTATTAACTACTATAGGCAGATGGCGTAAGCGAGCACTCTTTTTGATGCAGCTAATCACCTGAAAACCATCCATAACAGGCATTTCGATATCAGTAATGACGAGTCCTATATGTGCTAGCCCCTCTTCATCAAGTGCATCAAGAGCATCACAAAGCAGGCGACCGTTATCGTAGAGCTCATAGTCAAGATCGCTCATGGCCATGATTTGACGAATAATTGACTGGGCACTTTTACTATCTTCTGCGATTAAAACTTTTCGAGCGCTTTTAGCCGCCAATTTTTCGGTATGTGCTATCTCTGCTGTCGTATCAAAGATCTCAGATAAAAACTTCTCGACATCAACGATATAACAGACCTCCTCTTGTTTATGTTCTGTTTTTAGAAGCGTTGAGTAGGTCACCTGATCGCGATTAACATGGCTTGTATGCAGCTTCTCGACAGGAATATTATAGATTGCAGCTATCTCCAAAACTGGAAAACTGATCATATGGCGGTTAAATTCACTCACAATGACCGCCGTGTAAACCGACTGATCACACTGTATCCCAAGCCAGCACTCAAGATTGAGAAGCGGGACAATAGTACCGTGATACTGAATAAACCCCTCAAGAAAACGGTGAACATCTGCAGTATGGATCTGATTTCTTGTCAATCTTAGCCTAGTGTAATCTTCAATAGATCTAATTTTGGCAACATTAATTCCATAGAGCACGCCATCATTAAGCCTGAAGGCCATGATCTGCATGACATTGTTAAGATGGGTCTGAGTCATTGCATTAATCTTTGTCAGTGTCCCTTCCATAAAAAGATACCCCTTGTTTAGCTAATGACATCATACCAAAATTTCTTAACAAAAAATAACAGATTTGATCTCGGTAAACTCCTCGCAGGCAAACAATGGCCCCTCGCGCCCTACGCCGCTCTCTTTGACACCGCCATAAGGCTGAACATCAAAACGAAGCGTTGGGATATCATTCACAACAACACCGCCACAGCGATACTCCTCAACAGCACGCATTGCCAACTTCAAATCGTTCGTAAAGATCGAGTACTGAAGACCGTAGGGGGAGTTGTTGATCTTCTCTAAAGCCTCATCAAACGAGCCAACCTTCACAAGCGAGACAATCGGCGCAAAGACCTCCTCACACACAATCGCCATATCATCGCGCACATCAACCATCACCGTGGGCACCATCATCACCCCCTCGGCATGTCCGCCAACGGCCACGCGCGCCCCTTCACTTACAGCACTCTGAATCCATCGCATCGCGCGCGCAGCCGCCTCGTCATTGATTAATGGACCAATAAATGTCTCTTCATCCCACGGAGAGCCCACCTTAAGATTCAAACTCTCTTGTGCCAATCGCGCCGCAAAGGCCTCATATACACCCTCATGAACATAGATGCGCTGCAAGCTAATACAAACCTGCCCAGAGTTACTAAAAGCACCAATCGCGCACCGTTTGGCTGCATGATCAAGATCGGCAGTTGCATCGATAAAGGTAGCCGCATTACCACCCAGCTCGAGTGAGACTTTCTTGATGCCCGCACTCTTCATAATAATTCGGCCCACCGGAACAGAGCCTGTAAAGCTAATCACGCGTGGAATATCGCTTGTTACAAGCACACTTCCAACCTCCGCATCTCCATAGAGAACCGACAAGGCATCAGCGGTTGCATAAGGGCTTTCGATAAAAAGTTTTGCTATTTTATAGGCCGTCAACGGGGCTTCTGGGGCAGGTTTGAGCACAACAGCATTGCCTGTAGCAAGCGCTGGAGCTACCTTGTGCATAACAAGGTTGAGCGGAAAATTAAAGGGGGTAATCGCCACAACAACACCAACTGGCTCACGACGATAAAAGCTCATCGTTTGGCGTCCGCTTGGCATAATATCAGTTGGAATTGTATGGCCTGTAAGGTTCGCTGCTGCCATCGCCGATAGACGCAAGGTTTCAATGGCGCGATCAACCTCAATGCGAGCCAACGCGATAGGCTTGCCAACTTCAGCCGTGATCGTTCGCGCAAACTCCTCTTTAGCCTCCAAAAGCCTCTGTGCCACATCCTCCATCCAAAGAATTCGCCTCGAAAGTGGTACCTTCCTGGCACTCTCTGCCGCGCACGCCGCATGGGCAAGAACCTTAGCCGCCAATGCCTCATCGCACACGGCCACCCTCGAAACAACACTACCATCATAGGGATTTCTAACCTCCCTCCAGCCTCCGGTCTCTATCGGTGTTGATCCGAACCAAACTACTGCTTGTTCCATCAATGATATCCTTGTTACCCTCAAAATTTATCTCTATTGTGCCTCAAGAGTCGTTATACTCCACTAAAAGAGCTCCTCTAAAGTCTCTCTTAACATAAGCTTTGTTACAATGGCTCCTATTCTTTAACTTGATCATCAATCTTAACTCATCAGGATGTAGCGTTATGAAAAAAGCACAATATATCTGGATGGATGGAGCGTTTCTTCCTTGGGATGAAGCCAATATCCATATCCTCTCACACTCACTTCACTATGGTAATGCCGCCATCGAAGGAACAAAGGCCTACCATACCGACAAGGGACTTGCGATCTTTCGCCTAACCGATCACACAAAACGGCTACTCGAATCATCAAAGATCACACTCATCAATGTTCCTTATAGTGTCGAGGAGCTCAATCAAGCCCAAATTGAGCTCCTTCGCAAAAATAATTTTACAGGACCTGACAATGTCTATATCCGTCCTATCGTCTTCTTAGGACATGGTGTCATGGGACTTTACCATAAAAATGCCCCGGTACGCGTTGCGATCGCTGCGTGGGAGTGGGGTGCCTATCTTGGTGAAGAGGGACTTAAAAAAGGGATTCGCCTCAAAATCAGCTCCTTTAGCCGACCCAACAACAAATCCAACATGGGTAAAGCTAAGGCAAGCGCCAACTACCTTAACTCCCAGATGGCCAAATATGAAGCCGTTGAGTGCGGTTATGATGAGGCACTTTTGCTTGATGATGAGGGGTATGTTGCTGAAGCAAGTGGTGCTGCCTTTTTTATGGTTCGTGAGGGCAAATTAATCTCACCTCCTAATGACAACAGCCTTGAGAGCATCACACAAAAAACAGTCATTGAACTTGCCTATGATTTAGGCATCGAAGTTGTTCGTCGACGAATTAGTCGCGAGGAGATCTATATCGCTGATGAGGCCTTTTTGACCGGAACAGCAGCTGAATTAACACCCGTTCGCGAAGTTGATGCACGCGCCCTGGGTGCTGGAGGACGCGGCCCTATCACCGAAAAGCTCCAGAATGCCTACTTTGATGTTGTTTATGGTCGTAACCCTAAATATCTCCACTATCTAACGGTGATCTAATGGCAGTCGATATGAAAGATTACATGGGTGGTGGTCGTGATAACAACTCCCGCTTCACTCCCCCGCCAACCCCAGATTTTATCAAAAATTTTGGCAAAAAAGCAGGCTTAATCTACTTAGTCATCGCACTTTTGTTTATCACGATCATTGCTCGTCCCTTTGTCATCATCAACTCAGGTGAGGTTGGAATTCTTGTAACAATGGGTAAATATGAGCAGACCCCCATGGAGCCAGGTTTTCACCTCATTATTCCTTTTGTTCAACGCGTCATTATTGTCGATACGAAGATGCGTATCGTTGACTACAATAAAGAAGAACAAGCGATCGATCGCAAAGGGATTACCCAATTTTCCCCTATCTCAGTACTCGATTCGCGCGGCCTTCCTGTTGAGGTTGAACTTACTGTTCAGTATGCGATCAAAGCTGCCTCAGCCCCCATGGCTATTGCAACGCTTGGCCTGAACTGGGAGGATAAGGTCATCAATCCTGCTGCTCGCGATGTTGTACGCAGTGTCATCGGTAACTTCACTGCCGAAGAGCTTCCTGTCAAGCGCAATACTATTGCCCAGCTGATCACCGAAGGATTGGTGCGCGCGATTAATCGCATCGAAGGTCAACCCATCAATCTTATCTCTGTTCAGCTTCGCAATATCGCCCTACCTGAAAAGGTTCGTGAACAGATTGAACGGGTTCAGATTGCCAACCAAGAGGCGGAAAAAGCCAAATATGAGGTTGAGAAAGCCAAACAAGTTGCCGAGAGCCGCCGTATCGAGGCACAAGGTATCGCTGATGCAGCCAAGATTCGCGCCGAGGGTGAAGCCAAAGCCAATGAATTGATCGCAAAATCGCTCAATGCCAACCTCATCAAGCTCAAGCAGATTGAGGCTCAGCAAAAATTCAATGAAGCACTCAGTCAAAACCGTGACGCCAAAATCTTCCTCACGCCTGGTGGTGCCGTTCCTAATATCTGGGTCGATATGAAGGGTACCAACGAAAAAGAGCGCATCAGTTCTAAAGAGGGCCAATGAATCCTGCAATCATCGATCGTATTAACTGGGAGGCAACCCCTCTTATCGCTGCTGTAGCCCAAGAGAGCAGTAGCGGTGAGGTGTTGATGATCGCCTGGATGGATAGAGCAGCCTTAGAGGCGACATTGGCCACGGGTAAGGCCCACTACTACTCTCGCAGTCGAAAAAAACTTTGGATGAAGGGAGAGAGCAGCGGGCATATTCAAGAGGTTGATGAGATTTGGCTTGATTGCGATCAAGATGCGGTTCTTTTAAAGGTGCGCCAGCATGGCCCAGCTTGTCATACCGGGCGCATGAGCTGCTTTTTTGAGCGAGTTGAGACAGGTGAGATTGCAAGAGAGCCTATTGTGTCAATGAGTGAGCGCTACGATATTCTCGATCATCTGTATAATACCCTTCGAGAGCGCAGATTCGCCGATCCTGCCCAAAGCTACACAGCAAAACTTTTCTCGAAGGGACAGAATACGATTCTTAAAAAGATTGCCGAAGAGGCTGGAGAATTTTTGCTTGCCTCTAAAGAAAATGATGAAGCGCAGATTATCTATGAGGGAGCTGATCTTTTGTTTCATCTCACAGTTGCTTTGGCTTGGCATGGCATACCATTTGAGCGCCTCAAAGAAGAGCTTAAGCGCCGCGAGGGAACAAGCGGCATTGTCG
>JAINCO010000082.1:0-3962 GCA_036574095.1 Campylobacterales bacterium | reverse complement strand
AACGCCCTCGCCAATACCCAACAAGTCTTTGTGACGATGATCGACAAACTTAAAGAGATGGCCGCGCAAGCACGAGAAACGGCTGCCGGCTCAACAGAAGGAATGAAAGTTATCCAGCATATCGTTGCTTCAACCGATGAGTTAGTGAATCTTATAAGCCACGCGGGGGGGCTAACGAACTCCTTGGTTGAGCGTAGCAACGAAATCTCGACGGTCATCGCTCTTATTAAAGATATCGCTGACCAAACCAATCTTTTAGCACTCAATGCCGCCATCGAAGCTGCGCGAGCAGGAGAACATGGGCGTGGTTTTGCTGTTGTTGCCCAGGAGGTTGGCAAGCTGGCCGAAAAGACCCAAAAGGCAACCAAAGAGATTGGTGTTGTTATCCAGACAATCCAACAAGAGACAACTGAGATTGAAAGCCAGATGGAGCGCATCACACAAATTGTCTCTGGCAATAAGGCAGATATCGACAATCTTAGCTGTCAACTAACAACCTTCCAACGCAACGCTAGCCGCTCTGTTTTTGAAACACTCGACATAAGCAACCGCATCTTTGTTAACTTGGCTAAACTTGACCATGTCATCTACAAAAATAATGTCTATGCCTATCTGTTTGGCCAACACCACGACTTTAAAGGTACTGATCACCATAGCTGTCGCCTTGGCAAGTGGTATGATGTCGGCTTAGGAAAAGAGCAGTTTGGCCACCTGCCCAGCTACCGCCAGCTCGAATCCCCCCACGCCACTGTTCATGCAGAGGCTAATACCCTTATCGCCGAATGTGCCGAAGGAGGCAAGCTCTCTTGCTCACTACCTGATGTCGAAAAAAGAATCAAAAAGATCGAAGAGGCCAGTCTGCTCGTCGGCGAAACCCTTGATCGAATTGTCAATGAAAAGACTGAAGAGCTCATGAAAATGGCTATTCATGAACTCTTTGAAGAAGGAGAACAACTATGCAAACGATCATGATCGTTGACGATGAACCCCAAATCACCCAAATGCTCGAAAAGGCACTGGGGCGCAATCCCAACTGGAAACTTGTTAGTTTTAACAATCCCGTTACGGCATTAGCCCAACTCTCCTCGATCAAACCAGATCTTGTGTTGTTAGATATCATGATGCCTCACCAACCCTGCCATTAAAGTCGTCATGATGACTGCCTATTCAAGTCTTGACAAGGTTCTTAATAGCCACAAGATCGGTGCCGACCACTACATTCTCAAGCCATTTGAAAGTCTTGCCCAACTTGAAAAAAAAGATCAAAGAGATTCTTTAAATACCAGCTAAAGTTGATTTTTAACATAAGATTAGCTAAGATGTTTATTTAAGGAAAGGAAGAGTGTGATGGATAAAGATTTACTCTATCGGCATGTTAGCGAGTTAAGAGACGAGGCGATTGCTAAGTTAGAGCAGACGAAAACACCCGCTTATCCGAAGTATTACAAGATCGTTTTTGATGAGCTGATGGCACGCGATACCCATGATCAGCTGGCTGCGATTTATAAAAAAATTTCAGAAACTGAACCGCACGATGAGATTAGTCAATATATTGATCTTGCCAAAATGACGATTGATTCGTTTGCTGCCAGCCAAAATGACATTCGTTCAATCGCCCAGGCGCAAGGGGAGTTTTTAGGGACGATTCAGCTTGATGCGATCGAAGAAAATCGAGTCGATTTTGCTGCTTTGCTCTCAACTCTTGTCTCTTTTCAATCTGATCTTCTCACTCAACTTCGCAAAGCTGATGAGAAGATCAAATCACTCGAGACAAAGCTGCAAGCAACGCTGGCCGAAGCACAGATCGACCCCCTCACCAAAGCCTACAACCGCAAGGCGATGCGTGCTGACCTTGAGGAAATTTTAAAGGCTGGAAAGGATCGCGATCTCGATCTTGTCCTTTTGGTCATTGATGGAGATGACTTTAAACGCATCAATGACGAATTTGGTCATTTGGCTGGCGATAAAGTTCTTATCTATCTGGTGAGCACCTTTAAAAACTCCCTAAGGGAAGGTTGTCGTGTTTATCGCTATGGTGGCGAAGAGTTTGTCTGTATTCTAAACCGCACCCAACTTGCCGATGCGATGATGGCGGCTGAGCGAATCCGCGCCAAGGTTGAAAATAGCAAGCTTCTTTATGGAGACAAAAGCCTAAGCCTCACTGTCAGCATCGGTGTCGCCGCGCACCGCAAAGGGGACACACTTGAATCGCTCTTTGAGCGAGCCGACCAGGCGCTTTATCGTGCTAAATCTGAAGGAAAAAACCGCATCGTCCAACTTTAATTCCAGGGAGCACACGTGAAACGCTTTTTTCTTGCCGCTATTCCACTTATTGCCACCGCAACCACCCCCGATCCAGCCGAGTTTAAAAAACTCCCTCTCTTTAGTCAACCATCAATTAGCATTAACAGAGTCTATGATGCCGGCGAGCTCTATATCCTGCGCGGAGCTGTTCATGAAGATGGTCAAGACAACCTATTTTCAGCCTATGTGACCAAAGATAAAAGCATCGCGGTATTCGGCGAAGCCTTTTTCACCAAAACAATGCAACCATTAAGAATGCCGATAACGATGGCCAATCACGAAAAAGAGGCGGCTTTTGTGTATGGTAGCGGCCCTGTCAAACTCTATCTCTTTACCGATCCAGAGTGCCCTTTTTGCAAGAAAATGGAACTTTCCATGCCAAAATTCGCCAATAAGGCGACATTTTTTGTCTATCTCTTTCCACTTTCGCACCATCCCAATGCCAAAAAGATGTCCCAATGGATTCTCTCATTGCCACCAGAAAAACGCGTACAAGGCCTTATGGATGTCGCAGCCGACAAACATGGTGGCTGGCAAGAGCTCAAGATCACGCCCGATCTTGAAAAACAAAGTCGCGTTCACCTGGATGCCGCACGAAAATTGGCAGACGAGCTTGGACTCGATGGCACGCCTGCTCTTTATGACAAAGAGGGAAGGCCTATCAACTGGACAACGCTCGAAGAATATCTCAAGCACTAATCCTTAGCCTCCATAGATGGGCCTGTTGGCTTGATGAACTTAGAACTCAAAGAAGCTTACCATCCTTGGGGATGACGGGTATCACACAGCCGTTATCACTATGGGTGGCGTGAGGCTCTAAGACCCGCTTTTCATCCTTTTCTTCCATCTTAGACTCTCCCTTAGCAGGAGTCGCAGCCCCGGTAGCTTTGGCTGCAGCTGCCTCCTTGGCTTTTGCTTCTGCAGCCTCCTTTGCCTTTTTGGCAGCGGCAGCCTTTTGGGCTGCTAATGCCTTAGCTTTAGCTGCAGCGGCAGCCGCTGCTTTTTTGGCAGCCGCACGCTGAGCAGCCTCGCGCTCAAGTCGCTCCCTGATCCGCTCTTGGCGCATTGCTTCTAATTCTGCTTGCAGCCGCTGTGCTACCTGCCCTAAATAACTTGATGGCTTAACATCAACAATCACTTGTATTGGCCCCTCGGCTCCTTCGACGCTGCGATGCGCATTCCCAGTTTTAGACATCAGTGCGTTCAAATTATAATCTTGAATCTCCTCACCCGACGCCCCAATTACGGCTGCCAACACGCATGTCACCCTAATCAAATGACTTCCCTTTCTCATTCTCTACTACCTCCCTGTAGTGGTTCAACACCAACACCATCCAGCACCGATGGGATCTGTTGATTTGGTATCCCCCCATAGTTTAGGATTGTAATTTCAACGCGCCGATTCATAAAGCTTTTCTTATCGTCAGGATTGAGTGGCTTTGTATCGGCATTGCCAACAATAAAAAAACGCTCGGGTTCAAGTCCCTCTTCCTCAATAAAATAGCGTACAATAGCTGCTGCCCTTGCTCCAGAAAGCTCCCAATTGCTTGGATAGACACTGCCTATGGCATCCCCTTCTGTCGTAAACCCTTCAACCTTAATTGGGTTGGGCACTTGCCTAATAATCTCACTGTACAGATGCAAGAGTCGCTTAAATG
>JAINCO010000081.1:0-1912 GCA_036574095.1 Campylobacterales bacterium | reverse complement strand
TCAAAACGATGGTACGCTAAGACCGCTTTATTGGCTGTCACTACCGCTTTGCCGTGCTCCAGTGCTTTTTTGATGCACGCAAAAGCAAAATCAATCCCCCCCATCAGTTCACAGACAATATCTATAGAGGGATCATCAAGAATCTCATCAACATTCGTTGTCAAAGGAATTGGGGCATTGGGAGATTCATTAAGATTTTTAACTGCTCCCAGCACTGGAATAATACGCCGTCCAGCTCTTGCTGTAATAATCTCTTCATTTTCTACAAGCAGTCTTGTAACTGCACTCCCAACTGTACCAACACCTAATATTCCAACACGAAGCTCACGACTCACGCTTGAACTCTCTTAAGAAAATCTTTAATATTTTTGGCAGCTTGCCTAATGCGCTTCTCATTTTCAATAAAGGCGATCCGAACATACTCATCACCATAGGGACCAAATCCAATACCTGGGCTTACTGCCACATTGGCCTCAAGTAGCAATTTCTTTGAAAACTCGAGGCTTCCCATATGACGAAACTTCTC
This sequence comes from Campylobacterales bacterium, assembly GCA_036574095.1. Taxonomy (GTDB): domain Bacteria; phylum Campylobacterota; class Campylobacteria; order Campylobacterales; family UBA6016; genus JAINCO01. Next base: position 1,386 of record JAINCO010000081.1, on the reverse strand, counting down.
AGGGATACGCGCCCAAACAAACATACTTGCTTTTGGCTCCTCCATATGCCAACCTACTTCATTAAAGCTTTTGACCAAACACTTCATGCGCCGCTCGTAGGTTTGGCGAATCTCCTCAACCGCATCATCGGAGTTATTGAGTGCCTCAATGGCAGCGACTTGAATAGCGGTATGCATCCCATAATCATAGTAGCTCTTAATTTTAGCGAGTGCGCCAACCAAGCGCTTATTTCCTACCACAAATCCAACACGCCAACCGGCCATGTTATAGCTTTTTGAGAGGGTAAAGGTCTCGACAGCAACATCTTTAGCACCCGGAACTTGAAGAATACTCGGCGTTTTGTAGCCATTAAAGGTAATATCAGCATAGGCGATGTCACTGATAATATAAAAACGCTCGCGTTTGGCCAGATCGACAAGTTTTTGGTAAAAATCTAAATCAACAGTCGCTGTTGTTGGATTGTTGGGAAAATTGACAACGACATATTTAGGCTTGGGCGTACTCTCCATAATTGCCTTTTCAAGCTTCCCAAAAAAATCCCCATCATCTGGCTGCAGTGGAACACGATTAACATTACCACCACAAATAATAATGCCGTAGGTATGGATGGGATAGCTTGGATCAGGCACAATCGCCAAATCGCCAGGATCGGTGATAGCAGTCACAAGGTGAACATACCCCTCTTTAGAACCAATTGTTGCGATCGCCTCGGTTTCAGGATCGAGGATCACGCCATAGCGACGATCGTACCATTTGGCGATTGCCTCGCGCAAACGATAGATACCTTTAGAGGCAGAGTAGCGATGGGTACGTGGCTTTTTGAGAACCTCAACTGCCTTGTCAATAATGTTTGCAGGCGTATCTCCATCGGGATTACCCATGCTAAAATCGATTACATCTTCACCGGCGCGACGCTGCTGCATTTTAAGGTCATTAACAACAGCAAAGACATAAGGGGGAAGGCGCTTAATACGGTTAAACTCTATCTCGTCAAACATCAATTCTCTCCAAAACTCTGACTAATTTTAAGGGTTATCAGTTGTTGTAACCTCGGGCTCACCCTGGCGATCACTCACTTCATCTTTTGGCGCAACTTTCTTTTCCTTCAGTAAAGAGAACCGCCCTCCTTTAACAACAACAATCTGCCGTAAATTGGAATCAGGAATCTCAAGCACACCATTGGCTGATGTTAGAACAACCCCGCCATGTCCCAATACAATCGTCATATCAACATCGTCTAGCTCGTAATTTTCTCTGATGATGTGCTGATGATTACCACCGCCTTCGGGTTTAACCATGAACCAAAGTTTACTCTTCGTCGTAATTAGGATTTTGCCAGGCTTTGGCGTCGTCGATGTTGTTTCATTGGCCTCAGCAGCGATAGT
>JAINCO010000003.1:0-11462 GCA_036574095.1 Campylobacterales bacterium | reverse complement strand
ACTTTTGCAGCTTTTGGGTATTTTTGGAAGCAGCGACGAATAAGAGGGAGCTTTTTAGGCTCCTTGATGCCAACATCAATCGATTGCGCGAAGGCATTCGCGTGGTCGAGGATGTGGCACGCTATCTGTTGGATGAGGCAGAGCTTGCGGCAAAGCTTAAGAGCTTGCGTCATGCTGCTCGCCTTGATAGCCTCAATCATGAGCTTCTTGCTAGCCGTGATAGTGTTGGGGATGTGGCCAGAGTCACGACAACAAGCGAGACGGTGCGCCCTGATCTAAGAGCCCTTGTTGCGGCCAATTGCAAACGCGCTGAGGAGTCGGCACGGGTTCTTGAAGAGGCTTTGAAGCTTGTGGATGCAACAGAGGCTGAGCGCTTTAAAGGGATTCGCTATGCCCTTTATGACTTAGAAAAAAGGCTTCTTCTACATTTTTCTTAAATAAAGCACTTCAAACTCCAGCACAGGATGATCATCCAGTTTTCGACATAGCCTTAAGGCGTCGCGCGCCGAGAGTACATTGCCTCGTCCATTGAGCCCCGATCGTTTGATATACGAAAGAAGCTCGCGCCCATTAGCAAATTTCACCAGATAACTTTCGCGCTCCCACGCGGCTTGATGGGCTACTTCAATCAGGGGGGCGAATGCAGGCAGCGGATGGGAGATACCCGCTTGTTGATGGAGTGTACGGAAGGTCCCTTCGATAAAGAGGGCGATGCCATACGCGGGTGCCTCGTTGGCGATGCGTTTGGTCAGCGACACTGGATCGCGTGACCACTGCAGGGCCGAGGATGAGAGGATAAGATCAAAGGGTCCCAAGGGAGCGATTCTCTGCCAGCATGCAGGGTTGTCAAAATCGCCCACGATGGTAATTGTTTGGGGATCTTGCGGGTGAAGGTGGCACATTCCTTCAGCCAGATCAACAGCCACAAAACGCTCAAAGGGGTGGCCCCAGGCCTTCCTAAGAGCGCCACTGCCGGCACCAAGATCAAGAATGCGTCGGTAGGGAGTGGCGAAAGGCGCGATGAGTCGCCTTGCGATTGTCATTTGCAAGGAGGCAAGATGAGTGTAATGGGTGGCATAGCGAGAGAATTCTCGAGCAACACGATCTGTAGACATTCTTTAACAGCTTTTGTGGTACAATAATTGTTAAATTTTAGCGAAAATTCAGCCAAAGGCGGCTTAGATGACGACTATTCTCTTAGTTCTTCAGTTTGTTTTAGCGATTGTCCTCACAATTGCTATCATGCTCCAAAAGAGCTCCTCTATCGGACTTGGAGCCTATAGTGGCAGCAATGATAGTATGTTTGGTGCCAAAGGGCCTGCAAATTTCTTGACCCGTTTTACATTTATCACTGGCTTTTTGTTGGTCATTAATACCGTGGCGCTTGGCTATCTTTACAACAGCCAAAAGAACCGTTCAGTTGTCGATAGCCTGCACCTCAATACCCAGCCAACCACACCAAAAGCACCCTCGGCCCCTGCCGCTCCTGCGGCACCCACGATTCCGGCTGCACCCGCAGGGCAGTAATTTTTTAGGAGAGAGATGATGCAGGAGATTTTTAATTGGACAAAAGAACATATGGCCAAAAGTATCGAGGCGTTGAAGAGAGATTTTCTGTCGATTAGAACGGGTAAAGTGAGCGCGGCAATCCTTGATCCTATTCGTGTTGATTACTATGGTACCCCGACGCCAATCTCCCAAGTAGCAACGATTGCAACCCCTAACGCCACAACCATCACGATTACCCCGTGGGAAAAGCCGATGCTCAAAGAGATCGAAAAGGCGATTCAAAGCGCAAATATCGGGGTTAATCCTGGCAATAACGGTGAGGCTGTTATCCTCTCATTCCCTCCCATGACGAGCGAGCAGCGCCAAGAGGGTGTCAAAAAGGCAAAAGCGTATCTTGAGACCTGCAAGGTCGCTATTCGCAATATCCGTCGTGATGCCAATGAGAAGATCAAGAAGCTCGAAAAAGAGAAGGCGATTAGCGAGGATGAGGCCAAACGAGCTCAAGATCAGATCCAAAAGATGACTGATGAGTGGATCAAAAAAGCTGATGATACCTTTGCGGCCAAAGAGGCTGAGATTTTGAAGGTTTGAGTGTGAATATCGAAGCGATCTATAAAGAGGCGGGAGCGCTGTTGGAGGGTCACTTTCTCCTTTCGAGTGGCAACCATTCGCCCAATTACTTGCAATCAGCCAAAGTTCTTGAAGACCCCAAGCGAGCAGAGATGTTGGCAACGGCATTGGCCGAAGAGATTCGCAAGAGTGGTGTGGTTGTTGAGCTTGTCTGTTCTCCTGCTTTAGGTGGGATTTTGGCAGGTTATGAGTTGGCGCGTGCCTTGGGCGTGCGGTTTATCTTTACCGAGCGCGTCAATGGCCAGATGGCCCTTCGCCGTGGGTTTGAGGTTAAGGAGGGCGAGAAGGTTCTTATTTGTGAGGATATTATCACAACAGCCGGATCAGCACTTGAAGCAGCCAAAGTTGTCGAGGAGCATGGGGGTAAGGTTGTTGCCTTCGCTGCGCTGGCTAACCGCGGTATCTGTCCAAGGGTGAGTGGAGGTGTTGTGGGTAAACCTGAATGTAAGCTTCCTGCCAATCTTCCTCTCTTTGCGTTAGCCGATTTTACATTTCCTATCTATTCTCCCGAGGAGTGTCCTCTCTGCGCCGCTGGAAGCCAACCCGTCAAGCCCGGAAGTCGCGGGAACTAATTCCTGAAAAAGAGGAAGTGCCGCACCCTCTTCCTATTTGGACACGCCGCCTGAAAGCGCTTATTGTCGATCTTTTTATGCTTTATGTGCCCCTTTTGTATCTGGAAGGGTATCTGTTATTTGACTCTTTGGCTCAATTTCGAGAAAGTGTCGCAGGCCCGATGGTTGCGACAGTGCTTTATTTACTCATCGCATCGCTTTTTGTCGCCAAAACTGGGCAGACTCCAGGAAAGCGCGCGTATGATCTTAGGGTGGAGCGCCTATCAGGAGGGCTTCTCTCGTGGCCCCAAGCTCTTTGGCGTCAGTTTGCTTTTCTTCTTTCGGCAATGACAGTGGTTGGGCTCTTCTTGCCTTTTTTTCGCGCTGATAGGCGTGCACTTCATGATATTCTCTCTGCATCGCGTGTAGTTGAGGCCTCTTGCGTGTGACTTCTTTTTTGCCGCCTTCATCAATTGCCGCTATCGGGGCTTACTACTTTTTCTATTTTGGTGTTATCGGCGCCTATCTTGTCTATCTGCCAAAACTTCTCTATGAATCGGGTTTTTCGGCATGGCACATCGGGGTGATTTTTGCGATCAATCCCCTGATGCGTTTTCTCTCGCCTTTTCTCTTTTTGCGCCGATTGCAGCTAACAAGCTCTTTGTTTGTGATCAGTGTTATCATCAGTGCACTATTGGCTGTGGCCCATTTTTGGAGTGTGCGAGATTTTTGGTTGCTTTTGATCAATACGATTGCGCTGGGGTTTTGCTGGAGCTTGCAGCTTCCTTTTGTCGATGCCAAAGCGATTCGTCTGCTTTCTCGAGCAGTATATGGCCGTGTGCGTATTCTGGGATCGGTTGGTTTTATTGTATCGGTGTTGGTGCTCGGTAAGGTGCCATTAACGGTAGCGTGGGTTGTTGGGGCGATTGTTGTGATGGCAATTTGTGCTTCAATTGCTGGTGTGATGCTTGTTGATGCGTCCGATAAAATGCAAGATCGTGTTGAGGGGGAGGGACCCTCTGGACTTGGCGGGATCGGTCTATCGCATTGGAATTTTTGGATTAGCATTGTCTTGATGCAGGTTGCCTTTGGGGCATTTTATAACTTTTTTACCATCTATGAAGCCAATCACGGGGTTAGTCAAGAGACGATCTCTTGGCTTTGGACAGCGGGTGTGGTGGCTGAGATTGTGATGCTTGGCTTTCAGGGTCCATGGATGCGTTTTGATCTGATGGCCCTTATCAAGCTCTCGACTGCCTTGACGGTTCTTAGGTGGCTATTGTTGTGGCTTTGGCCTGATCGTATCGGGCTTGTTCTCTTGGCGCAGAGTTTACATGCCTTTAGCTTTGCACTGTACCATGTTGCAACACTTGCCTATCTGGCCAACATTGCCACGAAGCTTCGATTGGCACAACAATTTTATTATGGGTTGGCCTTTGGGCTTGGTGGATTTGCTGGATCGATCCTATCAGGGCTGTTCTATGGCTCAAACCTTTTTTTGTATGCGGCATTAGTGGCTGCAGCCGCACTTATGGCGCTCTATCTGCCGGTGCGTATTAAATCCCTTTAATTGGGAATATGATAGACTGAAGGTAGAGATTTTTCGAGGAGATGAGGATGGAGAACGCCAAGCTTTTGCTGCGCGTTTTGTATGTTGAAGATGAAGAGGAGATTCGAAACAGTGTTGAGATAATCCTTCGGCGCAGGGTAGAGATGGTTGTTGCGGCGTCCAATGGGGTCGAGGGGTTGGCGTTATTTGATCCAAAAAAGTTTGATGTTGTTATCACCGATATTACAATGCCTCAAATGAATGGGCTAGAAATGGCCAGGGAGATCAAGAGGCGCTCTAGCGAAACCCCTGTTATTGTCACAACTGCGCATAATGAAATGAGTTTCATGCGTGAAGCGATTACCATTGGAATTGATCGCTATTTAATCAAACCCATTGATGCAAAACAGTTAGATGCAGCGCTCAAAGAGTATGCTGAGCGCATAGTGACAATGAGGCAACTTAAGCATCAGATGGCACTGTTGGAACAATATAAGCTTGCTATCGATCAGGGATCGATCGTTTCTAAAGCCGACAAAGCCGGTATTATTACTTATGCCAATGATCGCTTTTGTGAGCTTTCAGGCTACACGAGAGAGGAGCTTATCGGAAAACCCCATAACATCGTCCGCCATCCTGACATGGATGCTGAGGTTTTTCGAGATCTGTGGGCGACTATTAGCGCCAAAAAGATATGGCATGGGGTTGTCAAAAATCGCCGTAAGGATGGTGGTTTTTATATCGTTGACGCAACTATCGTGCCAATTTTGGGTGACGATGGAGAGATTGTCGAATATATCTCGTTGCGTAACGATCTAACAGAGTTTTACGCCAGTCAGGAGAAGATTCAACGGGCGAGAAGGTTGGTTGAGTCGATTATGGATGCGCAGCACGATATTGTTACTTTTGCCCATCCAACGAAGGGATTGTTGCGTATCAACCGCCCTTTCTTCGAGTTTTTTCCTTTTAGCTCTCTTGATGAGTTTCGAAGTCGCTATCGTTGCATTTGTGATCTCTTTATCGAAAAAGAGGGGTATCTTTCGTCGATGGTGGATGGGTTGAATTGGATGGAGTATGTCTATAGGCATCCTAAAAAGACCCATCGTGCATTGATGGAGGATCGAGAGGGACGTGTGAGAATTTTTAAAGTGACTGTCTCTCGACTAAAAGAGGAGGGGGAGGATTTTTATGTTGCGACATTTACTGACATCACACCCCTTGAGGAGGCATTAGCCAAAGCGCAGGCGGCAGAGGCTGCCAAAAGTATGTTTTTAGCTAATATGTCCCATGAGATTCGTACCCCCATGAATGGTATTCTCGGTTTTGTGGAGTTGCTTGCTGAATCGCCCTTGGATGCTCAGCAAAAAGAGTTTGTTAGTATCATTCGCAAAAGTGCCAACTCGCTCTTGGGGATTATCAACGACATTCTCGATTTTTCTAAGATTGAGAGCGGCAAGATGACAATCGAGGCCTCTCCTTTTGATCCATTTGAGGAGTTTGAGGGGGTTATCGAGCTCTTTGCGGCTAGAGCCAGAGAGAAAGAGATTGTGTTACTCGTCTTTATCGATCCCGCAATCCCAAAAAGGGTTGTTGGTGACGCACTACGCATTAGACAGGTTCTTGCCAATTTGATTAGTAACGCGATCAAGTTCACCGATGCCAAAGGTGAAGTTCGCGTTGAGATCCGACTTGTTGAGAAAAATGAGCAGGAGGCAAAACTGCTCTTCGAGGTGCGCGATAGTGGTATCGGTATCTCGCCAGAGCAGCAAAAGACAATTTTTAAGCCCTTTGTGCAAGCTGATGGCTCAGTAACAAGAAAATATGGCGGTACTGGGTTGGGGTTGGCGATCTCGGCCCATCTTGTCTCGCTGATGCGTGGACGACTCACTCTTGAGAGTGAATTAGGAAAGGGAAGCCTCTTTGGTTTTTCGCTAACACTGCCTATTGCAAGCGAGCAAGAGAGGCGAAAGTTAGCCACAACGTCCAAGATAGCACTATGGGCCGATGATGATGCCAGAGCTTATCTGGGGCTTTTAGAGCGCTATCTTGACTCCTTTGGATGCCAACATGAGCGACTCAAGGATCTCTCACCTGAGGGCGCAAAGGAGGCTGTTGTCATCGCGTGTTCATTTGAACCTGCGAAACTTGAAGCGGTGGCAGATGCACTTCCAGGATGCCCAGTTATCGCTGTGACAGCTCTGATTCCTACGGCAGAAACATGGCGGCGTCGTTTTTGCTCAGTTATTCGATTGCCACTTAATGGCTCAAAGATCTTTGATGCGTTGATGGGGTGTGGCGGTGTTAAAGAGAGGGCGCAAGAGACTCAAAAAGAGAGTCAAAAGTTACAAGGTAGGGTGTTGGTTGCGGAGGATAATCTAGTTAATCAAAAGTTGATTCGCCTTCTTTTGGAGGGAATGGGGTTGACTGTTGGGATTGTATCTAATGGGTTGGAGGCATTTCGCGAGAGGCGTGAGGGGGCGTGGGATTTGATCTTTATGGATGAGCATATGCCTGAGTGTGATGGCACAGAGGCAACGCGCATGATTCTGGACTATGAACGTAGCAATCATCTGCCTCACTGGCCAATTGTTGCGCTGACGGCTAATGCGATTGCGGGAGATAGAGAGCGTCTTTTGGCTGCTGGGATGGATGATTATCTTTCTAAGCCGATTGTGAGGGTAGAGCTTGAGCGTGTACTACGCCGCTTTCTTACTCCAAGTAGCGTCCGTGAGCCCACTGTGGATCTAACGAAAGTAACACAGGAGTTGGGCCTATCAGAGGATGTTGTTCTTATGTTGATTGAAGAGTTTCTTTTGGATATTGATGATGAAGTCGCACGAATAGAGGATGCAGTAGCACGAGAAGATAAAGTTGCAATTAAAGAGGTGGCTCATAAGATCAAAGGGGCAGCAGCAAATCTTCGGCTTGAATCGATCCGTCACTTTGCGCAGATGCTTGAAGAGGGAAGGGACGATCCAAAAAGGTTGGTAGAGGAGCTTGCAAGGGCTACTCAGGAGCTGCGTTTGGAAATAACAAATCGTTTGGCTTAGTGTTTATTGTACATAGGAGGAGTGAGTGCTACCACTGTTTGATCAGGTCAATGATCTGGATCGTCGTGCTTATGATACCTACAAAATGAGCGAAGAGCTCTTGATGGAGCATGCGGCGATAGGGCTTGCGCGCCAAATCGATTTTCTTGCTGTGCCCAGGTCGCGCGTGTTGATTGTCTGTGGGCCGGGCAATAATGGCGCTGATGGTTTGGCGCTTGCGCGTCTATTGGCCGGTCGCTATCGTGTTTGCGTGTGGTTGGTGGCCTCGCCCAGAGGGTCGTTAGGGCGTCGTCAATTAGAGAGGCTTGAGGCGTTAGGGATATCTATTGTGCATGAGATGGTTGATGAGGGGTGGGATGTTGTCGTGGATGCTCTTTATGGCTCTGGACAAAATCGCCCCTTATCGGATGGTGATGCCAAGGTCGTCGCATGGCTTAATCGGCTTTCTGGTCTCAAAATTGCCTGTGATGTTCCAACGGGATTGATGATGGATGGCACGATTCAAGGAGAAGTTTTTAGAGCCGATGTGACGGTGACGATGGGAGCGGCCAAAACCGCTCTTTATTCAGATAGTGCCAAAGAGGTTGTGGGTAAGATTGTAGTGGCAGGATTAGGGCTTCCTGAGGATGCCTACTGTGGTTATACACCAATGGCGCTTTTGGAAGAAGAGGACTTGAAGCTTCCACTGCGTCATGCTTGCGCTTCCCATAAAGGCTCCTATGGCCATGTGGCTGTCATGGCAGGAGAGAAACCGGGTGCTGCGCTCTTGGCCGCCAATGCAGCACTCTCGTTTGGGGCGGGACTTGTGACTGTTGTCTCATCTACCCCGCCACAAGCTTTGGGGATGGAGTTGATGCATCATAGCGATATACCCGAGCGAGCTACCGCGATTGCTGTAGGGATGGGGCTGGGTGAGATTGATGAAAAGATGGTGCGCAAGCTCTCTTGTGATCCGCGCCCTATGGTTGTCGATGCTGATCTTTTTGCCTCGCCATCGATTGGGTTATTGTTAGCTCGTCAAGCGCCAACAATTCTTACACCTCATGCGAAAGAGTTTGGTCGAATGGCGGGGTTAGAGGCCGATGAGGTGCAGCGGCGCCGTTTTGCTGTAGCAAGGGAGTTTGGCTTAACGCATCCAGGTGTGATATTGATTTTGAAGGGAGCAAATCCACTGATTGTTCATGGGGAAAAGCTTCGCGTGGTGGCGTGTGGTAGTGTGGCATTGGCCAAAGGGGGCAGTGGGGATGTCTTGGCGGGCATGGTCGCTGCTTTATTAGCACAAGGCTGGGAGCCATTTGAGGCAGCCTCTCAAGCGGTTTTGGCTCATGCGATCGCCTCTCGTCGCGTTGGGGTCAATAATTACGCCCTAACACCACTTGCCTTGATTGAGGAGATAAAAAAATTGTGAAAAAAATTGTGATTTTATTTAGTGGCCAAGGCTCCAATCTTGAGGCGTTAGCGCGTGCTCTATTAGGGCGCGTCGAGATTGTTGCTATCACCAACAATCCTAACGCCGGCGGGATAGAAAGGGCTAAGGCGCTGGGGATACCTGTGACGATCATTGATCACCGCGCTTTTAGTAGCCGCGAGGAGTTTGATGCTGCACTTGTTGGTGACATTAAGCGCCATGCGCCTGATTTGGTTGTGCTCGCTGGTTTTATGCGTCTTCTCTCGCGAGTCTTTACCGATGCTGTCGCGAACGCAATCAACATCCACCCTTCGCTGTTACCGCTTTTTAAAGGCAAAGATGGGATTGGGGAGAGTTTTAGAAGTGGAATGAAGGTTGGAGGTGTAACGGTGCATCGTGTGACAGAGCAGATGGATAGTGGAGAGATTTTGGCTCAGGTGTGTGTTCCAATTTTAGAGACAGATACACGAGAGAGCTATGAAGCGCGTGTTCATGAGGCAGAGCATCGTCTGTATCCTCAGGTAGTGGCTCGCTTATTAGGATTGGTTGGGTAAAATGGGGGGTCATAGTAGGTTAGGAGGGAGAATGTTATGAGTGATCAACTGATTATAGGAAAGTATCAATTTCATAGTCGACTGATTGTAGGAAGCGGGAAATATCCAGACTTCAAGACTACAAGAGAGGCGACATTGGCAAGCGGCAGCGAAATGATTACAGTCGCGGTGCGTCGTGTGAATATCACCAATCCCAATGAAGAGAACTTAATGGATTATTTTAAGGATACCAATGTCAAGTTGTTGCCTAATAGTGCCGGCTGTTTTACTGCCGAAGAGGCCATCACAACCTTTCGGCTTGTGCGTGAGGCAACGGGCATTGATCTTATCAAACTCGAGGTGATTGGCGATTCTCAAAAGACCCTCTATCCCGATGTGATTGAGACACTCAAGGCGTGTGAGATTTTGGCCAAAGAGGGCTTTACGATTATGGCCTATACAAGTGACGATCCGATCGTGGCTAAGCGGCTTGAGGATGCCGGTGCGGCGGCGGTGATGCCACTTGCGGCACCTATTGGTTCAGGATTGGGGGTGCAAAATCGCTATAATGTTGTTTTTATCAAAGAAGCGGTCAAGGTTCCTGTGATTGTTGATGCGGGGATTGGGTGTGCGTCGGATGCTGCTATTTGCATGGAGCTTGGGGCTGATGGGGTGCTCACTAATACAGCTATCGCGCAAGCGACCAACCCGATTTTGATGGCTGAAGCGATGAAGCATGCCGTTATCGCTGGGCGCCAAAGCTACTTAGCCGGTCGTATCCCCAAAAAGCCCTATGCGACAGCAAGCTCACCCGTTGAGGGGCTGATACAGTTTTAAAGAGTAGGATCAAAGATTAGCTTAAGATCACCTAGGCCAGCGTCGCGGGCAACATTAACCGCAAGGGCTGTGTTGAGTCCTTGCGGTTTGCTATCATTAAGAAGGATGCGCTCGCCTTTAGGAAGGCCAAAGATCGCTTCATGAAAGTGCAATCCGTGGGATTGTAAGAAGCGAAGTGTCTGGGGTTTTTCCTCTTCTGTTCGAGCACTCAAAAGGATAATAGTATCTTCTTTTGGGATCTTTTTCCAAAATTCTAAAACACCCGGAAGTAGCTCCTCTTTGCCTTCCTTGTGGCCATTATGCCGTAGAATTGTACCGTCGATATCAATAAGCCAGGTATGAGGAAGGGAACTTAGTCTTAGAACAGGCATAGAGCTACCTAAAGTAGGGATTGGCCGCACCCGGCATCTGATACCACTGGAATGGCTCTTGGCAGTGGCTATCATCAGGTAGGCGCTCGCGCGCTGAAAAGAGATCAATGACCAACTCTTCCATTGACATATCCGCTCGAAGTTCGGCCATGCGTGTTTTGTAAGTTCTTAAACGATAAAACTGATTTTTGCACTCAACCTTTTCCACAAAGGTTGGTACATTAAGCCAAGCCATCAAATCGGCCCAGCCAGAATTTGGCGCAAACATAATCGCACAGGTTCTAAGAGCCTTAAGTTCTGTTGTCAAAAGTGGTTCAGTCCGTTTTTGCGATAACTCAAGAGTGGTAGGGTAGCCCTCAGGATGAACGGTACCGTTGGGATGGCCGTAGATCAGTATGGGTTTGCCCAAAAGCATTGAGGCCTCCTGGGCGCGTTTGAGGACATAGGCAACATCTGAATTTCGGTTGGGCTCGCGATAGCGTCTTAATTGAACGCCTATATGATCTACATAGATATCGGGCCCTTCGCTATAATCGGGTGGTAAATAGGAGGGCTTGAGGGCATAAAGGGACGAGAGCCCAAAGGGATCATTATAAGGGTTGTGGACAGTAGTTAAAAAATCGTCCCATAAGGTTATTGGACGCGTTGGCGTCAGGATTCGCTCCCCAACGATTTTTTTGAGCTCTTTTTCAAACTCTCTTATTTTGATGATAGCTTGTTGCTGTTCTTTGTTAATGCGTAGCTCGACTTTCCATTCACTGTTTTCTATGGAGAGATTGATTGGCCCAAGGGCAGGAAAGGGAAGCATGAGCCGAGAGACGATTGCTTTGGCTTGATACTGTTTGATGAGGGTATCGATCTTGGCAAAGAGCTCTTCATCATAAAATGCTGTCCCTCTTGGATAAAGCTGTGGGCGACGGGCCGGAATTTTCCAGCCTGAGCGTAGATAGGGTTCAACAGAAGCTAAAAAAAACTCAATCTCTACCCCCATTTCTCCCAAAAAAGGAGGAAGCAGCCACTCTTC
>JAINCO010000080.1:0-3504 GCA_036574095.1 Campylobacterales bacterium | reverse complement strand
AAGATGAGCAAGAAACCCTTATACAACCCATCCTCAACCGAAGGTGTCAACGATCGGCGCATCATTGGCGGCAACCCAACGGGTCATATTGAGCTGACCAAGGTTAAATATCCATGGGCTGTTGCACTATGGGATTTGATGCTTGCTAACACATGGTTTCCCAAAGAGGTTGACCTGACGCAAGATGCAAAAGATTATAAAATCCTTAGTGATAGCGAAAAGAGGATGTATGATCTTGTCCTATCACAACTCATCTTTATGGATTCGATTCAAACCAATAATCTCGCTGATAACATCAATCCTTTTATTACAGCACCTGAAGTAAATATCTGCCTTATCCGCCAGGCCTTCGAAGAGGCTCTACATTCCTCAAGCTACGCTGTGATGGTTGAGAGTATCTCTGAAAACACAACAGAAATTTATGATATGTGGCGCACTGACCAAGTTCTTGAGGGCAAAAATAGCTATATAGCAACTGTTTATAATCGTCTTTGTAACGATCCTAATGACCACAACAAAGTCCTGGCTATGTTTGCTAACCAGATCCTTGAAGGGCTCTACTTCTACGCTGGTTTTACATGTATGTATATTTTGGCTCGATCAGGAAAGATGCTTGGAAGCGCCCAGATGATTCGCTTTATTCAGCGTGATGAGATTACCCACCTCTCTCTTTTTCAAAATATGATCAACACAACACGCAAAGAGCGCCCTGATCTTTTTACGCCCGAGCTTGAGCGTGAAGTCTATGGAATGTTTGAAGAAGCGGTTGAGATGGAGACCAAATGGGGAAAGTACATCACCGATGGTCAGATTCTTGGATTTAATGATGCGATCATCGACCAATATATCCGCTATCTTGCTGACGAACGACTTCGCGCTGTGAGGATGAAGCCGCTTTATAATGTCGAGCATCCCATTAAATGGGTTGATAAATTTAGTAAGTTTAACGACCAAAAACAGAACTTCTTTGAAGCAACAGTCACCAACTACTCCAAAGGCTCAATCAGCTTTGATGACTTCTAAGGCTTCTTTTCCTCTGGCCGCGATCCAGATGAAGACGACACCGCGATTTGATGAGAATGTCACTACGCTCACAGATGCGCTCCTGGCCACCCCAGAACAAGCCCTCGTTGTTGCGCCAGAGCTTTGCCTGACTGGCTTTGCCTACGATCGGATGGATGATGCAGCTGCCTTTTCATCCGATGCCCTCTATCAACTTCAAGAGATTGTCGGTTCACGCCTGCTATGTTTAACGACAATCGAAAAGAGCCCATCAGGTTACCTAAACACCGCCTATCTGATCACACAAGAAGCCATCAGGCCAATCCAATCAAAACATGCCCTCTTTCCTCTTGGCCATGAAGATGACCATTTTCTTGTCGGCAGCAAAGAGTTAATTCGCTTGCATGAGCTCAATGGCTTACGCATTGGTGTGCTTATCTGCTATGAACTTCGCTTTCTTGATCTCTGGGAGAGACTTCGTGGGGCAGATATCATTCTTGTGCCAGCGTTTTGGGGCAAAGAGCGCAAAAACCATTTTATCACGCTCACAGCCGCATTAGCCCTTCAACTACAATGCCATGTTGTGGCGGCATGTAGTTGTAATGACGACATGGCAGGGTATAGTTCCATTATCGATCCTTGGGGTAACGGAGTCTCGCTTGAGGGCAAATGCGGACAGATTGCCACCATGTATGATAGCCATATTACCGATTTAACGCGCCGAGCACTACCAATCTTATGAGCTCAAGCGCCAAACTTGCATCACAAATTGCCCAATCAGGCTCGTTTCACCCATCAATCATCGAGGCAATTCAAGCAATTGATCGCCTCCGATTTGTGCCTGAAGGTTTTAAGCGCCATGCCTACACCCTTGATGCCTTGCCCATGCAGGCCAACCAATGGCTTAGCTCCCCGTTGACTGTTGCAAAGATGACACAAGCACTTGAGCCTTGGAATGCCGATAGTGTTTTGGAGATTGGTTGTGGAAGTGGCTATCAGGCGGCTATTCTTTCGCGCATTGTGCGCCGTGTCTTTACAATTGAGCGTATCGAACGACTGTTATTGCAAGCTCGCTTGACATTTAAAGAGCTAAATCTGACCAACATCAACACCCGCCTCGATGATGGGACAACAGGATGGCGTGAATTTGCCCCCTTTGATCGCATTCTTTTTTCTGCAGCCCTACCAGCCATTCCCGAGGCCCTCATCGAGCAGCTCTCTCCCAAAGGGATCATCGTCGCACCGATTACACACGGCCACGAGCAAATTATCACCCGGTTTGTCAAATATGGCCGCACGCTAACAGCCACGAAGCTTGAATCGTGTCGCTTTGTGCCAATCGTTCACGGCATCGAAAAACATTCATTAAGCTGATCGTAATTGCACGATCGTCTCGTAAGCATCTCTAATCTGCTGAAACTTTCGCGAATAGCTTTTGACAATTGCCTCGTCCTGACCAAAGACGCGATCGGGATGATACAGCTTAACAAGGCGCAAGTAGTTTTTACGAATCGTCTCTAATGGAGCATCAGGATCGACATTCAGCACCTTAAATGATTCATCCTCTATCACAAAAGCCCTCTGCTTGCCCTCATCAAATCGCTCTTGAAGCGATTCCCACAGCCTATGCAGCTTCAACTTATCATAATGCCATGTAACCGCCGAACCAAGAAGCATCGTTCGGCGCACAAGCCCTTGTGCAGCCAAGAGCTCCTCGGGTGTGCGAATGGCTAGGGTAATTTCTAATTTGTGAGGATTATAGTGTGCTTGAGCGCGAAAAAAGGTATGAAAATAGTTAATGATATTTGGCTCTGCTAAAGGGAGTCTGATTGTTATCGAGTCTTCTGAGGAGACCCTGATCCAGAGCGGAATAACCCGAGCCACACTACTTCGTCCAGTGATTACAAATTTTAATGGAATTTTGTAGCTTTGACGCAAAAGATCAAGATAGGTTGCTGAGACTGATGTATGTTCGCGCCTATAGATCTCCCCAATCCATTGCAAAAGCATCTTGGTATAAACTTGCTCCCCTTCTCTGGCAAAGAGGAGAACAGATGAGCTTAGTGTCAACGCTGCAGGGAAGTACTTCTTGACATATTGACGCAAAAGTCCGAGATATGGCGCATCATGAGCGACTGTCACCGTCACAAGTTTTGGTGTCACAGTTATCTGCATCTTTCTTCCTTCTACCATACAAGAAGGAAGCAAATGCGATTCCGATTTAGTGGTACGCCCGAAGGGATTCGAACCCCTGGCCCTCAGAACCGGAATCTGATGCTCTATCCAGCTGAGCTACGGGCGCGGTTAATCTATGTATTTAGGTTATCAATCAAGTGAGTTTCTACAAGGAAGCCAACAAGCAGAAGAAGAGAAGATCCCCGGCAACGAGCTACTTTCCGCACCCCAGTAAGGGGGAGTATCATCGCCGATGCGGTGCTTGACTTCCAGGTTCGGAATGGAGCTGGGTATTTCCACCGCTCAATCATCACCGGGGGAAAAAGG
>JAINCO010000079.1:0-14531 GCA_036574095.1 Campylobacterales bacterium | reverse complement strand
CATACTGTTTTTCAATTCCAACAATCCCCGTGAGGCTATCTTTGCGAACATAGCCTACAAGTGGTTCGAGTGTCTCTATATAAGGGTAGAAGCGAATGAATTGATTCTCACTAATCTCAAGTCCCTTGAGAATCGTGCGCCGTCCCCCCTTGATGCGTCGCTCGGAAAAAACCTTCTCTTTATAGAGATTGCGTGAAAGCTCCTTAAGATATTTAGCTCTCTTGGCGTCGACATCTTTGAGTAAGACGACCCGTTTTGAGCCTTTGAGGGCTTGGCGTATTTCTGCTTCGGAGGTGCCGGTATAGATCGAGAAGAGTCGAGCAAATAGCTCTTCTTTTTCGGGTGTGATAATCAGAGGATCGATCGCGACGGTGTAGGTTTTGTAGCTTCGGGCGATATGGTAGCCATCAGCTGTGATAATAGCCCCTCTGATTGCTGAGTCGATCTCGCTTTTGGCTACCGTTACAGGCATCTCGCCACTTCCCACAAGATTAAAGACGCGCGCAAGGAAGATGACGACAACAGCCACAGAGAGAAGAAAAAAGATCAATATCTGGCTAGCACGATCCATTACATTTGGGTGCGCAAAATCTCTTTATAGGCCGAGATAGCCTTGTTGCGAACCTCCAGCATCATTTTCATCGAAAGCTCAGCTTTGTTGATAGCAAGTGCTGCCTGATGAAGATCTTTAATTTGACCAGTGGCCAGATCAACCTCTGCTTTTTGCGCCTCCATCTGATCGGCATTGACCTCTTCGAGTGTCCTTTTGAGGACATCGCCAAAGCTCTCCCCTTCAACCGGGGTTTTTTGGGTCTGTGATGTCGAGCTTAGATCGTTTGGGATGATCTTACCGACGTTATTCAGTAATCCTGGCATGATATTCTATCCTTATGCTCTGAGCATCTCAATGGCATTAATTGCCATTCCTTTGGCGCTTTGAAAAGCGGCTGCATTGGCCTGATAGGAGCGCGTTGCTTCAATCAGGTCACTCATCTCGACGACAGGATTGATATTAGGATAGGCAACATAGCCATCCTTATTAGCATCAGGGTGTGAAGGGTCATATTTCATCTTAACCCCCTTATCGTCGCGTACCACTTTGTCAACGACTACACTCATAATCGGCGGTTTGGCCCATTTGTTTAGCCCGATTGCCTCATCAAGAGGATTTTCATAGGTATGAAAGAGGGCATTTTTCTCGATCTGACGGTTCAGGTGGGCATCGAAGTCGATAGCTTTGAAGACAACGCTTCGGCGTCGATAGGGGCCTCCCTCATCGGTACGCGTTGTCTGGGCATTGGCGATGTTAGAGCTAATTGTCTCGATGCGAAAACGCTGCGCCGAAAGGCCATATCCGCTGATATCAAAAGAGTTCAAAAACATCTACCTATCCTTTACTATTGGATCGATTTTGTGGCATCGATGACAGCCGCCATAATTGCTGACTCTTTTTTGATGGCTGAGGTTAAAGCTTGATACATCACATTATTTTTAGACATTTCGCTCATCTCAACATCGATATCAACACTATTGCCATCATTGCGCGTTAGGTGGCCATCACGAAAAAAGAGGGTTGGTTTGCCGCTCTCCTCTTTGATTGGATCAAGGTGCATACGATTGGTTTTGGCCATCGGTAAAACTTGACTCTTCTCTCCAAGAAAGGCTTTGCGCGCCTCTTGGGCTAAAACTGTTTCAAAATCAAGATCCCTCGGGCGATAAAAAGGTGTGTCGGCATTGGCGATATTGCTTGCGATCAGATCTTGCCTTAAAGCTCTACCATTCAAGGCGGCGGCCATGAAATTGTATGCTTTGCTGATCTCCATCGTCACTCCTTTCGTATCACAAGCAAGGATCATTCCCTAATAGGGGCTCTCTTTTTCAACGACTCTTGGGGGCTACTTTGATACAATCTCATTATGATACCCAAATTTTACTCAAATTTGTACTTACATGGCTGATCGGACGCTTTATTATCTGGTGGCGGCGACACTAGCAATTGGTGTCATTTTTTCATTTTCGCTTACGACCTATATTGGTATGAGTGGAGGAAAATCGCCTGCTATCTATGCTCTCATACAATTTGGAGCAGCTGTTGGGGGACTGTGGCTCATGGAGAGGCTCTCTCGTGTTGAGCCAGAAATTCTTATCCATCGCATGGGCTTTTTGTTGTTTGGCATTTTTTTTGTGATCATGGCGCTGATGCCCTTTATGCCCGAAAGCTTAGTTCCGGTGATTAATGGGGCGAAGCGATGGATTAAAGTCGGCCCCGTGTCAATTTCGCCTGTTGAATTTTTTAAAATTGGCTTTATCTACTTTCTTGCCTGGAGCTTTTCGCGTAAGTTCTATGCGATGCAAGAGAGGGTAGCCTGGCGGCGTGAAATGAAGCTCTTTATCCCCTATGCGGCTATCTTTATGATAGTCCTCGTACTTATTGTCTATATGCAAAATGACCTTGGTCAGGGGATGGTGTTAGGGGCGGTGATGGTGATGATGCTTTTGTTTGCCGGGGCAAGCTTTCGTCTCTTTTCGACAATTGCCGGGCTTGGTTTTGTTGCTGTCATTGCTTTGATTTTTGTCTCTCCTTATCGAATGACAAAGGTAATTCAGTGGTGGGCTGGGGCGCAGGATCTGATCTTGTCGCTGGTGCCAGGGTTTTTGGCTGAGCGTTTGCGTGTGGAGCCTGGTGAGATCAATCAAGGCTATCAAGTGATGCAGTCGCTTAATGCGATTAGTCATGGCGGTATGATGGGTCAGGGGATTGGCAATGGGGTTTTTAAACTCGGTTTTGTTAGCGATGTTCATACCGATTTTGTCTTAGCAGGTATTATTGAAGAGACAGGTTTTGTTGGGGCGCTCGTGATTGCGTTGTTGATGCTGGCTATCGTCTTTCGTATCCTCAAAATTGCGCGCCGCAGCAGTGATCCGGTCTTTTTTCTTTTTTCTATAGGGATTGGAGTCATGTTGGTGGCACAGTTTGCGATGAATGCGCTCGGGGTTGCTGGAATGACACCTGTGAAGGGGATTACCCTTCCTTTTATCAGTTATGGCGGTAGCTCGATTCTTGCGTTAGCATTAGCGATGGGGATGATCCTCTCGATTAGTCGTAAGGTAAAATTATAGCCCCTGACCCAAAAGCCCCCAAAGGATCTTAAGCTCTTCATCACTAAAAAGGATGGTGCGCCGCTCTCGAAGTAGCTCATCGACCTGAGCCTGTTGAAAGCCGCGTCGCCCTAAGCAGGTGGGGTGGGCTGGCAAAAAGGCGCGTGCTAATGCAATCTGATCTGTGAGCATCCCATGACAAAGAAAACAGCGCTCGGGGTTATGGAGTCGTCCTTCATGCTCAAGGAGTTTTAGATATAGCTCGACCGCCAGCCGTTTAGGATCGCGTTTTCCCCATGCTGCTGCCGCCTCTTCAAGGAGATTAAAATAGAATGATTCTATCTCCAGGACACCCCGTAAATGGGGTTCAAAGAGTCTTACAAACTGTTGCCAAGTACTTAGACGTTCACGATCATAGATCCAATCAAACCCAAGATGCAATACATTGCGTAGGCGTGCGATGGTTGTTCGTGCACTGATCTCGACAGTAAAGTCGATTTTGTAGCCAAGATTGATCGTAGGATGACGGACGCCATAGAAGCGATAGAGGGTTAGGACCTTTTCTGCTGTTAGGAGTGTGACGAGAAGATCCTCGTTGCGGACAGGACGAATGCCTAAAATATAGCCTTGCATACCCTTTATTGTAGCATTTATTACTTTTTTACTACCTTTTTGTTACAATGACCGACTTTATCCGGTGGTAAACATCATTAGCTAATAAGGTAGAGGTGTGTTACACCGCCATTTCCAGACGAGGCATGCTGATGGAATACGATTCACTACTTAGGCTCTCCAAAGACAACTGCGGTTTTGGACTTTTGGCGTCAATCGACAACAAGCCAAGCCATAAAAATGTCCAGGATGCGATCACGGCGCTGGAGCGGATGATGCATCGTGGCGCTATTGCCGCTGATGGCAAATCGGGCGATGGCTCGGGGCTTCTCTTTTCGCTTCCAGAAGAGTTTTTGATTCAGGTTGCTAAAGAGCATGGGGTTGATCTGCCCGAACAGTTTGCCGTGGCGATGATCTTTATGTCGGATGAGTCACAGCGCGCAACGATCGAGCGAATGTGTGAGGCAAATGATTTGCGTGTTGTGTTGTGGCGCCATGTGCCTATTCGCACATCGGCGTTGGGAGAGTTGGCGCTGGCGACACTCCCCAAGATCGAACAGGCATTTGTCGTTCCCAACTCGCTGATGGCAATGAAGCGTTTTGAGGCGCTTCTTTATTTAACGCGTAAAGAGATTGAACACGCGATTAGTGATGAGAATTTCTATATCCCCAGCTTCTCAAACAAGGTCATTGTCTATAAGGGCCTTGTGATGCCAACGCATATCAAGGAGTTCTATCCCGATTTAACAAACCCTCTTTTTAAGGCAAGGTTCGTTCTCTTTCATCAGCGTTTTTCAACCAATACCTTGCCCAAGTGGCGTCTTTCCCAACCTTTCCGCACACTTGCTCACAATGGTGAGATCAACTCGATTGAGGCGAATCGCTACAATGTTAAGGCAAAAAGTGAATCAATTCAATCGAGCGTCTTTTCAGAAGAAGAGATGGCAAGATTGCTGCCGATTTTGCAAGAGGATGCAAGCGATTCGGCAAGCCTTGATAATATGTTTGAGTTTTTAATCGTCAATGGGTTTGATTTCTTCAAGGCAGCGAGGGCCCTTATCCCAGCTCCTTGGCAAAATGCTCCTCATATGGATCCAGAACTGCGCGCCTTCTATGAATATACCTCAACCTGTTTTGAGGCGTGGGATGGGCCGGCGGCAGTGAGCTTGACTGATGGACGCTATGTTGGCTGTATCTTGGATCGTAATGGTTTGCGCCCAAGTAAATATATAATCACAACCGACAAACGCATTATTATCGCGAGTGAGTATGGTGTCATCGACCTTGAGCCTGAGGAGATTGTGGAGCGCGGCAGGCTTCAAAGTGGACAGATGATCGCTGTGGATCTGAAGTTTGGGCAGGTGCTTAAACATGAGGATATCAACGACTACCTCAAAAAATCGAACCCCTACAGTAAGTGGCTTAGTGACCATATGGTCTATATCAATGAGTATCTTGACGCTCCTTTTATGAATGTTGGTGAGTATCGCACACTTGATGGGCTTATTGAACGTCAGCGCTACTTCAATATCACCCATGAGGTGATCGATCAGGTGATTGTGCCTATGCTTGATGAGGGCAAAGAGGCGACAGGATCGATGGGTGATGATACTCCCATGGCTGCCTTTAGCGATAAGCAGCGCCACTTTACTGACTTTTTCCGTCAGCGCTTTGCGCAGGTGACCAATCCACCTATTGATCCTTATCGCGAAAAGGTTGTGATGAGTACCAACACGGGGTTTGGTGAGATTCATAACATTCTTGATGAGCATCCTGATCATGCTAAGCGTCTTAAGACCCCCTCGCCTGTCCTCTCAAAGGATATTTTCGACATTCTTCTAAGCTTTGGCGATAAGAATCACCCTCGTTTTGAGCCTTGCTACACCTATCGTGTTTTTGATACAACCTTTACAACTGGCTTAAAAGCCTCACTGGAGAGGGTTGTTGCTGAGGTGGTGAGGGCTGTTAAAGAAGAGGGGGTGCGTTTAGTTGTTCTTGATGATCGTGCCTTAAGTGCCGAGCGTAAAGCTATCCCGATGCCAATGGTTGTTGGTCGCTTGAATCGGGTATTGTTGGAAGCGAAGGTGCGCCATCTTGTGAGTATTATTGCCGTGACCGGTGAGGTTCAAGATGCTCACTCATTAGCCGTCATGATCGCCTATGGCGCACAAGCGGTCTATCCTTATCTGCTATGGGCGACGGTTGCCAAGCTACTGGAAAAAGAGACCCTTAGCGCTTATGAGACACGCAAGCGCTATCAAAAAGTATTTGGAGCGTTAACGCAAGGTATCAATAAGATTATGTCAAAGATGGGTATCTCAACGATTGCAAGCTATCGCAATTCTGCCCTTTTTGATGTGATTGGTCTTAGTAAAGAGATTGTTCATGAGTGTTTCCATGGTTCTGTTGGACTTATTCCAGGTCTTGGATATGAAGATATTGAAGCACGCCTAACCAAAGCTCATCGGGATGCCTACAGTCCTAAAAATAGTAGCCATATCTTCCCGTTAGAGATGGGAGGCTATTATAAATATCTCGAAGGTAAAGAGTATCATGACTTCCGCCCCGATGTTATTCATGCTATTCATGAGCTCGCCGCTAGCGGTAAGCGCGATGACTATCTGAAGCTACGTGCGCTACTTGATGGACGCAAAGAGAAGTTTATCCGTGACTTCTTTGTCTTCAACTCTGACCGTCAGCCGATTCCTCTTGATGAGGTTGAGCCCAAAGAGGAGATCTTTAAGCGTTTTGCGTCCGCGGCGATGAGTTTAGGCTCGATCTCTCCTGAGGCGCATGAGGCGATTGCTGAGGCGATGAATACGATTGGCGGAATGAGCAACTCGGGCGAAGGCGGTGAAGATGCGGCCCGTTTTGGTACAATCAAAAACTCCAAAATTAAGCAGATCGCCTCAGGTCGCTTTGGTGTTACGCCAGGGTATCTTAGAAGCGCAACCGAGATTCAAATCAAGTTAGCACAAGGGGCAAAACCTGGCGAGGGTGGTCAGCTGCCTGGCCATAAAGTAACGAAATTGATTGCTCGATTGCGCTATACGATCCCGGGTGTCACCCTTATTTCACCACCCCCACACCACGATATCTACTCGATTGAGGATTTGGCGCAGCTGATCTTTGATATGAAGCAGGTCAATCCCGATGCAACCGTCGCTGTTAAGCTGGTTTCAACAGCAGGTGTAGGAACGATTGCAGCGGGTGTGGCCAAAGCCTATGCCGATAAGATCATCATCTCTGGTTCAGATGGCGGTACGGGTGCCGCTCCACTGTCGTCGATCAAATTTGCAGGTAATCCGTGGGAGCTTGGATTGGCTGAAGCCCACAATGCCTTGAAGGTTAATCACCTACGCGATTTGGTTCATCTACAAACCGATGGTGGTCTCAAGACTGGACTTGATATTGTTAAAGCGGCGATGCTCGGTGCTGAGAGTTATGCCTTTGGAACGAGTATCCTCGTGATGGTTGGCTGTAAGATGCTTCGCGTGTGCCATCTTAATCGTTGCTCAGTTGGTGTGGCCACACAAGATGAGTATTTGCGTTCTCACTATCGAGGAACCGTAGAGAATATCATTAACTATTTAACGCTGGTGGCCGAGGATGTTCGCGAGATTTTGGCCTCGTTGGGGTATCGATCACTTCAAGAGGTTATTGGTCGCACCGATTTGCTTCGCGTTATCGATAGTGACTTTGCGCGCAAGTTTGACTTTGGTTCTGTCTTGATGCGTGTGGAGGGACCTGATACGCAGGTGAAACTACGCAATGAGCCGTTTGATGATAATAGTTTTGAAAAAGAGATTTTATCAAAGGTCATGCCAACGATCAAAAACCCTGCGAAAAAGGTGGTCTTAGAGCGCGACATACGCAATGTTCATCGTAGCGTAGGTGCGCTTATTTCAGGTGAAATTGCCAAATATTATGGTGATGCAGGACTTCCTGAAGGAACGGTGACACTGCGCTTTAGAGGGGTGGCTGGTCAAAGTTTTGGTGCCTTTATCACAAATGGTATGTCGCTCTATCTTTCGGGTATTGCGAATGACTATGTGGGTAAGGGTATGCATGGCGGTAAAATTGTCATCGTACCACAAAAACAGGGTGAGTTCTTCTCTGTCTGTGGCAACACCTGTCTATATGGCGCGACAGGTGGTAAACTCTATGCGGTAGGAAGTGTGGGCGAGCGATTTGGCGTGCGCAATTCTGGTGCCATTGCTGTTGTTGAAGGAACAGGTGATCATGCCTGTGAATATATGACAGGTGGTGTTGCTGTTATCCTTGGTAAGACCGGTATTAACTTTGGTGCTGGTATGACTGGTGGGGTGGCCTTTATCTATGATGAGGAAAAAGAGTTTATCGATAAGCTCAATGGCGAATTGGTTGCTGCTAAACGCATCGATACCGATGATGCTGATGATGCGCGCCACTACCTCAAAAAGTTACTGACAGACTATATCAATGAGACGAAGAGTGAAAAAGCACTCTATATCATGGAGAACTTCCGTCGAGAAGTTCGTAATTTCTGGATGGTGCTGCCCAAAGATATGAAGGCACCCCTCAATCCTGAAGAAGGAAATTAATCATGCAAGGATATGTTTTTAATGAGCGGCTAGAACCAGCGAAACGCCCGGTGATGGAGCGCATCAAAAACTTCAACGAAATCTATGAGCTATACGATCAAGAAGAGGCGCAGGTACAGAGTGAGCGTTGTATTCAGTGCGGTGATCCTTATTGTCACAACAAGTGTCCGCTGCATAACTTCATTCCGCAGTGGCTTAAAAGTACAGCAGCACGCGATCTATCGTTGTCCTTTGCCCTTTCGAATGAGTCTTCACCATTCCCTGAAATTATGGGGCGGGTTTGTCCGCAAGATCGTCTTTGTGAGGGTGCATGTACTCTCAATGATGGACATGGGGCGATTACAATTGGCTCGATTGAGACCTTTATTAGCGAAGAGGGGTTTAAAGCAGGGCTTAAGCCCACCTTTCATGCTGTTAAGAATGGCAAAAAGGTTGCTGTTATAGGAAGCGGGCCAGCTGGACTCTCTGCAGCGACCTTTCTTCTAAGAAACGGTTTATCTGTAACAATGTTTGAGCGAGCCAATCGTGCAGGCGGCTTGCTAACCTATGGAATTCCCAGTTTTAAACTCGATAAATCTGTTGTTGCAAGACGCGTTGAATGGCTTATTGAGGCTGGGATGGAGCTTAAATGCGGCGTAACAGTTGGTCAAGATATCTCATTTGATGAGCTTGTGGCCAGTTATGATGCTCTTTTTCTTGGAATTGGTGCCACAAAAAGCAATAGCTCTGGACTCCTTCATGAGGATGCCGAGAATGTCTTTATGGCGATCGATTTTCTGACAGCGATCCAAAAGAAACTTTTTGGTGAAGCGAGTGATGCGAAGTATGATGTGAAGGGCAAAAATGTCGTCGTCATCGGTGGTGGTGATACGGCGATGGATTGTCTACGAACATCAATTCGAGAAGGGGCAAGAAGCGTACGCTGTCTTTATCGACGCGATGCTGCCAATATGCCTGGAAGTCGTAAAGAGTATAAAAACGCCATTGAAGAGGGGGCGGAGTTTATTTTTAATGTCGCACCCAAAGCGCTTGTTGTCGATGAGAATGGCCATGTGGTGATGGTAAAAATGGTCAAAACTGAGTTGGGTGAGCCTGATGAGAAGGGTCGGCGTCGAATTGTTGAGGTTGCCGGAAGTGAGTTTGATGTTGAGGCTGATGTTGTGATTATGGCCTTGGGCTTCTCACCTGAGACACCGTCGTTTTTAGCCCAAAGTGGTATCGTTTTTAATAGCTGGGGTGGTATTGTTGTTGATGCTCGTGGCATGACAAGTCGGCCGGGTGTCTTTGCTGGTGGTGATGCGGTAAGAGGAGCCGATCTTGTCGTAAATGCAGCTTATGATGGTCGGGAAGTGGCTGCTAACATTGCTGCCTATTTAGGAGTTTAAGTGTGAATCCCCATGAGCTAACCCTCGAGATTGAGGAGCTCATCGGGGAAGGTGCTGATGACTTTCGTGTCTCTCAAAGCTTCAAAACGGCAATTCGCGCCTATTTAACAAGCCTTTCGGATCAGTTTGATCAGGATACGGGCAAGGGTTTTCTTGTCCGCCACACACGACAGATCGATCTTTTTTTGACACTTCTATATAAATATCTCTTGCGTGATAGTTTTGGAACCTATCGTCCCTCTGTCAATCAAATCCCCATCGCCCTTGTGGCGTTGGGAAGTTATGGTCGTGAGCAGCTTTGCGTCTATTCTGATATCGATTTGATGATTCTTTATCGTGAACCCAAAGGATACAATATCCGACCCATTATTGAGCGGTTTGTCAATATGCTTTGGGATTTTGGGCTAAAGATCGGCCATCGCACCCATACCCCTGAAGAGCTTTTGGAGGCATCTTCAAGCGATGTAACGATCAAAACAGCGCTGCTTGAGAGTCGCTTTATCTATGGATCGAAGTTTCTTTGGATGGAAGCTGAGAATGAATTGGCACGCATTCGTCACGATGATGCCCTAAGGTTTTGTCGGCTAAAAATGGAGGAGTATGAGAGGCGCCATCGTCGCTATCCATTAACAATGGAGCCATGGATCAAAGAGGGGGTTGGTGGACTTCGGGATGCTAATACTCTTTTTTGGATTGCATCAGTTCTCTTTGGGATTAAAAGCAACAAAGAGCTTGTGGGGCGGATCTATAGTGAGGAGGAGTATCGACAATATCGGCAGGCGTTGGAGTTTCTTTTTAGGCTGCGTAGTGCGATGCACCTGGTGGCTGGCAAAAAACAAGATCGGCTCTTGGCTCAGTATCAGCGGGATGTGGCGCTGAAATTGGGGTTTGTGGATACCCCGCGTTTCAAGGCCGAAAGGCTGTTGATGTCAAAAGTCTTTGAGACAATGTCAAGCCTTCGCGATTTTTGTGCCGCCTTTCTTGAGAGCTTCTCAAGGCGTCCCTATCTTATCGAAGGGACGATTCCTGTAGCCACACTGCGTCAGGCACGCGTTGGTAAGGGGCTTTATCGATGCGAAGGAAAGCTTTATGTTGCAGCACATCAGCGTTTTCGTCGCCCAACAGAGCTGTTGGCATGGTTGGAGAAATTGCCCGATGAGCCCTTTTCTTTTGCCCCTTCGGCCTTTAGGCTCCATTTGGGCTTTTCTGAGACGCTTCGTCCAAGTAAATTAAGTCGCGCTTTTATAGCAGGGCTTTTACGTCGGCGTTTTGGAGCGGGCATTTGGGATTATCTCTATCGTACAGGGTTTTTGGCCGCGATGCTACCTGCTTTTCGGCGGATTATGTACTTAGCGCAATTTGATGGGTATCACGAACGCTCAGTCGATGATCATACGATTCGAGCCCTTTATGAGCTGGAGCATCCTCCATCGGAAAGGCTTAGTGAATTAACTACCGGACTCGACGACAAAGAACGCACACTACTGAATTTTGCACTACTGATGCATGATATCGGTAAAGGTGGCAAGATTGATCATAGCCTTTCTGGGGCGCGCACGGCTCGTGCTCTGGCCCGTGAGCTGGGGTTTGATGAGGAGTTTGCCGAGCGAGCTTCGCTTTTGGTTCGCTACCATACCCTCATGAGTAGCGTGGCGCTTCGCGAAGATATCTACAATGAAAAAACAATTCTCTCCTTTGTTGCCCAACTTAAAGAAAGACGCAACCTTACACTTCTTTATCTTCTTACTATTGCCGATATGCGGGCGGTTGGCGAGGGGGTCTATACGAAGTTTAGTGCTGAATTGTTGCGTGATCTTTATCATCGATCTTTGCAAGCTTTTGATAATGAAGTGCTTTTGTCTGAAACAAATCAGCGCCTTTCCAAAGAGCGTATCCTCGAAAAATCCTCATGCTTCATGGGGTTAGAGAAGAGGCTTCAAAAAGAGATCAAGGCGATCCCGAGCAATCTTTTATTTGTGAAGTATCGCCCTGAAGAGATAGTTCGATTGGGTCGTTGGGTCGCATCGACGGCGATTTGGGATGCCTCGTTTGAGAACGATCCACGATTTGTTATGGAGATTTTGGCCAAAAAGCCGATTAATCTTGGTTGGCTCCTTGGCAAGCTCTCTTTTCTTGATATTACCGACATGGATATTATTAAGCTCTTTGATGGGGCGAAATATTTTCGCGTTGCCTTTGAAGGGCCCCTGGAGGAGGGAGATTATCAGTTTGTTCGTCATATTGTCGAAGAGGCATTTGATATGGGGCTAAGACTCTCCTATGCACGTCCTGTGATCGAGCGGCGTGGTATAAGTGTCGATTGTGATCATTCCCCAAGCTATGCGAAGATGGTTCTTAATGCCAAAAATCAAAAAGGGTTGATGGCGTGGGTTATTGAGGTCTTTGATGAGTTGGGTATCGATATCGCAACAGCCAAAATTAGCACGATCAAAAATCAGGCACGCGACCTCTTTTTGATCGAGAAAAAGAGCGGTTTTTGCGAAAAGAAGCGAGAGGTTTTTGCACGACTAACCAAACCTACAAGATAACCGGGATATTAAGCGTGATCGCTTGATCATCAAAAGAGGCAAAGATATTGCTCTCGTGACCTAACTGTTCGATGGCTAAATCGTGATCAGCCAGACGCTTGTTGGCTGAGAGTTTAAGCTGTAAAATCTGACATTTTTGTCCACTTATTTGCAAAAATTCACCCGTTTTGATTTTAAGCTGCGTGAGGATTTCGTCACTGGGCGAGAATGCCTCATAGGCTTTACTAAGAAGCTTGAGGAATTTGGTTTGGGGAAGTTTGATCATCGGAAGTGTTGGGTCGATCTCTTTTTTGAAGTTGATCGCATGACGCGAGGCGAGATTGGCCATGCAAGCATCGATAAGCAGGTAGATATTGACTGGCTCAAGCTCTTTGAGTGTCACTGACTTTTTGGCATGGCCATAGGGGCTTTGGTAGAGTTTGATGCCAATCTCCTCGTCATTGTCGTAGCCAACTGTTATGGCAAAAAAGTAAAAGACATCATAGGTTAGATCGACAAAGCTTGTTTTGTAGCCAAAACTTTTGGGCGCATAGGCAACTGCCATCTCATAGAGGGTTTTGGGGGTAACCTTGCTGATAAGAAATTGGGCAGATTGGTTGAGCGAAAGAATATCACCGTTACTATCAAAGAGGATAAAGGGGTTGTAGTCATATTCGATCCAGTTGGCATAGTTAATCATGACTATCCTCCAGGTAGATGCCAAGCTCTTTAATCTTTTTGCGTAGCGTATTGCGATTAATCCCCATGTGGGCGGCCATGGAGAGTTGTGATCTATGAAGCCTATACATCGCGCGAATCATCGCACGATCAAAAAGAGCCAAAAAACGATCATAATCTGCCTCGCCTTTTGCATGGGTGGCGATAAAGCGTTCAAGAAGCGTCTCTATCTCATCATGCGTGAGTGTAGAGAGAAGGAGCTCCTTGGCGATGCTTTGGCGTAGGGAATGGGCGTTTTGGCTAATATCGAGCTTCATGTGACTAAGAGGCAAGGAGGCCGTGATGCCATAGCTTTCTTGAAGCTCTTGCAAAAAAAGCTCGGATAGAGGCAAGATATCTTCAGGATGATCGCGAAGGGGCAAAAGCTCAATGGTCATGCCAAAGAATCGGTCAACAATAGCTGACCTGATAGGGCGCGTTGTGATAGCTATGAGTCGTCGCCCCTCTAAGGTGATCTGGTCGTAATTGGTAATGGCATCGAAGTTCTCAATGATTACCTCATTAAAGGTGTTGAGTATTGTCAAAAGCTCAGGGAGATTGGCGCCATCGGCAATGACTGCTTGAGGGGAGATCTGCTTGGCAATAAAGCTTTTTCCAGTACCTATTTCGCCTGTAATTAGGATGTTAGTTCTGACACCTGAAAGCAGGGTAACGAGGCGTTTAATCTCTTGAAGATGATTAGAGGCGGCGATAAAAGGTCTTTGTGTCATCATATCCCCTTGTGTTACTGAATGAATTTTAGCATAATTAGTGCTATTTTGAAAGCTAATGATAGCAAATATATTGATTAAAAGTTAGGCAATTACTGTTGATGAGGTTTCTAGTCGATGTAGTATAATGTAAAGTCCAAATCATCCATAAGGAGTGGAAATGAAAAAACGACTGATTCTTAGCGTTGCTGCCGCGATGATGTTTACAAACTTGGCTGTTGCGGGTGAGATCAAAGGACTCGAGGCTTATGGGCGGGTTATCTATATTGGTGATGATTTGGCCAATACTGATGGTTTGGCTGCTGGTGGTAAGGTCAAGTATGAGAGAGAGGTAGCCGCTGGTTTAACGATGGGTGCAGCTCTTCATCTCTCGCTTCCTCTAAGTGGAACATCTGATGTCAAAAGTACCGCTTTGGCTGATGGTGATGGTGAGTTTTATGGTCAGTATGAGCTTTATGCAGCCTATACGATGGGGGCAACGACCTTCAAAGCGGGTCAGCTACAGCTTGATACGCCATTAGCGGGTAGTGATGATGTTCGTATTGTCCCCAACCTCATGGATGTCGTGCTTGTGCAAAATGGCGATCTGCCTGATACGACACTCATAGGTGCCTATGTTTTTGGATTTAACGGATGGGATAGCCTTGCGGCCAAACGAGAGAGTTTTAAGAGCTATAGCATGTCTGAGGCCGTTGGTGTTAATGGTCTTGTTGGTGATAAAGGTGTTGGTGTTGTTGCGGCGATTTACAAAGGTCTTCTTAACACAACTATTCAAGCATGGGACTACTATGGCTTTGATATGCTCAACGCCTTCTATGCTGATGTAACCCACACGGCCAAAGCGGGCGGTGTCGATGTGACATTGGCTGGGCAGTT
>JAINCO010000078.1:0-5943 GCA_036574095.1 Campylobacterales bacterium | reverse complement strand
GGTGAGCTCAAAGAGACGCTGATGCGTCGCGGAAGTTACGAACACTATTTACTCGATCAAATCGCTTCAGAGGCAAATCGCGATAAAAAAATTGAATGTAGTGTTTATCTTTGCCGTAAAAATGACGATAATTATATCAAAATCGTTGTCGAAGATATGGGGGAAGGATTTGATCGTCTTTCAATTTTTAGAAAACTAATGGAGCCAGCAACTGTTCGCTTCCATCAGCGTGGACTTATCATGATTCAACAAATGGTTGATGGACTCTATTTTAATTTTAGAGGCAACAAAACATTTATCATCAAAAAGATCGGGAAGGAGAACAAGTGAAGATCGAAACAACAACAGAGCTTGGCATGACAGTTATTCGGGTCACAGGGATCGTCAAAAGCGTAGAAGACTCATTGCGCCTTAAAGAGACTATCAGCACGAGCATCTCCAACAATCCAAGCCACCCCTTAACCATTGATTTTGTCGATACTTTTATTATTCCATCCTCAGTCATTGGTTCGCTGCTGAAATTCATTCAGCTTGACAAAGCTCGCATCAGCGTTATCGTGCGGCAACCAGAGCTTTTGGAGCTGCTTGATAACCTAAAGCTTACAACACTAATGAATGTTATTGACAAAACACACTAAGGTCAGACATGCACAAAAAAATTGGTTTTAAGGTCGCAATGGCCCTCATCTCGATCTTGTTGATTACATCGGGCTTTCTTCAGTGGTTGATCAGCAGTGGCTTTAGGGAATTTCAATTGACCTCTGGTAAACAACACCTTGAAATGCTTAGCCAATCGATTTTTCAGACTGTGCGTGGCGCGATGAATCAGGGCGATCCAAAAATTGTTGAAGAGACACTTAAAAATGCTGGTGAAATCAAAGGCGTTAAACGCCTCGTTATCCATCGTTCTTTGCAAGTCGCCGAGCTTTTTGGCCATCCAGCACCCAAAGATCCTGGTAGTGATGTTGCCGCTGTCTATAAAAGCGCTAAGGGTACCAACCTAATTACCGAAGAGGGCAAAACACTCAAGTTACTAAGCCCTCTCGTAGCCACACAAGAGTGTCTTACGTGCCACAGTAACGCCAAAGTAGGGGATGTCTTAGGTGTTATGGATCTAGACTACTCGCTTGAGGGACTTGAAAACGATATCGCAACAATGACCACGAGAACCAGCTTAACAATGATCCTCTCCTCACTCGTAACAACAATCTTGCTTTTGTGGGTTCTTAAGCGAATCGTTGGAAAACCGATTGATGATCTGTTGCGTCATATCAAAGATCTGGCTAGCGGTGAAGGTGACCTGACAGCACGCGTAGCCGTCAAAAGCGAAGATGAGCTTGGCGAAGTAGCACACAACATCAACCTCTTTATCGAAAAGATTCAGCGTATCGTGACAACCGTTCAAGAGACGGCACAAGCCTCACAAAAGATCGCGACCGATCTCTCCTCTCATGCAGCCAGTTTGCAACAACGTACGATCACGCAGACAAAAATGGTCGATGAATCAAAAGAGTTAACAAGCCAGGTTGAGAAGGAGCTAGATATCAGTGAGCAGTACTCGATCCAGACAGCCGAAGAGATCTTAAGAAGTTATCATACACTTGAAGAGATGATTAGCTCACTTGATGCAGTCGTTCACCAGATCATCATCGCAAGCGAGCAAGAGCTTGAGATGAGTGTAAAAGTCATTCAGACAGCTGAGCAGACAGCTCAAATTAAACAAGTTCTTGAGATGATTAAAGAGATTGCCGACCAAACAAATCTCCTCGCACTCAATGCTGCCATTGAGGCAGCACGAGCGGGCGAGCATGGACGCGGGTTTGCTGTTGTGGCCGATGAGGTACGAAAGCTTGCTGAAAGGACACAGCGAAGCCTGACAGAAATCGATGCAACAATTAATGTTGTTGTTCAAAGTGTTGAGGATATCAGCCAGAACATGAAAGAGAATGCCGACAAAATTAAGTTTGTTAGTGATGAAGCCCATAGAGTCAAAGAGCGAGCCGACATCACAAAAGAACGTAATGGCGCAACCATTGATATTGCCAAGAAAGCTTCGAGTGAAGTGGTGACCATCGCGCAGCGAACAAAGGTTCTTATGAGCAAAATGAGTCAAACCTCCGAACTCTCATCACAAAATGAGCAAATTGCCCTAGAGCTACGTGAGATTGCTAACAAGCTCGATGCCACAACAACTGAGCTCTCGCGTGAACTTTCGGTCTTTAAAGTCTAAGAAAGGGACGAGTAATCGTCCCATCTGGATCTTATCCTAAGCAGCCGTCCCAATCTCAATAGATCCCAACGTCTCTATCTCCTCGACGATAGCACTAGAGACACGAATTTTACTCTCGATTTGTACATCAGCCAATTTACTTTTAAGCACAAGCACCAGTTCCCGACCACCTGGGTAGCGCGCCACAAGACGCAACAACTCCTCAAGAAGCTTAGGATCGTTATCGATCATTAAATGCAGCAAAAGAGGTTCTTCAGGTTTTTCGATAAGCTTAGTCTCGACCTTCTCTTTCATTGCATCTTCAAGAGTGATAATTTTTCGAACAGATAGCCTCGTAAATTGCTCATCCTTACTTACAGTAGCTTTAAATGCGACAGGACGCGTTCTATCCATCTCATCTAATTTTTTGAGCTGATCCTCAAAAAGCATGAGATCGATTGTTCCATGCAAATCCAAAAGCTTAACAATCCCCAGTTTTTTACCTCGTTTGGAGATTTTTGTTGTAATATCCTCGATAAGTCCAACCAAAATCACATCACTTCCATCAGCAACCTCTTCAAGATCACTTGAGAGTGTCGCGTGCGCTTCTAAAATCTTTGCCCGATACTCATCCAATGGATGGCCAGAGACATAAAAACCAAGTGACTCTTTCTCCATCTCTAAAATTGTTACCAACTCATACTCTGTCATCTGCTTAAGCTCAATAGCGATTACCCCGATCTCTTCATCATCACCAAAAAGCGAGTTCATCGCATCACGCTTAAGCCGTCCCATATCTTGCGCAGCATTAACAAGCTCTTCAATCCCCAAGAGCAACGACTTTCGACTATAACCAAATCCATCCATCGCTCCCGATTTAATCAGAGCTTCTAAAACTTTTTTATTGACCTTTTGGCTGTCGATACGAGAGAGAAAGTCAGATAGATCCCTAAAAGTAGCCTCACTTCTTGCCTCAAGAATCGAGGTCAGCGCCGCCTCTCCAACTCCCTTAATCGCCCCCAGTCCAAAACGAATTGCGCGCTCTCCTTCAAAATCAACAGGCGTAAAAGGGATATCACTCTCAAAGATACTCGGGGGCAAAATGCGAATACCCATTCGCTTAGCCTCATCGATATACTTAACAACCTTATCGGTATTATCTTGTTCACTTGTCAACAGAGCTGCCATAAACTCGACAGGATGGTAGGTTTTAAACCATGCGGTCTGGAAAGTCACCATCCCATAGGCGGCTGAGTGAGATTTATTAAAGCCATAGCCAGCAAATTTCTCAATCAAATCAAAAAGCTCTTCCGCTTTCTTGGGGTCAAGTCCTTGTGCCGCAGCCCCTTGAGCAAAAAGGGCTTTTTGCTTTTGCATATACTCAACCTGCTTTTTCCCCATCGCACGGCGGATAATATCAGCTTGTCCTAAGGTAAAGCCACCGATTGTTTGAACAATCTGCATGACCTGCTCTTGATAGACGATGACGCCATAGGTTGGTGCAAGAATCGGCTCAAGCGCATCAAACATATAGGTAATCGGGCTTCGGCCATGCTTTCGTTCGATAAAATCATCCAGCATCCCCGACTCCATCGGTCCTGGACGATAAAGAGCCAACATCGCGATGATATCTTCAAAACTACTGGGCTTAAGTTTGACAGCAAGCCGCTGCATCCCTTCTGATTCGATCTGAAAGAGTCCGATATTATGGCCTTGTTGAATCTCTTGATAAACTCTTGGATCATTCATATCAAGTGTTGAAAGATCGATTGGCTCGCCGGTTTTTGCCTCCACGAGCTTGCGTGCGTTATCAATGACTGTGAGGGTTTTAAGCCCCAAAAAGTCAAATTTGATCAAATCAACATCTTCAAGAAAACGCCCATCATAACCACAAACAATCGACTCCTCGCCGCTGGGCTTATACAACGGTGCCTTATGCCAAAGCTCCTCATTTGAGATAACAATCCCCGCGGCATGCATACCGGCATTACGCTTCAGCCCCTCCAAAGCCTTTGCAAACCGCCATATCCGCGCTGCCATCGGATCTTTGGCAATAAGATCACGGATCTTCTCTTCTTGTTCATAGGCCATATCAAGTGTGATGCCAAGCTTCTCAGGAATAAGCTTAGCAATCGCATCAGCTTGCGCGTAGGGTAGATCAAGAACACGGGCTACATCTCGAATGACACCTTTAGCCAACAGCGAACCAAAGGTGATCACCTGCGCAACATTATAGCGACCATATTGACGCACAACATAATCGATGACCTCTTCTCGGCGATCTTGACAAAAGTCGGTATCAATATCAGGCATACTCACCCGCTCAGGATTAAGAAAGCGCTCAAAGAGAAGATTATATGGGAGCGGATCGATATCGGTAATCCCCAAAGCATAGGCAACCAAGCTTCCCGCAGCCGATCCACGCCCAGGACCAACAGGTATCCCTTCGCGCCTGGCAAAGTTAATATAGTCCCACACGATGAGCATATAGCCAGGAAAGCCCATCTGTTTAATGACCTCAATTTCGCGCTCTAAACGGTCATAATAAAGCTTTGGATCGGCAGGTTTAATTCTTTTGATCCTCTCTTCGAGTTTGTGGCGACATAGTCGTTCAAAAAATTCAGCATCATCATCGATCTGCCAACCATACTCGCGTGCCCGCTCTTTGGTAAATTTAAATCCGGGAGGTTTAGGCGCGCCAAGCTTAAGATCAAGCTCACATTTATCGACAATCTCTTGGGTATTGAGAAGTGCTTCAGGAATATCGGCAAAAATCAGTGCCATCTCCTCAGGACTTTTGATATAAAACTCATGAACAGAGTGGCGTAACCTCTTAGGATCGTCAAATTTGGCATTGGTGCTAATACACATAAAAAGTTCATGGGCCTCAGCCTCTTCTTTAAGACGATAGTGAGTATCGTTAGTGGCGATCAGCTTTGCGCCGGTCTCTTTCGAAAGACGAATAATCTGCGCATCGATCTGCTGCTGCTCACTAATTCCGTGGCGCATAATCTCAAGGTAAAAATCCTCACCAAAGATCTCTTGATACTCACGCACCAACTCCCTGGCTCTCTCATAGCCACCTGCCCCCAACTCACGATTGCGCTGACGCCCAACATTTAGATTCCAGTTGATCTCACCTTGCAAACAGGCACTCGTAGCAATCAATCCCTCAGCATGATCGCGCAAGAGCTTCTTTGTCAGGCGCGGATAGTAGTAAAAGCCGTGAATATAGGATTGGCTAGAAAGATACATGAGGTTTTTGTAGCCAATCTCATTTTTGGCAAAAAGGCAGAGGTGAAAACGCTCTTTGGTGCTCTTGTCACTTAGATCATCACCATTAAAAAGATAGGCCTCAAGACCAATGATCGGTTTGATCCCCTCTTTTTTCATTGTTTTATAAAAGTGGATCGCCCCGAACATATTGCCATGATCGGTAATAGCACATGCGTGCATCCCGAGTTCTTTGATTCTTTGGGCCAACAGTTCGATTTTATTGGCACCATCCAAAAGGGAGTATTCAGTATGCAGATGCAGATGGGTAAAGGGTAAAGACATGGATTGTTACTCTCGCCTTTTTAGCCAAGAGTAACACACGAGGACTTAATCAATCTTGAATTGTCTTAGTTCAGCAGAAAGCTCGTGTGCTGCACTATCAAGTTTGCTCGACATCTTCTCAAGTTCTGCGGCAGCACGCTGATTTTCCAAGGAGATCTGCATCGTTTCATTCATTT
>JAINCO010000077.1:0-5814 GCA_036574095.1 Campylobacterales bacterium | reverse complement strand
GGCGACAGTAATCCATGGTAATGCCTTTGTTGAAGGACCTAAAATTGTTGCGAAGCTACTTGAGGAGAAAAAGCGCGGTTGGTTTTATCTTGATCCCCCCTTTGCCATCAGGGATGGCATGGCCGATATTTATGAACGTACGCAGAGATTAATCGCATCACTTGATCCTGAAGCGGTGATAAAGATTGTGGTGGAGCATGATGCTAAGGTTGTTTTTCCAGATGAGATCGGGCCATATAAACTTCTTAAAACAAGGCGCTTTGGCGCCAGTGCCCTTAGTTGGTATGCTATAGCGGAATAGTTCTTGCTCTCTCTTTGTTAAAGTCTTGATTTAACAAGGAGGTTATATGCCCTTCATCCGCCTACTGGCCGTTGTGCTGTTCTTCTTGACAACACTCCAGGCGGCTAAGATCAAAGATTTGGCCAATGTCATTGGTGTGCGTGATAACCAATTGATGGGTTATGGCTTGGTCGTAGGTCTTAATGGAACAGGGGATGGCTCAACCTCGCTTTTTACGACACAATCTCTTTCAAATCTGCTTGCGAGCGTTAATGTCAAAATCGATGCTAACGCGATCAAATCAAAAAATATCGCCGCTGTCATTGTTACAGCCAAACTCCCACCTTTTGCGAGGCAGGGTGATAAGCTTGATATATCGATCTCATCTATTGGTGATGCGAAGTCGCTTGAGGGAGGAACGCTTTTGATGACTCCTCTTAAAGGTGTAGATGGGAATATCTATGCGTTGGCGCAAGGCGCCATTGCGATGGGGGGATTTAATGGCGGAGGTGGTGGTGGCCGTGGCCAAAAGAACCACACAACAGCAGCCTCGATTTTTGGCGGCGCGATTGTTGAGCGAGAAGCGGCCTACGATTTTGCATCACTTAATAGTGTGACCTTAAGTCTGAAAAGTGCCAATTTCCAAAATGCTGTTGCGATCGCCCAAGCGATTAATCAAATGGCTAAAAGCAAGGTTGCCCAAGCACTTGATCCTCGGACTGTGCGCGTCGAAAAGCCTGCTCAAACAAACATTGTAGAATTTCTCTCAGCCATTCAGCAGCTTGAGGTGACACCAGAACGTGACGCATCAAAGATTGTGATTGATGAAAAGACAGGCACAATCGTTGCTGGTGCTGATATTAAAATCGATCCAGTTGTAGTGACCCATGGTGATGTGACGATTAAAATTGCTCCTAGTGAAAGTCAAATTAATAAGGGGGATGTTGATATGAGCGAGGGGGTGATTGTCGGAACCGAGACCAACCTTGTCAAGGCTACCTCAGAATCGATGACAGTAGCGACAATGGCGCGTGTCCTCCAAAAACTTGGAAGCAAACCTAAAGATATCATCTCTATCTTTGAGGCGATGAAAAAAGCTGGCGCAATTCATGCGGATATGGAGGTGTTATGATGATCGCGCCAACACTACCTGCCATGGTC
The DNA here is from genome assembly GCA_036574095.1 of Campylobacterales bacterium. Classification (GTDB taxonomy): domain Bacteria; phylum Campylobacterota; class Campylobacteria; order Campylobacterales; family UBA6016; genus JAINCO01. Next base: position 4,373 of record JAINCO010000077.1, on the reverse strand, counting down.
GGTTATGCGCAGGGGCGCAGCGAAGCTCTCAAACAGAGCGCCTCCTTGCTATCGCCATCTGATGAGAAGCGGCTTAAGGAGGTTGTTAATGACTTTGAAGCGCTGTTTCTTGCCCAATATCTCGAAAAGGGGCTGGAAGGATGCGATACCCTTTTTGGAAACGCGACAGGAGCAGATATTTATAAATCGATGTATATCGATGCCATCTCTAGGCAGGTTGGCGGAGGATTGGGAATTAGCCAATTGATTGTAGATTATCTTAAAGAGAGGGGGTAAAGGTGGCTTGTCGTGTAACATAGATGTTAAAGTTTTTAGACGCTGTGCCGATATACCCCCAGAGATACACTCCTCTTGAAGAGGGGTAGCAAAGGGGTAGCCATGATGAAGCTGGTGGGGATGATGGGAACAGCCATGATGCCTCAAGCAGCGGCTGTAGAACAGCCAAACGATATGCAAAAAGAGATGAAAACAATCAAGAGTGAGAGTCCTTCCCGCCTTGAGGAACTAAAAAAGCAGATTCTTTCTGGTAACTATCCGATCAATTTGGATGGGGTTGCCAAAGCAATTGCTGACGAGTTTTTATAAAGGCGCAACGCGACTCTCTTGATTGGTAGGGAGAAGCGATGTTAACCTTTTATTTAGAAACAGCAAATAGACTGGTGCTCGATCTAATCGAGATGACGCGCCGTGATATTGGCTATGTCAAGAGAGCCGAGCACGAGGAGCTTTTTAAACACGCCTCTGCTAAAGAGGAGGTTGTTGACTCATTTGAGCGCCACAAAGCGTTAATTGATGCTGAAATTGCCAAAATGGCTGCACAACGCCCAGGCGCTAGTATCGAAGAACTTCTTGAGCCCTCTCAGCGTGAAGAGCTTGAACGTCTGCGTCTTTCACTGTTAGAACTTAAAGAGCTAAATCGTCAATTGGGTCGAATGGTTCTTGCAGTAGCAGACTTCTACAAAACACTTATTTCAAGAATTGCCCCCGGTCATGAGGGTACAGGTTATACCCAGACAATCCCGCAGATGCGTTCAAGCCTGCAGATAAGGGCATAAGATGAGCCTCTTTAGATCACTCCATACTGGCACATCAGGTCTTTTTACATCCCAGGCGGCGATCGATGTAACATCAAATAACATCGCCAATGCCAATAATGAGAACTACACGAGACAGAGGGCTATTATCTCAAGTAACCCTCCAATGATGACAACGCCCGGTCAGATTGGAACGGGAAGTCAAGTAACCCATGTCGTTCGTGTTCATGATGAGCTCATCTATGGCCGCTATCGAGACATTTCATCACAATTAGAGTTTTATAGCCAGCAAAAATCGACACTTGAAGAAGTTTCGACCTATTTTCCCGATCTTGACAACTCTGGTTTGATGCGCGATATGAATGCCTTTTTTGAGTCGTGGCGAACATTTGCCTCCAACTCAACCAACTCAAGCCAGAAAATCGCCCTTGCCCAAAATACACAAAACTTCGCAACATCCCTACAAGATACACGAGAGAGGCTAAAAGACCTTCAAAGATCATTAAATGAGCAGATCAAGCCACTGATTGATGAGGTAAATTCAACGGCTGAGCGTATTGCCATGATTAATCGCGAACTTGATCGCGTTGAGGCAAATGGGATTGATCATGGTAATGATCTGCGAGATGAGCGCGATAGGCTTGAGATGAATCTGGCGAAAATCATTGGTTCAACTGTCTCAAAGGTTCCTTATGTAAGCGATACGACAACAGGATCAATAGAGACAAAACTAAATTATGTCCTTCATGTGGGTGGCTATAATCTTATCGATGGTGGAAACTTCCATCCAATTCAAGTTAAAGCGAACGAGGCTGCCGATTTTTATCAACTTCTTTTTGAATATCAGAATTTGGAGACTGTCGATATCTCGAGTAAGATTATGGGAGGAAAACTGGGGGCGATTCTTGATCTAAGGGGTCGCCAACTTGATCCCAATGGTGTTCCAATCGATGGAAAATTGCAGCGCTATATCGATAGTATTGATATCTTTGCAAGTGGATTAATCTCGAGTGTCAATAACATCTATGCCCAAAGTGCACGTGATGTGATGAGCTCGAATATGTCAGAAAGAAACTTGACCATCACCTATAGTTACACTGGCACCTCCCAGCCTAGTGGTTCACTCAATGCCGGCGATTTGGCGTTAGAGGTCTATATGAAAGATCCTGCCGATGGTTATTTTAAGTGGATGACTGTTTCATCGACGCTGACGGGTGCTTACGGAACGGCTGAAAATCTTGCGAACGCCATCAATAATGACCCAACACTCAGTAACTATGTCAAAGCCTCCTCCGAGAAGGGAAAGCTTGTTTTAGAGAGTTGGCAGGATATGCCCTTTAAAATTGTGCTGAATGGAACAGCTGGTGTGGCAACGGGTCTAACAGGCTCACCAATCCCTACAACGATCACCGTTGATCGGGCATTGAATGCAACAGATCTTAAAGTAACCAAGGGAAGTTTTGATGTTGTTCTTTATGATGATAAGGGGACAGAGGTTGGAAGACGAACCATCTCAGTTGATCCTGACACCGATTCTGTGATTAATGTAATTGAAAGAATTAATGCGCATCAAGATGACAACCACAACAATAATGCCTTAGATGACATCGAGGATATTTTGCAGGCAAGTTATGTGGGTGGTGAAGTAACGATATCGGTGCGAGAAGATCAAGATGAGAATGGCGCTTTCAAATACAAAGGTAGATATACCTTTGCGCTCATTGATAGCAGTTCAGAGCCAACAAACATGATCTCAGCCTTGGGTCTGGGGAGATTTTTTGATGGCAAAAACGCAGAGGATATCAGACTTACAAGCGAACTTGCCGAAGATTATGCTAAAATTAGTGCTTATGGTCCGGCTATCGTTGGTGATAATCAGGTAGCCAATGCTATCCAAGAGCTGCAATATCGCGAGATTACCTTTTTTGATCGAAACAAGAGGCCTTTTACCGATACACTTGAGGGCTATTACCGTTATACGCAGTCACTCATTGCTGTTGATGCTAATAGTGTTAATCTCTCTTATGAGACAACAACGGCACTTCATGAAACAGCAAAAACATCATTTGAAGAAGTGTCGCGTGTGAGCATCGATGAAGAGATGACCAACCTGATTCGTTTTCAAACAGGCTATAGTGCCGCAGCAAAACTGATTACCACCATTGATCAGATGCTTAATACATTATTAGGGATGAAGCAGTAGTGCCAAAAGTTAGCATTGGTGTACTGATCGCTCTACTTCTTTTTTGTGGGCTTGGTCCGTTGGTATGGCCTTGGCCTGCTGATGCCTTTGATAAAACAGCAATTTTAGCCCCTCCTTCGATCGCGCACCCATTTGGGTGTGATCTGTTGGGACGAGATGTGATGGCGCGTGTTATGGAAGGGGGTAGAATCTCGCTTTTGGTGGGCATGATGGGAGCCGCCATTGCGACAGCGCTTGCGATGATTGTAGGGACAGTTGCGGCTCTTTTTCGTGGCGTGGTTGATCGTGCTACTGTGGTGATGATCGATCTTTTGCTTGCCTTTCCTACCTTTTTTCTGCTCCTTGCGCTCATTGCCTATGTGCCCGCGGGGGCTGGAATGTTGATTGGTGTGATAGGATTAACAGGCTGGATGTCATTAGCACGCATGGTTCGTTCAGAGGCTTTTGCCCTGTCTTCGCGCCCTTATGTCAAAACAGCTTTGTTGGCTGGGCGCTCACGTTGGTGGGTCGTTATTTACTACTATTTACCACTATTGGCACCACTGGGGCTCGTTGGTTTTACCTTTGGTGCTAGTGGAGCAATCTTGGCTGAAAGTGGGCTTTCCTTTTTGGGGTTAGGGATCATGCCTCCCTCGATGAGTTGGGGGACGATTCTCGCCGATGGCAAGGAGGTGATGGATGTTGCCTGGTGGGTCTCCTTCTTTCCTGGTGCGATGATTTTTATCGTCTCCTATGCGCTTATTACCATAGCTGATGCGCTGCAACGCGCGGCCAATAGGCGAGCAATAACAGTTGGTTGATCATCAGTTATTAGAGAAGCTTTATCAGCGCTATGCAAACATCGAGGCATTGTCAGAAGGACCTGGCGATCCCTTGCTTGTTGCACGCCAGTGGGCAGATCAGCCATACGGCGATGAGGCAGCGTTGTTGTGTGCTCTTTTTGCCTATGGGAATGTCCGAGCGATTCTTGGTTTGTTAAAAGAGATCGATTTTTCTTTGTTAGAAAGGCCTGGGGAAGTGAGGCTTTATTATCGATTTCAAACAAAAAGCGATCTTTGCGCTATCTTGGAGGCACTTCGACGCGTGAGAGAAGAGGAGGGAGGGGTGGCACCACTCTTTAAGCGTGGCTATGAACA
>JAINCO010000076.1:0-1884 GCA_036574095.1 Campylobacterales bacterium | reverse complement strand
AGACAATGTCACCCGCAAGATAGGTTGGCTCACCATTTTCACGCACAACCACGCGATCCTTCTCATCACCCTTTTGACTCGTTGCTAGCCAAATTTTACCATCTTCTTCATAGAGGGCGCCATGCTTGTCTAAAAGGGCTTGAACCTCATGCCACCGTTTAAAGGTCTCTTTTTCACTCACAAAGCGATCAAAAACAATTCCTGCATCGGCAAGATTATGGCGTATCAGATCCATCATCTTATCTTTGCCCCACTCTGAGAGCGTTCTAATCGCCTCTTCATCCTCAAAAATTGCACGCCCCAACTCTCGCTCAGCCTCTTTGGCCAAATCGCTAATATAGTCGCCGCGATAAAACTCCTCAGGCCACTCAACCTTTAGCCCCAAAATCTCTTCGCGCCCTTTGAGCCAAATCGAAAGACCCAAAAGCCACACCTGCCTTCCAGCATCATTGATGTAGTACTCAGTCGTAATCTGATGACCTAAATGACGACCAATACGCGCAAGCGTATCTCCAAAAACCGCACCTCTGGCATGGCCAATATGAAGCGGTCCTGTGGGATTGGCACTTACAAATTCAAGCAAAATCCTCTCATGAGACTCATCTCGGTGGCTTGGCTTGCCAAAGTTTGCCTCATCAGCCAGTGCCTCATTGGCTAAGAGATTGAGAAATTCGAGTTTGAGTTTAAAGTTGACAAAACCACTAACAGCTTCTACTTTTTCAAAAATCTCCTCAGCACCAAAGAGCACTTCAAGATCCTTAGCTATCAGATGGGGACTCTGCTTGCGAACTTTTGCCAATTGAAAGGCGGCGTTGGTCGCATAGTGACCAAATGAGCTCTCTTTGGGACGCTCTAACTGAATCGTGTGCCCCTCAATATGTTTTTGGATAGCCTTTCGTACACGATGCTTCAACTCAAATCCTTACGCTTTAGGCTGCTCAGAGGGGGTAGTCTGAGATGGCTGGGGTGCTTGCTGGGAAATCGAAGGTTGTGATGTGGACTGGCTCTCCTGGGTTGGCACAGGCGCGGTGGGCGTCGATGCCATTGTGGTTGGAGCCGACTCCTCATCGCTCTTCATCGCATCTTTAAAGTTCTTAATACCAGCCCCCAATCCCCTCGCAAGATCAGGAATTTTCTTAGCCCCGAAGAGGAGCAAAATAATCAGTAAAATAACAAGTAATTCAGTTAAGCTTGGCATTGACATCTTTTATCCTTATCTATTTTTCCATTGGGTAATAAACTCACCCATATCAGCGACGCGCTGTTTATTCCTTGAGGCAAGGGCAATCGCATGAAGTGACCGCAGCGCCTCATCATAACGATCGTTAATCAAGAGATAATCATACTCCTTAATATGACTCATTTCGATTAAAGCATTAATCAGTCTCTCTTTGATGACCTCCTCCCGATCTGTTCCTCGCCCTCCAAGTCTCTCTTTAAGCACACCAAGTGATGGGGTCGTGACAAAGACAGATGAGACCAGCGAACCATAGTAGTCTCGCACAGCTCTGTGTCCTTGAACATCGATATCAAAGACAACAAGCTTTCCTTCTGCTAAAGCCTCTTCAATCTCTCGTTTGCGCGTGCCATAAAAATTTCCATGCACTTCAGCCCATTCAAGAAAGAGACCATTCTCAACATCCAATAAAAATTGATCTTTTGTTGTAAAATAGTACTCAACTCCGTGTCGCTCATTGCCTCGCGGCGCCCTTGTTGTTGTTGATATCGAAAGGTAAAATAAGGGATCTGTACAGATCTGGCGCGTCAAGCTTGTTTTACCACTCCCGCTAGGCCCTGAGACCACAAGAATTGAACCGCTCACGAACGTTTCTCCGGAAATGAAAGCGTTATTGTCACCTGCATACCGTTAAGAACTTCGCGCAG
>JAINCO010000075.1:0-2756 GCA_036574095.1 Campylobacterales bacterium | reverse complement strand
AGAATGAGTTATTGCTGCGTTTTACTTGCAACTTTTCAAGAAGCCAGAGGCAAAAACCATGTCAATGGTATCGAATCATTCTGGAGCTTTACTAAGCGTCGCTTAGCTAAATTTAACGGGATACAAGGTAAGATGTTTTATCTACATCTCAAAGAGAGCGAGTTTCGGTTTAACAACCGAAGCCTCTCTGTAGAGAAATTTTACAAGCTATTATTAAAACTAATGAGAAAGGGGGCGGTGGAGTGAAATATTCTACTCTAGACCCTATTTTAAAAGGTAAAAAATTCCAATTTGAAGGGAAAATCGGCTGGCGTGCCCTTTTAAATTCCCCCCAGAATACCAATTGGCGGAGGAGAGAGGATTCGAACCTCCGATACGGCTCATCACCGTATGCTCGATTTCGAATCGAGTGCATTCAACCGCTCTGCCACTCCTCCAAAGAGGTTATATTATACCATCTTTTGGCAAAAAGTTTAGTGTTGACGAAGGAGGATCAACGCCCCAACCATCGCTGCTGTGATAAGATAACCTCCTGCTATGGGGTCATTGGTAAGTGTAATCAATCCATCAAGGATCATCGGTGTCGTTCCCCCGACAACCCCTGCTGCTGTGCCTAAAATGAATGCTGTTGCGGTTGTGCGCACATATGGTGGTAGGGCGAGGGTCACTGTGGCAAAAATAGGTGCTTGAACCATTGCCAAAGCAGCAACCAAGAGAAGTTGAGTCATAAGAACACCCCAATAGCTTAGTTCCATCTGCCATAATAAGATCGGGATCGTAGCGATGCTTCCTAGCAAAAATCCAGCGCGCATGATGCGTAGGCCACCAAAACGATCGGCTAGGTAGGCGGCAAAGAGCATCATTCCTAAGCCCGCCATAATCGTGACGCTCTCCATGCGCACCGCTTCAGCTTTTGTAAGTTTCCCAAAATGCACGATCCAGGTGATCGCATAGACAAAGAGTGCATAATAAAGAACCCAGACGGCTGCGGCAATGCCAAAGAGCTTAAGGGTTAGCATACGGTAGTGGCGCCAAAGTTCGATAATAGGAAGGTGGCGAGTTGATCGCTCGAGTTGATACTCTTCAATAAGCGTGCGTCGAAGCCAAAAGCCTAGGAGGGCTAAGGCAAGGCTTGCAAAGAAGGGCATCCGCCATCCCCACGCCTCCATCGCCTCATCACCCAGTTGCAAAAAAAGAAGCGCCAAGACACCCGATCCCAAACTCATGCCCGCTTTAGCTCCGACACTCACAAAGGATCCATAGAGGTAGCGTCGATGCTCTGGCGCATGCTCAATAAGATAGACAATGGAGCTTGCATACTCGCCGCCAACAGAGAGCCCTTGAAGGATACGAAGTGCTACAAGAAGAATCGGGGCTATGATGCCGATTGTCTCATAGGTTGGTAGTAGGCCGATAGCAAAGGTAGGAAGCGCCATAAGAGCAAGCGAAAGAAGCATCGCCTTTTTTCGTCCCAGTGTATCGCCGATATGGCCAAAGATGAGTGCGCCAATGGGACGCATCACCATCCCCGCAGCAAAGGCGGCAAAAGTCGAGAGGGTTGAGAGGGCTGGATTATTGGCTGGAAAGAAGTGGTGGCCGATGATGGTGGCCATAAACCCAATGAGAGCAAAATCGTAGTATTCGATGATATTGCCAATAATGCCAGCCAAAATAATTCGTTTTGGTTTGATTTGCATCCTAAAGTGTAGCATGCGCCCCCTTTTGGGAGCGCTGCAATGATACATGAAGGGTTAGGGTTGTTACGATTAGTAACGATAGGTCAGATTGGCGTAGAGGGCGCGACCTGGCTCATTGAGGACAAGGACATTGTTTCCTGAAGCACTAATCACACCGCGACCAACATAGCTGTTATTGAGGGCATAGGTCTGATCAAGCAGGTTGTTGATGCCACCATTGAGTGCCCAGTGTTTACCGATCGTATAACCAGCTTTGAGGTTGATAATGCCATAGCCGGCGATTTTCTTCTCCCCATTGGCTTCATCGATATCCTCTTGGCTAGTAGCCCCAAGCCACTCGATGCGACCATAAAGAGTAGAGTCATCATAAGTCAGAGCCACACGACCTCTTAGAGGCGTCATCTCAGCAAGATCCTCATCATTCTGACTTGCGATAGGTTGGCTATCCTTTTTCCCTCGCTGATAGGCAAGCGATCCTTCGAGATTGACGCGTCCATCAAACATCACAAGATTGGCGGCCACCTCCCCACCATAGATATGGGCATCGATGTTGGCAAAGGTGGTCGTCATTCCGCTCTTATACGCATAAATATAGTCGGTTAGGTCACTATAGAAGGCGGTAACCTTGACGCCCCACTGTTCGGTTTGATGCTCAACCCCCAGATCGATTTCGTTATTTTTGGTTTCATTGAGGTAGGGATTACCCTTGAGCATCCAATTATTATTCATGTAATTGATAAATCCATACTCTTTGGCATCCGGCACGCGCACTCCATGACCAACACCCACCCAGGCCGACCCTTGACCTAAGCGATAGCGAAGGAGAAGGTTGCCCGTGAGGTTTGTAAAGTCTCGATCGGGAAGAGCGCGAATAAAATTTTTAACGGCTTGCGCTTGCATGGAGTAACCTGTGGCATCAGCCAACGCCCGATTTGGTTTAATCGATGTTCTCTCCACGCGTGCGCCAGCCTCCCAACCCAATCCTTGGGATGCTAAGCTTTTAGCTTCAACATAAAAAGCGAGGTTGGTTGTGTCCACATCGGGAATACGGGTTTGGCG
>JAINCO010000074.1:0-4619 GCA_036574095.1 Campylobacterales bacterium | reverse complement strand
GTCAAAAGCACCAACCATCGTGCGTTTTGCCTTGCTATTGACCCTACAACCAATGCCGAAAAGTCACTTAACCGTCACAACTGCGCTGGTCGCTGGCAACTTTTGGCGAGCAACAAAAGTCTCCCCTTCTTAACCCAAACCCCTAATGAAGGCCTTCGTTTTCCTGTAGCCATCCCTGAGGCAACACCTTTTTTTGTTGGGCCACTCGATGTCACAGGCAATCCAATCGTCGAAGATAGTTCAACACGAGAGGCGCGCTACTACTTTGAAGCCAAAAAATATGTTGAAAAAAAGGAGTGGAATAAGGCGCTTAATGTCATCAACAAAGCGATCGCCAAGGCACCAAACTCTCTCTTTTCATCAGAACTCCTCTTTCTCAAAATTCAATCACTTTTCCATCTGATCAAAAATGGTGACACCAGTTATGGCCAAACACTACTTGAAACCTCTCTTCAATGGATGAAAACCTACCCAACGGATGAGAATTTTCCCGAAGTTCTCTTGATGACAGCTGATACCTATGCTGCCCTTGGTGATAAAAAAGAGGCGCACTACTACTATGATCGCATCCGCACCGACTACCCCTCAACCAAATATGCCCCACTCTCCAAGATCCATGAGGGTGATTTTATGCTTCAAATCAATGCGCCAGCACGTGCGATGACACTTTATAGTGAGGCTTTGGCTGAGACAAAAGATCTTGACGTTGCAAGTCTTGCTGCCATTAGCCTCGCGAATCGCCATGTAGCGCAAAAAGAGAAACAAGAAGCCACATCGCTTTATCTTAAAGTGTGGCGTGCCAACCCTGCCTTTTTTGATACCAAACCTCAACAAACCTATGAGATCGCACTCTTCTTAGCTGACCAAAACCAAACTCGCATTGCCCTCGATATGATAACACGCATTCTTCCAAAGATTGCCAAAGAGGATTCTTTGTACGAAGATCTTCTTTATAAACAAGCTCTTTTAATGGCAGCTTTAGATAATAAAAGTGAGGCTAAAAAGGTTTTTGAAACTTACCTAAAAACCTATCCAATGGGAAAATATGCCAAAGAGGCAAAGGAGCAAATGGCGCGTCTTTTCCTCATTCTTGATGAAAAAGATAGCAAAAAACGACGCGAGGGGCTTGATAAGATTATCGAAGAGTATGCTGGCTCAGAACTTGCCCAACGCGCCTTACTTGAAAAAGGTGAATTATTAGCTAAAGAGGGAGCATGGAAAGAGATACTTGAGCTGAAACCAAAACTACTCAAATTACCTCAAGCATTAGCCCCCCGGCGAGATGCTCTTCTTAAAGAGGCGGCTAACGCCGAGGCATTACGACAGTTTAATCGGGGTAATTGTCCAGAGGCAATCAAAATCGTCAGTAACCATGGCGCTAAGCTCCCCTCTTCCCTTGATGAGAAACTTTTTAACTGCTATGCTCAAATGGGCAAGTTTAATGAGGCGCACAAAATCGCCAGACGCCACCTTAACGATGAACCTGCTCAACAAAAACTCTACTGGATGGCCAACCTTGCCAGGGTTCTCTTTGCTGCGCAGCGTCACAAAGAGGCAATTAACCTCACCAAAGATCTGATCAATCTCACAGCTGCCTATCAAGATGAGATCCCCAAAGCCCAAGCACAACAAAACTTCGAGCTACTTTATGATCTCTTTACCTCAGCTCAAGCGATCAATGACGAGGAGCTGATGATTAAAACTGCCTCCTTAGCAGAGCAAGTGTTTCGCAACCGCGTACAAAACATCCCTCTATATAAAGGTATCGTCCGATTAGGACAACGCCGTAAAGATGCAACAATGACTGAAATCTGGATCAAAAAAATTGTTGATCTACAATTTAAGAAAAAGGTTCGAATCGAATCCCCATGGGCAGAGTTCACCTACGCCGATCTCTTGGCACGCAAAGGGCGTTATGCTGATGCCGCAGGATTGATGCGCTCACTGGCCGATCTCTCGCTAAAGCCTGACGAGAGAAGCCGAAGCCTATACCTCCTTGCCACTTACGAAGCTGAGGCCGGCAATCTTCGTGCTGCCAAAGAGGCGCTCACCTCATGCCTGAAGCTTAAAGGTAAAAGCTCATGGGATCGCCTATGCCAGGAGGCGATAAAACTCTATTAAAATGTCAAGACTCGCCATCCCTCTTGAAGACAGCGTGTTAAATAGTCACCCGTATGCGTTAGCTCGATCTCAAGGGCATCCAGCGTATCGCTCACACCATAATCTTCAGCACAAACAATACACCCCATCACCCGCACACCTGAAGCTTTGATCTCTTTGATCTTATTGCGAAGTTGGGGAGATTCGGCTAAAATTTTTGCTGAAGGCCCCCAGATCATCAAAATCGCCTCATCCCAATACCCTCGCTCCATCATGACGCCACTATAAAGCAACACCATCTTTCGAGCAACTTCTTCATCGCCACTACTCCAGACGATGAGCAATTTTCGACCATTCTCTTCCCATCTTTTCATCACACCATCCTTCTTTTAGTTGATTGTAACGCATGCGTGCTTCATCTTCACTGTCATAGAAAAACCCTCAGTCAATCCTGACCTCCTCATCATAAAAAGAGCTTAAAGCTATCCTCAAACGATCTGCTGATCCCGACTCTATGCTACGAAATTGCCCGCGATTAAATGTCTCTTGGCGTTTGGCTAGTTGCGCGGTATGAAGCGTTATCAACCCCTCCAGGTCATCTCGCTTGATCTCGCCATCAAAATAGGCAAGAATCTCGCGAATGCCAATAGCCTTCATAGCGTGAGGCGCCCTGCCATAACGAGCCTCAAGCCAAGCAACCTCATCAATCGCACCAGCTTTGATCATCTGATGGGTTCGCAAGGCGATGCGCTCTCGTAGCCACGATCGATCAACACATAGATGAAAAATCGCAATCTCATCACACTGAGCAACAGGAGGATTTTTTGCATAATATTCAGATAGCGGACGCCCATACGTCAACCAATACCCCAAAGCTTTACCAAGGCGAAAGCGATCTGCAGGAAGAATTCTTTGTGCCAAGATAGGATCAACCTTTGCCAGTAACTCTCGTGCCGCCTCAAGGTCACCAAGAAGCCTACGCACTTTGGCCGATGCCTCATCTGAGATAACAAACCCCTCCGAAAGCCCATCGATAAGCGCCTTAAGATAAAAACTACTCCCACCGACAATCAACAGCCCCTTACCAGCTTGTCTTGCCTCCTCTTGCGCTTGATGATAGAGAGAAAGGAGTTTACCAGCATGAAATGGCTCAGGAAGTTCAAGCTCATCAATCCCAAAGTGACGAATACCCTCACGCTCCTTTGCTGTTGGCTTTGCAGAAACAATATCGATATGACGATAGACAGCAAGAGAGTCAATCGAGAAGATCCAAAGCCCTTTGTTTCGTGCAATCTCAAGAGCAAGCGCGCTTTTGCCACTCGCCGTTGGTCCAATCAAAGCAGCTACTTTCATAGAAGCGATTATAACCATTCGTAAATTAAACGACTATGTGCTACAATCACCCTAAAAAATCAGGGTTTTAAATGTGGCGTAGATTGAGGGATTTTAGCGAACTTGTCGCCTTTCACCACTCTATTTTTTCGCTACCCTTTATTTTGATTGCCATGATCGTCGCCGCCAAAGGATGGTTTGGATGGAAGCTATTTGGGCTTGCCATTATTGCTGCCGTAACAGCAAGAAATTTTGCGATGGGAGTCAATCGCTATCTTGACCGCCATTTCGATCGACTCAATCCGCGCACCCGTAATCGTCCCAGCGTCGATGGCCGCATCAGTGAACGAGCACAGATTCTTTTTATCACCATCAACGCCCTTACCTTTGTTATCATCGCCTCACTTGTCAATCAAACCGCTTTTATCCTCTCTTTTCCTGTTCTTTTTATTCTTGCTTTCTACTCCCTAGTTAAACGCTTCTCCTCAACGGCACATCTTTTTTTGGGTCTTGCACTGGCTCTCTCACCGTTAGCTGGAACAATCGCTGTCATCGAAACAACACCCCTCTGGTCGTGGTATTTGGCTGGAGGGGTTCTTTTTTGGGTCGCAGGATTTGATCTACTTTATGCCATTCAAGATATCGATTTTGACCGCCATGTCGGTCTTCACTCGATCCCTGCATCGATCGGCGTTAATAAAACACTGCTGCTTGCTCGTCTCTTTCATCTTCTTACCCTCCTATTGTGGACTGCATTTATCATTGAGATCAACGCGGGTCTTGCTGGTAGGCTTGGGATTATTACTGCTGCCATCATGCTTGCTTGGCAACACAGACTCGTCTGGCTCTCCCTTGCACATATCAACAAAGCCTTTTTTACTGTCAATGGCTGGCTAGGCTTTATTTTTTTAATTTTTATTATCTTTGATCAGGCGATCTAACCATGGAACCCCGTTTCGTCCACGCCCCCATCACCTTAGAGCTTATCCGATCCTCATTGGATCATCTTGAGCATAACCGCGAATACCTTAGGTTGAGTGATCTTTCACAAGATCCAATCGGACAGTGGCTTAAGATGGCCTACGCGCGGGGAGAAGCGCAAGAGAGTGACCGACTCTTGCTTACTCTTCTAGTCGAATTACATCGAAAAGTCGATCGACTCGAAAAACTCATCAAAGGCGATCCTG
>JAINCO010000073.1:0-10704 GCA_036574095.1 Campylobacterales bacterium | reverse complement strand
CTTTTCTTGCTTACTAACCTTGCCGTGATGATTGTCATTGGTATTGTTGTACGCCTCTTAGGGGCAGATCGCTTCTTAACGGCTAATGGATTAGATTTGGGAACGCTCCTTGTTTTTAGTGCTATTGTAGGATTTACAGGATCAATCATCTCGCTTTTGATCTCCAAGCAAATTGCTAAAATGTCCGTTGGTGCGGTTGTCATCGAGTATCCGCAAACCCGTGGTGAAGTATGGCTTGTTGAGACAGTTCGCCGCCTTTCGCAAAAAGCTGGTATCGGGATGCCAGAAGTAGCCATCTATGAAGATCCAAGTCCCAACGCCTTTGCCACCGGAGCTTTTCGAGATAGTGCCTTAGTGGCTGTGAGTACAGGTTTGCTTCATACGATGGACGAGAATGAAATCGAAGCGGTTCTTGGCCATGAGATCGGCCATATCGCAAATGGAGATATGGTGACACTTACACTACTTCAAGGTGTTGTTAATACCTTTGTTGTCTTTTTCTCGCGGATCGTGGGCTATGTGGTTGATCGCGTCATCCTCAAAAACCGCGAAGAGGTCGGTATCGGCTACTATGTTGCCAGCATGGTTGCTGAGATCGTTCTGGGCATCCTTGCGACACTGATTGTCATGGCCTTTTCACGCTATCGTGAGTACCGAGCTGATGCTGCTGGGGCTCGCTTAGCTGGCCGCTCCAATATGATCGCTGCCCTCGAAGCACTACGCCGAAGCCACGAGGAGCCTCACCTTCCCGAAACAGTAAAGGCATTTGGGATCAATGGCAAAAGCGTCATGTCGCTCTTTAGCACCCATCCTTCACTCGAAGATCGCATTGCTCGCTTACGCGCATCTAATTACTAAGAGTATCACGCAAGGCTTATTTTAAACACCGCTTTCGCTACAGCAGCGAAAGCTCTACTGTTAATACTAACTCGATAAATTAACTCGACTTTTTTGAAGGTAATAACTGGCCCTCTTTTGTGGATCCCTTTTTGCGAAAATTCTCACTTGTTAATTTATTCAAACTCAAATCTAAGCTTCATTTTTCCAATCTGAACATTCAACGAAGGTCGCTCGATTTTATAGATCACCTCTTTTTCTCGTCTATCGATCGTCTTGATCTGTGAAGGAACGGTGTAGTGATAGATTTTGCCCATATATTTAATCCAAAGTTTGTTACCATCATACAAAAGACCAATTGTCTCTTCATGTGAATATGAGAAGGCTCCTTTTTTCATGCCAAATGTGAGCGTGACAAGATAGCTATTTTTGGTTTCGAGCGGTATGATCGATGTCTCTTGTAGCGTGTACTCACCATCAGCAAATTTTCCTATCGCATTAATCCAAATAGTTCCGGCTGTAATCGCAAATTTCGTCTGCTCAAAGCTCTCCCTCTCCTCTTCATCAAAGATCACACTCTCATCAGGTGTTATCGACCATGCGCTACCGCTTATCACAGCCAGCACACTCAAGGCCAAAATCCATCGTCTCATCGTACCCCTTTACTCAGATCATTGATGCGCGAAACGCGAAATATAGCCACACCGACGACAAAACTCCTCGACAAGCTCACCTCGACGAAATCCATCGCGCATCGCCTTAGCACGCTTACTTTGGAGGATCTCGCGCAAAGCCATTTTATAAAATCCCCCTTAACTAAGGAGCCTCTTGGATCCTCCCTAAGACCATCTCTGCGCTTGCATCAAGACAACATGACACAACTCTCCCATCAGCAAGAATGCCAAATTGCCCCGAGAGTGCATGGCAAAAACCATGATTAGTGATAATCTCTCCATCCATCCTGGGCCATGTAAAGAGCCAATTGGCATGAAGATAAAAACGCCCGAAAAATCTTATGGCTCTTTTTGAGCTTAAGTTCCTCTAAGCCAATCTCAACGCTATAGCGCTTGGCGACATAGGCCAAAACCTTGCGATTAAAGATTAAAGGAGGATTCCTCCCCCTCCTTTAGATTCCATAGACGCCAATTGACAAAAAGATCATCGCGCACACCTTTTATTTTATCAAGAAAAACCGATAGGCGCTCAAGATAAAATTCAAAGCTCCATTTTTTAGGATTTTCATTAAAGCTATTAAGCGAAAAATTTACCTGCTTCACAATTGGGTGCATCAAAAGCCTCATGCGCTCCTCATCCATCAGATGACCGGCTGTGGTGATCGTCACAGGCAGGCGATAATGCTTGGTGATCTCTAACAAGCAACATAACTTTGGATGGGCCAATGGATCACCCATTAAATGCAACGAAATCTCTCGTGCTAAAGGCGCGACTTCACGAAGCGTTTGCGTAAAAAGCACTTCAACCCATGCTTGTTGCAGCTCTTCCATGGGTAGGACAAAAGCTGTGTGAGAGGCCGCAGCTATTGGTAATCTCAATATAAGCGCGACGAACTTTCATCATACAAAAAGCGACTTCTCTACCATCTCACCCCCGACAAACGATGTCCTAAAGGTCACAAGTAATTTATGAGAAAAGGTCAAGACCCGTTAAAATCGTCACTCAAATTTAAAGCATCAAGGTAATGAGCGCCTCGATGACAGAGCAACAACACGAGCAACGATCGTTAGATGAGAGTTTCAAGCTACTTCTTGGCTGCGCTAGCTTCCTGAAGTGCCTCGATCACAGCTTCAAGGTTTTCGTAGGGAATATGAACCTTCCACTGTGGCTCACTTCCAGCTTTGAGCGTCGATCCGATACTAACAACCGGATGGCTTCCAGGCCCATAGGGCTCTCGGATCGTTGAAATCGTAATCTCGCCATTTGTTCCTGCTAAAGGAATCGTTTTTAAAATCGTAGCAGACATTCTTGCTCCTTCGTAAAATCTAAATCACAAGAGTATAGCCCGCTTTTGCTTTACATCCTATCAAGAATTTCATTTTTGAACTTTTGAATTTCAAGTTGCTGGCGTAGGTAATTATTCTCCTCTCGAAGCATCTGGTGAAGTGTTCTGAGCTTGGAGATCTCAATGCTTTTGTAGTAGATTTGCTGGGTGATGAGAATTTTGGGGCCAAAAATCAAAAAAAGAATCACAATCATCATCACAGCACGCCTAAAGGCTACTCTCCCAACACCTCCGCCATCCTCTGTTGCAGAAGAGAGTTCTTGAAGCAGATCGTCTTGTTCTTTGGTCATGATCGAAACCTAAAGGCGCGTAGTTTAGCACTGCGAGCACGAGGATTGAATTTGATCTCTTCCTCAGAGGCTTCAAGGGGGCGTTTGGTAAGAATCTCACCTAAGGCATGATCATTGCCGCAAACACATCGCATCGCCTCCGCTGGGCAAATGCAACTTTTAGCCCACTCTTTGAAGGTTTGTTTGACGATGCGATCCTCCAGGGAATGAAAACTGATAATCCCAACAATTACTCCCTTGCCAAGCTCTTTAACCGCTTCAAGCAACCGTTGAAGCTCGCTTAATTCATCATTGACTTCGATGCGAATTGCTTGAAATGTGAGGGTTGCAGGATGGATGCGCCCTTTAGGGAAGTAGCGCGCAATCAACTGGGCAAGCTCTTTGGCACTTGTGATCTCTGCTTTTTTGCGTGCTTCATCAATCAGGCGAGCGATCTTTTTGTAGTGACGCTCTTCGCCATACTCTTTAAGAATCCGCTCAAGTTCGTGTACTGGATAGCGATTCACAACCTCTTTAGCAGTCAACGCCCGATCACGATCCATGCGCATATCAAGTGTCTCTGACTCAAAACCAAAACCGCGCTCACTCTTATCCAGCTGAAGACTTGAAACCCCAATATCAGCCAATACGGCAACGACAGGTTCATGGATGAGTGTCGGTAAAATCTCAGAGGCGCGCCCATGTATGAGCCGGACACGCTCACCAAAAGAAGCAAGCCTCGCACGACTAAACGCCAATGCCTCCTCATCTTGATCGATACCGATATAGCTAAGGTGAGGATAGTGTTGTAAAATTGCCTCAGCATGCCCACCATACCCAACCGTACAATCAACAACAATGCCACTTTTGAGTGTTGAAAAAAGCTCTAAAACATGATCCAAAAGAACAGGAATATGGGGCGCGTTCATTCTACCTCATCAATAACCATCTTCATAACCTCGACGCACTTAACTAACTCCTCATCACTGATCACATAAGGGGGCATCAAGTAAAGCACATTTCCCAGTGGTCTAAGAAGCACTCCCTGCAAGAGCGCTTTACGCATCATCGTCCTGGCTGGTCTAGGGTCTGAAAGATCGTGTAGCTCTACAGCAGCAATCATTCCTTTAGAGCGCACCTCGCGAACCTTGCGATGATGAACAAGTGGTGTTAAAAGCTCTGCCATCTTTTGGGCTGTTTGGCGGTTTCGCGTAATCCATTCTTCTTCTTCAAACAGATCAAGCGTCGCATTGGCCGCGGCGCACGCAAGGGGGTTGCCTGTGTAGGAGTGAGAGTGAAGAAAGGAGCGCTGAGGGTGGTAATCTTCATAAAATGCCACATAGATCTCCTCACGCATCATGACAACACTCATCGGTAAAAACCCGCCTGTGAGTCCTTTGGAGAGGCATAGAAGATCGGGCTTGATACCAGCTTGCTCAAAGGCAAACATCGTTCCCGTTCGCCCGAAACCAACAGCAATTTCATCATGAATCAAAAAGATACCAAATTGATCGCACAAAGCGCGTACGCGACGAATAAATTCAGGATCGTGCATCGCCATGCCACCCGCGCACTGCACCAGTGGTTCGACAATGACAGCAGCTACCTCGTGGCCCCGTTCGTGTAAAAGCCTTGCCATGGCCTCTGCCGCCTCAATTGCCGCCTCGATCGTTCTATCTTTGGGGGCTGGACTTTGGAGGGTTCGCATCAAAAGAGCTTTGTAGGCCTCCTTATAAAGCCCAAGATCACCAACCGCAAGCGCCCCCATCGTCTCGCCATGATAACTACCTGTCAAGGAGACAAAATAGGGGCGCTCCTGGCCTTGATTGTGAAAGTAGTGATAAGCAAGTTTCAACGCTATCTCAACAGCTGCCGAACCATTATCGGCAAAAAAGAGTCGTGGAAGCCCTGTCATAGTAGCGAGTCTCTCAGCAAGCCTCACAGCAGGCTCATGGGTAAAGCCGGCAAAGATCGCGTGCTCAAGAGAGCTTGCCTGCTTGGCTATCGCGCTAACGATATGAGGATGGGCATGGCCAAACAGGTTCACCCACCAGCTGCTAATAGCATCGATATAGCTCTTTCCCTGGGTATCAAAAAGCTTTGCCCCTTCTCCACGCACAAGAGGAATGATCGGAAAATCTTCATGATCCTTCATTTGCGTACAAGGATGCCAAATATGGCGTGCATCACGCACCGAAAGATCATTCCCAGAGAACAACTTACTCGTTTACCCCCTCTTTTAATGGGCCTTTAAAGGCCGTTTGACTACAATAAGTTATCGTAATTATAGGAAAGGTACCCTTATGATAAGCTGGATGCAGCGGCATAAAAAATGGCTGATTATCACGATCTGGGTCAGCACAATCGCCTTTATCGGTGCAGGATTTGTGGGGTGGGGATCATTCGATTATTCTGGTAATAGCGGCCATGTCGCTAAAGTTGGGAGCATCAAGATCACCAATCAGCAGTTTAACGACACCTATGGCAACATTTATAACTACTATAACCGAATCTTTGGTGGAAAGCTCGATCGTGAGCAAGCCAAAAAGATGGGGTTAGAGCAGATGGCTCTTCAAACGCTCATCAATCAGGCGCTCTTTGAGAATTTTGCCCATGAGATGGGTATTCAAGTTACTGATGAGGAGGTGAGCCAAAAGATCGTTGCGATTGAGGCTTTTACTAAAAATGGTGTCTTTGATAAAGAGCACTATCGCAAGGTTCTAAGCGAGGCAGGTCTGACTCCTCAATCTTTTGAAGCAAGCCTAAAAAAAGATCTGTTGATTGAAAAAGTCCAAAAACTTCTTCAGATGCCAGTCACCAAACATGAACGACGCATCATCGAAATGGCAACAACTGTCAAAGATCGCATCAGCATGAGCATCATTCACGCGCGCGATATCTCGATTACCCTTACCCCAGAGGAGATCAAAGCGTACTGGGAGAAAAACAAAAACTCCTACAAGACTGAAGAGCTTTATGATCTTGCTCTCAACTTCACACCAATCACAGAAACAAATGCAACCGAAGCTCAGCTAAAGAGCTTTTATGAAGAAAATAAAGGAAGCTATACCACAGCTGATGGTAAACTACTCTCATTTGATGAGGTCAAAGATCGAGTTAAATTCGATTTTGCTAAAAAAGAGAGTCGCAAAAAATCACTTGTTGACTATGTCGCCTTTAAAGAGGGAAAAATCGAGGGTCAAAAGGTTCAAAAAGTTTCACTTACCCATAACCCCTTACCACCTGAGCTCAACCAGATGATCGCCACCAAAAAAGAGGGAGAGACACTTAAGCCTGTTGAAGTTGAGCGAGGATTTGTTAGTGTCAAAATCCTCAAAAAATATCCGGCACGCCTCATGAGTTTCGAAGAAGCAGCGCCGATTGCGGAAGGACAGCTGCGCAGCGAAAAGGCGCGCCAGAAAATTACCGAAATGGCTGCTGAGAGATTCCGCAACTGGAATGGCACCGATATAGGCTTTATCGGTCGTCAGGATGCCTCTAAGCTTCCAGGCTTTAATAGTGATGAAGCCTCCAAGGTCATCGCTGAACTCTTTGCTTCGAAAAACAGGGACATTACTGTTCTTCTTGCAGATAAAGCGGTTCTTTTAAGAATCATGGAACAGAAGTTGCTAGACGATAACAAGAGTGCCAACGTGCCCCAGATAGAGGCGCTTGCGGCACAAACAAAGGAGGGGGCGGTAATGAGTCAAATTCTCAAAGAGCTTGGCAAACGCTACCCTGTTGAAATTTTTTATCAACCTCAAGCGGGTGCGCAATAAAGGATCGTGGTGGGTTCGGTTTTAATCGGTATTGACATCGGCTCGACGAAGGTCTGCGCGATCATCGCCGAAAAAAAAGAGGGTGCTGTAACGATTATGGGAACGGGCATCGCCCGCTCTCAAGGACTTAAAAAGGGTTCTGTTACCAACATCGAGCAGGCAGCCAAATCGATACGCCAGGCACTGAGTGATGCGAAGCGAGTTGCTGGCATCGAAGCCAATCGTGCGATTGTCTCGATATCGGGCACCTATACCAAAAGCCTTAATAGCTATGGTGTCGTCAATGTCCCGAGTAAGGAGATTGGCCTAAAAGAGATTAATCGCGCTATTCAAGCTGCCCTCTATAACGCCAACATCCCAAGCGATTATGAGCTCATCCACGCCCTTCCTTATAACTTCCGAGTCGATGATCAGGATTTTATCGAAGATCCTGCCGGCATGAGCGGTAGCCGGTTGGAAGTAAGTATCCACATCATCGCCACACAAAAATCGAGCTTGGAGAATTTGACAAAAACAATTCGACTCGCAGGAATTGAGATTGAAAATATCGTTCTCTCCTCCTATGCCTCAAGCATCGCGGTTTTGGGTGATGATGAGAAAGAGTTGGGTGTTGCTGTTATCGATATTGGTGGCTCAACAAGCAACCTTGCGATTCATTTAGGTAATTCATTGCGTTACACCGATTTTGTCGCAATTGGTAGTAACCATATCACATCTGATCTATCGATGGCACTCCATACACCATTACAAATTGCCGAAAAGATCAAGATTGATTATGGTTCATTGCATGGAAATTCGAATGAACTGATCGAAATCCCTATGATTGGTGACGATCAGGCAACACAGCAAGTTAGTCTTGAGATTGTTAGCAATGTCATCTATGCGCGTGTCGAGGAGACACTGATGATCCTTGCAAAGTCACTTGAAAAGAGTGGCTTTAAAAACGCCTTAGGTGCTGGTGTTGTCTTGACTGGTGGCATGACCAAACTTGATGGCCTTCGAGAGCTTGCTCAAGCAGTTTTTGACAATTTACCCGTACGCATCGCGCGACCACGCGAAATGGAGGGTCTATTTGAGAGCCTACGCGATCCCTCTTATGCGACGGCATTGGGGCTTGTCCTTTATGGACTGGGTGAACATGCTCTTTATGAGATCGACTCAAATAGGCGCATACGCCCTCGCGCCAGTGACGAAAACTATGCAGCCACTGCAGCACTCGAAAGCGGCGAGTTTTCACCCTATCGTTCGTCGCAAGAGGAAACACTACCCCAAAATAGAGGGCATCAGCAACGCGAGGAAGAGAGTGCCCCAACCCTGAAGCCAGTTAATGGCCGTCAAGATGAGGGGCTTCTTTCAGGTTTTGAGAAGTTTTGGAATTGGCTAAAACATCTTTTTTAATTAACTACAGGAGAAGGAGTGATCAGATGATGGATGAGTTTGCGATTCTTGGGGCAAATATCAAAGCGATTGGTGTTGGGGGCGGTGGCACCAATATGATTAACCATATGATTCAAACAGGCGTCACCGGAATTGAGATGATCGCTGCCAATACCGACGCGCAAGCTCTCGCAAGTTCACAGGCCCCCATTAAAATCCAACTGGGCCCAGAGACAACCAAAGGACTTGGTGCAGGTATGCGCCCAGAAATAGGACGCAATGCAGCAGAAGAGAGCTATGAAGAGATTAAAGAGGCACTGCGAGGTGCTAATCTTGTCTTTATTGCTGCGGGTCTGGGTGGAGGAACAGGTACGGGAGCCGCTAGTGTTGTTGCAGCTGCAGCTAAAGAGGTAGGCGCCCTGACTGTCTCTGTTGTTACGCGCCCTTTTATGTTTGAAGGTCCCAAGCGCAAAAAGTTCGCCGATCAAGGATTGACTGAGCTAAGGCAGATGAGCGACTCAATCGTCATCATTCCTAACGATAAACTCCTGGCTATCGTCAACAAAAATACCGGATTCAAAGATAGCTTCAAGATCGTTGATGATGTTCTTGCGCGTGCTGTCATGGGTATTAGTGGTGTCATTCTCTCGCATGGCCCATCAGACATTAATATCGATTTTGCCGATTTACGCACCGTGATGAGCCATAGAGGCTTAGCCTTGATGGGAATTGGTGAAGCTAGTGGCACTGAAGCAGCCTATGAGGCAATCAAGAGCGCTATCGAATCACCCCTCTTTGATAATGTCAGCATCAATGGTGCGATGGGTGTCTTGGTTCACTTCCAAATCCACCCCTCCTACCCACTTGCGGCAATCAACAACGCCATGAGTATCGTCTATGAAACAGCCCATGAGGATGCTGATGTAATCTTTGGTACGACAACAGACGAGACACTTCCCCCTGATCAGGTTCGCATCACCATCGTGGCAACAGGTTTTGAACGAGAGGCTGCCAATAATCCCGTAGGCCGCACTGAAGCTCCCTCGTCCGCAACACGCATCACAAAGCCCCGAGTCATCAAGATTGCCAGCGGCTACGATATTGCTATGGACGAAGAAACACTCGCTGTTCCAACCTACATACGACGACAGTTGGATTGATGCACCCTTAGAGGCCTCGATAGCGGTCTCTAAGGCGATTAACTGTGAAGCGCCTCTTCAAGCAAATGATCAAGCACCTCGATCATCAAACGCTCCTCCGAGGAGAGCCAACATTGTAAGGGTCGATATTTTTCGAATGTCGCCCAGACCCGTTTAGCTGCATCATCTCGTCCCAACCCCTTGAGCACCAAGGCCGTGGCAGCATTGCAATAGCCTTTGGCAAGTAGCGCAGCCTCCCTATGCCCTAATCGCCAATGCCCCTCAGCAATCTCGTGAGCTAATCGATAATCACCTGCAACAAGGGCTCGCTTGAACTGGCAAGCGAAAATTACTACCGACTCACTCATCGCGAAGACGAATCGGTCCTTGGGAGCTTCCCTCAAGAAACTGCCTAACAACAGGATGGGAACTTTTCATAAATGCCTCCTTAGGAAGGTACTCAATAATCTCTCCATCAAAGAGCATCGCGACATAATCGGCTGCCTTGAAACTCTCTTTAATATCATGACTAATTAGGAGTGAAGTTGCTTCGATTTCGCGTTGAAGTTTGCGAATAAGTTGCGTGATTTGATCAGATGTAACAGGATCAAGGCCACTTGTAGGCTCATCATAAAGGATATATTTGGGCTTCATAATAATCGTTCGCGCCAATCCAACGCGTTTACGCATACCACCTGATAACTCATCAGGAAAACGATTGCGAACCTCAGAGGGAACCAAAGCAACCATGCGAAGTGCCTCCTCAACATGAGCCTCGATCTCATCAGGTGTCATTTTTGTATGCTCGCGCAGTGGAAAGGCGACATTATCAAAGACATTCATACTATCAAAGAGTGCGCCGCTTTGAAAAAGAAATCCGATCTTCTTACGAACCTCTACCCAGCCATGGGCATCGAGTGAACTTACAGGGATACCATCGATGATAATCTCACCCTCATCAGCTTTCAGCAAGCCACTAATATGCTTAATAATCGTCGATTTTCCACCTCCTGATAGGCCAAAAATGACAGTTGTCTTGCCTTCGACGATGTCAAGATTAACACCCTTTAGCACCTCTTTGGTGCCAAATTTTTTGCGAAGACCTCGAATCTGAATCATCACCTACACTCCATAAATCGTGCCACAAGCCGCCACCCCTCGTAACCAAGAACAGCCAGTCCAGTTGCTCCCAGTAAGTAGTTAAAACGAACAAAGATCTCACTCATTAAAAGTCCAGACGAAAAGCGATCCATGACTAAGCCAACTTTTTGGGGATGAAAAAC
>JAINCO010000072.1:0-7759 GCA_036574095.1 Campylobacterales bacterium | reverse complement strand
AAGATGAGCTCTCATGAGGCGATTGTAGCGTGTGGTGGCTTAGAGGCTGCTGGCAAGGTAGGTTTTAATCAAAGTGAGTGCTTCATCAATTCCAAAAATTGCCAGCGTCGAAGCGGCTGCGGCAAGGCCAATAATTGTTTTAAAAGGAATTGTGATATTTTTTGTATAGATTGTTCCATCATTATCACGAGGACTTTTGAGGAACATATAGACGACCAATTTTAGATAGTAGTAAAGGGCAATAGCACTGTTGAGAACCATAATGATCGCTAAACCAATATGCCCACTATTAACAACGGCACTGATAAGATACATCTTGCCAAAGAAGAGACCAAAGGGAGGAATGCCGGCCAGTGAGAGCATGAAAATTGTCATCATAATAGCACCTACAGGCGCGACCAAGATCATTCCTGAGAATTTTGAATAGGGATGATCATATCGGTCATGGAATCTCTTCTGTTTATGGCGTGAAATCCACAGCATCGTGAAGGCACCAAGATTGGCAAAGAGGAAGAGAATCCAGTAGAGGAAGAGAGCGGCATTAGACTGCTCTGTTGCTACGAGTAAGGCAGTCATGACAAAACCGGCATGGCTGACGGAGCTGTAGGCAAGCATACGTTTGACTGACTCTTGAACAAGCGCAAGAACATTACCGATCGTCATACTGGCGATGGCGGCAATAATGAGAATCTCTTTGATCCAATCAAGATTCATCACAACAAAGGGCTCAAAGAGACGAATAGCGACAACAAAACCAGCCACTTTAGGAACAATTGACATGTAGCCAGCCAAGGGGGCACTTGCACCCTCATAGACATCAGGTGTCCATGTATGGAAAGGAACAATTGAGAGCTTGAATCCGAGGGCTGAGACTATAAAGGCTAATCCCAATAGAATCAGCAGCATGTTATCGAAACGATGATGGGCAAGGTTAGCCTGAATTATGGAGATATCAGTGCTGGCACCCAGCAGATAGAGGATGGCTGAACCCATCGCAAAAAAGCCGGCAGCGAGTGACCCCATGACAAAGTACTTGATGGCTGCTTCTAATGAGCGGTCGCGGTTGTGCAGGGCAATGAGCGTATAAAGAGCCATTGAACTTGTTTCAAGGGCAACAAAGATCAAAATCAAGTTTTCGCTGCTGACCATAAACTGGAATCCAGAGACCATGATGAGGAAGAGAGCAAAAAACTCCGCAAACTCAAATTCGTGGAAGCGTTGGCTTGTAAGAGCCAAAGGAATAAAGAGCATGGAGCTAACGACGATGATCCCTTGTGCAAGGAGAGCCATTCCGTCGTTTTGAATAAGCCCAAAGAAGCCCTCCGCCGGGGCATCGTAGCCAATGATTGAGGCAAGCGAGGCAAGAAGTGCCATGACAGTAACCGGGACATAAAAGGTCTTCGAAAGACGCTTAAAGAGGTCGATGATCAAAATAAAAAGCCCAGCCCCAAGTGTCCAAAGCATGGGGATGAGAGAGGAAATGTTGAGCGCCGTAAGATCGATCGTAACTTCAGGCAGCATTACTGCTCCTTCGTAATAGAGTTATACAGAGAGATCTTCTCTCTGCTCTCTGGTATGATAGATTTTTGATACATGGTATTGACGAGTGCTTTGGCACTGACATCAACAGGTCCGAGAATAGGCTTAGGATAAAGACCAAGCCAAACGATAATGATGGCGATGGGCACAAGAGAGAAGAGCTCTTTGGCGTCAAGATCTTTCTGTTTGGCGAGTTTTAGATTGGTCACCTCACCAAAAAAGGAGCGTTTATAGAGGGTGAGCATATAGACGGCTCCTAGGATGATGGTTGTACCAGCAATGAGTGTCATTGTGGGTGAGACGCGATAAAAGCCAAGCAAGCTCAAAAATTCACCAACAAAACCAATGGTAAGGGGAAGTCCCACAGAAGCCATCACAACAAGGCCAGTGATCGTACCGTAGCGAGGCATCACGCGTGCAATCCCCCCAAAATCTTTCATCTGTTTGGTGTGGAGACGATCATAGATAACACCAACGATCATAAAGAGTGCACCACTCACAACACCGTGACTAATCATCAAGAAAACCGATCCCCCGATTCCTTCGGCATTGAGGGCGAAGATACCAAGCATCACAACACCCATGTGAGAGATCGAGCTATAGGCAACCACTTGCTTCATATCTTCTTGGGCATAGGCAACCATTGCCGTATAGACGATCATGATCAACGAGAGAACGGCTATAGGAATTGTAAAATAGACCGATGCGTCTGGAAACATGGGTAGGCTGAATCGAATAAAGCCATAGGTACCCATTTTGAGCAAGACGGCCGCAAGAATGACCGAACCAATGGTGGGCGCCTGTCCATGGGCATAGGGAAGCCATGTGTGGAATGGAAACATGGGAACTTTAATCGCAAACCCAAGGAAAAAGGCAAGGAAGAGCCAGAACTGCATATCAAAGGGTAGAACGAGCATATGCCAGTCTGTGATAGCAAAGCTCCAGACACCTGTTGCTTTATGAAAGGCCCAGGCCATGTAGAGCATACCCACTAGCATAATGAGTGATCCGGCAAAGGTATAGAGGAAGAACTTTATAGCTGCATAGATCCTCTTTTCGCCACCCCACGCACCGATGATATAAAACATCGGAATAAGCGAGAACTCCCAGAAGATGTAAAAGAGAATTGCATCGAGCGCGACGAAGACCCCAACCATCGCCATCTCAAGGAAGAGAACAGAGATAATGAGGTTTTTAACATTTTCGGTAATCGACAGACCAATCAAGGCAATCAATGTCATAAAGGTCGTGAGGATAACCAAAAAGAGGGAGAAGCCATCGATACCCAGATAGTAGCTAATACCGAGTGAGGGAATCAGTGGGTAGAACTCCCGAAACTGCATTGTTGCTTGTGTTTGATCAAAATCGATCCAAAGCAACAGCGATAGAATTAATTCAATGGCGGCCATCAAAATGCCATAGGTCCTGATGCTATCTTTGGCGACCATAAAGCCAAAGAGGCCAGCTAATGCCGGGAAAAAGAGGACCAGGCTAAGTAAGTAGTGCTCCATTCACTCTCCTTATCGGGCGGGACTATAAAGAATTGCTAGGGCAATGAGCACGACAAGGCCCACGACCATCCAGCGAAGCATTTTCGAGAGGTTTCCGCTATGCATGGCACGCGATACCTCACCAAAGCGGTAGATCATTCCTGCAATACCATCAACGATTGCATCAACGATTTTCATATCAACGCTAATCCACAAAAAGCGTGACAAAGCAGCATAAGGGCGACTGATGGCTACCTCGTAGAGCTTGGGAATATACCACTGATTGTAGAGGAGTTTATAGATGGGGTTTTCCTCAAGTTTTTGAGAAAATCCACCACGGCTATATTTCCAAACGGCCAGGGCAATACCTGACAGGACGACAAAGGTTGTTAGTGCGATAAGCTTCACCACAATTCCATGATCATCAAAATGGGGCTCAAGAATCGGCATCGCTTTACGAACAAGCTCGACAAAACCGTGCTCAAAAAAACCTGAAACAATTGCTAAGAGGGCCAATGGGCTCATGGCAACGAGCATAAAGGGATAGGCCTCATGAGGATGCAGGTCAGGGAAGAATTTAGGATAGTTCTTCTCTCCAAAGAAAACCATCATGATCAGGCGGAAGCTATAAAAGGCTGTCATTCCCGCTGTTACAAGAAGGGTTAACCACAAAATCGTATGGTCGGTGCCAAAGGCAACCTCAAGGATTTTATCTTTACTAAAAAATCCAGCAAAAGGATAGATACCCGCAAGTGCAATTGAAGCGATGATCATGAGAATGGCTGAGACCCTCATATATTTGTAGAGCCCGCCCATTTTTTTGATATCAAGCTCATCATGCATTGCGTGCATAACGTTACCTGCGCCCAAGAAGAGGAGAGCCTTGAAGAAGGCGTGCGTCATCAGGTGAAAGAGTGCCACCCAATAAGCGCCCAATCCGGCAGCAACAAACATATAGCCAAGTTGTGAAAGGGTCGAGTAGGCAATGATGCGTTTGAGGTCACGATTGACAAGTCCCATGCTTGCGGCAAAGAAGGCGACAAAAGCACCAAGCCCCGCGATAAACTCACCAACTTCAGGTACGGGCATATACATTTCATGGGCACGGACAACGAGATAGACACCTGCTGTAACCATCGTAGCAGCATGGATAAGTGCAGAGACAGGTGTTGGACCCTCCATCGCATCAGCAAGCCAAGTATGCAGAGGAAATTGTGCCGATTTGCCCATCGCGCCGATGAAGAGTAGGACCGTCATGAGAGTTAATGTACCATGATCGATTGAAGGAACAGCGGCAAAGACCTCTTTGTAAGTCAGGCTTCCCGTTGTCCAGAAGATAAGGAAGATACCTAGGAGCATCCCCAAGTCGGCGATGCGGTTCATAATAAAGGCCTCATTGGCTGCCCATGTGGCACTGTGGCGCTCATACCAAAAACCAATCAGTAGCCAAGAACAGAGTCCAACCCCCTCCCAGCCGATAAAAAGACCAAGAAAGTTATCACTCATAACAAGTACCATCATCGAAAAGACGAAGGCAGAGAGGTAGCTAAAGAAGCGGTTGTAGCTGCGATCGTGGCTCATGTAGCCCATCGAATAGATATGGACAACCGTTGAGACGATCGTGACAACAAGCATCATCACGATCGAAATCTGATCGACAACAAAGCCAAAGCTTAAGTTAACACCCCCTGACTTGATCCACTCAAAAAGAGTTACATGGAATGTCTGTCCGAGGTTATTGACCCACAAAAAGAGAATCGCCGACGCGATAAACGAGATAAAAATCAGTGACGAAGTGACAATGCCTGTTAGAACCATTTTAGGCTTTGCGCCAAAAAGCCCCGCAAAAAGGGAGCCGACAAGTGGCGCAAAGAGAGCTATGAGTACAAGTGCATCCATGCGGCCTATCCTCTCATAATCTGAAGATGTTCAAGATCAAGTGAGCCATAGCGCTTGTACATTAGGATCAAAAATCCTAAACCGATGGCCACTTCACTTGCTGCAATCGCGATAATAAAGAAGGCAAAAATCTGTCCAGTCAGATCACCCAGGTAGTGGCTGATACTTGCCAATGCGATATTGACAGCATTGAGAATAATCTCGGTGGCAAAAAAGAGCATGAGCAGGTTTTTGCGGCGTATGATGCCCAAAACTCCAATCACAAAGAGTAGGCCAGAGATGACAAGATAGTGAGTGAGGGTAATCATGTAAACTCCTTGTGTATTTCGGGGGTAATCTCGGCATCCTCAGTTGTTGTGAAGCTGACATCCATCTTTTTGCTTGCCAAGACAATACCCGCGACCATTGCAACCAGCAGCATGACTGATGCCACCTCAAAAGGAATCAGATAGGTCGTAAAGAGTGTATAGCCAACATCTTGAGCATTGCCAACACCTGGATGCATGGGGGCTGGTACACTAAAGGCGTGTAACGCAAAGGGAGCAGTTATAATAACACCAAGAAAAACAATAGCCAGTGTCATAGCCAAAAGCATCGCTTTGCGTGGTGCGATGACCCTCTCTTTAACATCTCGTGTCACATCAAAAAACATCATACCAAAGGCATAGAGCGCCATGACGGCACCTGTATAGACAACAATCTGGACAACACCCAAAAAGTCGGCGTCCAACAGAAAGAAAAAGCCCGAGATAAAGATCATCCCAGCTGCCAATGATGTCATGGCATAGAGGGCGTTTTTAGAAAAAATTGTGATAAGAAACATCACCGTTGTCAAGATGGCGAAGGTATAAAAAGCAATGGTCTCAAACATAAAGCCTCCTTTTAGTAGGCTAGCGGCGTGGGGGTAAGCCGCTCGTCCGCATTGGTATTGCAGGCGCCAAAGCCAGTGAATTCCGACTGGCGACCAGCCTTAAAGAGATCAATTGGGGTGAGTATATCCTCTTTGAGGCCAAAATGGGCGCGCTGCTCACTTGCATTTTCATAGCGCGGACCATGCACGATAGCCAGCTCAGGACAAACCTCCGCACAGTAGCCACAAAAGATACAGCGACCAAAATTGATCGAATACTCAGTAACCCGCTTGCGTCCATCCTCACCGATGGTGGTGTCCATTCGGATACATTTTGAGATGCAGATCTTTTCGCACAATCCACACCCAATACAAGCCTCATTGCCGCTTTCAAGCAAGCGCATCAGCTCATGAACAGCCCGATAGCGTGGCCCCAGGGGAAGTTTTTCTTTGGGGTATTGGGTTGTATGGATCTCTTTCATTCGACCAAAGACAATACCCATCCCCTTAAAAAGCTCAACGCGTAGTGTTCGTTTAATAACCTGAACGAAGCGCTGCCATGGGGTTTTGGCGTAGGGCTCGATCTTAATGAGTTTGTAATCTTCTTTCTTCATATCCTCTCCTTACGCCAGCATAACTAAGCCAGTGATTACAATGTTGATCAGAGCTATAGGCATGAGCACTTTCCAACATAACCACATCAATTGGTCAGGACGAATGTGGGGCCATGCCGCGCGTGCCCAAATAAAGACGATAAAGAGCATCACTACCTTTAGAATGATCGCCAGAGCACCTGGAATGGGGCCAAGGGGATTAAACCCGCCAAGGAAAATCAGTGATGCAAGGAAGCTAAGCGTAAACATATTGGCATATTCACCAATAAAGAAGAGACCCCAACGAAGCCCTGAATACTCTGTTGCATAACCACTTACAACCTCAGCTTCATGCTCAAGAAGGTCAAAGGGGGTGCGGTTGGTCTCTGCATAGCCTGCGATCAAGAAGAGAATAAAGGCAACAGGCTGGCTCCAGAGGATCCAGTTGCCAATACCCCCAGCTTGATAATTATTGATGTCAATCAACGAAAGCGATCCAACCATCATAATAGGCGAGAGGATAGCAAGTCCTGTCACTACCTCATATGAGAGTAGCTGAATTGCAGTACGCGCACCACCAAGCAGCGACCATTTATTGTAACTTGACATACCGGCAAGAAGCGGACCATAAAGACCCGAGGCCATTACGCCAAGGACAAAAAGGATACCCACATTGATATCAGATATAATGGGGGTAACGGTGTGATCACCCACTTTAAAACTGGGAACAAAGGGGACAGCCGCCATAGCAATAAAGGCTGTGGCTGCTGTGATGATAGGGGCTAACTTGAAGATCGGTTTAACTGCATTGGTTGGGATGATATCCTCTTTGGTAAAGAGCTTGATACCATCTGCTATTAGTTGGAGCAATCCATAAGGGCCAACATGCTGCGGTCCTAAGCGCCGCTGCATGAAACCGAGGATTTTACGCTCAATGTAGGTGCCAAATCCGGCTAGTGCCGAAAAGAGGGCAACAACAGTGATAATTTTGATCACCGTCTCAAGAATGTAAATACTCATCTCCTCCATTTCATGCCTTTCTAATTGGTAGTTGAGGATTGCGCCGATGCGACGCTTACGGTTTTAAAACGATAGCCACGCTCACCGAGGGCACTCATAGCGATATGTCCTTTGAGATTGGCATCAAGAGTCACACGAACAACTTGACCA
The DNA here is from genome assembly GCA_036574095.1 of Campylobacterales bacterium. Lineage (GTDB taxonomy): Bacteria > Campylobacterota > Campylobacteria > Campylobacterales > UBA6016 > JAINCO01. The sequence goes on along the minus strand of JAINCO010000072.1, from coordinate 218 downwards.
TCAATTGTTGCGAGGCCACCCTCCTCAATGCCTTCACTCTGAGCAAGTGTGGCGCTAAGGATGACTGATGGTCTAAATCCTATTTGCGCTCCTTTCGCCGCCCATGGACTTACTTGCAACACAGGTGGGCAACGATAGAGGATGGTGCCATTAAATTCGGCAATGGGTGTAACCTCTTCAAGCTCATCCTGGGCAGGGCAGCTTTGAGGTTCAATCAC
>JAINCO010000071.1:0-19512 GCA_036574095.1 Campylobacterales bacterium | reverse complement strand
CTTGTAAAATTTCTCTACAGAGAGGTTTCGGTTGTTAAACCGAAACTCGCTCTCTTTGAGATGTAGATAAAACATCTTACTTTGTATCCCGTTAAATTTAGCTAAGCGACGCTTAGTAAAGCTCCAGTCGGATAGCGTGATAGATCCTATTGACACTCTTACGGGTAATCCCTGTAAGTTCGGCTGTCTGAGTTGCTGTAAGATCAAGCGCAAATCCTCGAATAATCTCTCTCGTCTTGGGTTCTATAATCTTTGAATTTTTTAGATACTTGTTCTTTCCCATGTTCTCGGTATTCTATCGCAGTTTTGCTGCGATATTCTACTCGAGACCCTTACTAATTGAAAGCCTTTTATTAGTTTTGCATGCTTCTACTTTACTTTCTAAAGTCAAAATTTTCGACCACAAAATTTCTCTCGCCAACCTCTTTGTTCATTCAATGAATAGTTGAAATTTAGCGAAAAGAAGCTGAAAGTTTGCTGTTATCGATCTTGCTTTGTGTGCTTTTGATGGTTGTGGGTAAATTGTGCATTTTGGGGGGTGGATTTGGTTTTTGCTTTGTTGTCTCATTTTATGCTATTATCCTCTAATATATGACATACTTTATCAAAAAGCTGCTGCGTAAAATCCAAAACCTCTTTGATCCCATCTCGTGGTGGCAAAGAGTAGTTTGGGTTTGGGTATCTATCTTCTTTATAATAATCAGTAGCTATTCTCAGATAAACAACTTCATGGTCGTCTAAATTTAGAAACTTTTCGATGGTATAGTACAGCTTGACCAAGTCATGATCTTTTGGGATTTTTAAGTTTTCATTTGCAAAAATACTTTTGAGCGTTTTTTCGAGAGATTGTTGCAATTCTATGCCTATAATGTCTTCATAGTGGTTTACTTCATAAAGAAGTTTCGCGGTCTTTAAATTTTTGATAGAAAATGTTAACCACTCTTTAGCATAGGCCTTATTCGCCATATAGTTTGATACCTTTTGTTAATATCTCTTCATAAAATTGATCTTTGATATTATTGATTCGATCTTCCATTCTTTTCGAGCTGTCTACAAATATATCGATTCCCAATAAATACTTTTTTTGAAGATCAAATAGCTTTTTTTGAACCTCTAATTTATAGCTTCTCAAATCTTGCATCTCAAGGTCATCTTTTATCAAAAAAAGATCTATATCACTATCTTCATTTGGCGTTCCGTAGGCATAGCTTCCAAAGAGGATAATTTTATCCGGGTTTAGTGGCTTTAGTCGCTCGATAATCAGTGGCTTAAGCTCTTCGATGTCTACTAAACTATCTTTCATCTTACTCTTTTATCCACTCCAGACTTCAATATTTTTACGAAAGCTTAGCTCTTGGGACACATCTTGAATTTATCTTGTTGCGCTACTTCTTTTAACTTTGTTTCCTATCCGACTATTATAGCAAAACTATGTGGTTTTAGTATCTTGATTTTAGGGAGCCGACATATCTTTATTTTACTTTACTCTCCAAATACAATGTCTCAGGTGCTATATCTTTCTCATCTGACCATACGACCGTTCCATATTTAACTCTTGCTTATTTAAAAAATGTTTCTCTTTGAGCGGCTCATACCTTATAACCAAATAATTGTTTACAATCAAACTCTTTTTTTCGCCATTCTCAAACTCAAGCAATAACACATAATCATCTTGTGGTTTGACATCGATGAGATCAATCAACATCTCATAGACTCCTTATTTTAATGGTTCTATTTTATAAGGCTGTTGCCCATCTCGTGCTAACTTCCAATCTGCAAGAAACTCATCTAATCAGCATTTAAAACTTCTTTTCTTTGTTTGTTGCTATATCTAAAGTGGGCAACTTACACCATCTACCACCTTCGATTGGGTAAACTTTCTATATTCAACTTTCCTCAAACCACGCTATTATAGTATGATAGCAAAATTACTATACAATATTATGTTCTATTTTGATGTATCAAAAAGCTCGCTATATCTTCTCTTGACTTGATCATATATCTTAATGATAACATCTTTATTTGCAACTATTTCATTGATTGCTTGACTCATCTCTTCTGGTTCATCATCGTATTGATGCGCTATGTTGTTTCTGATTTTTCGAAGATTGATCCACTCTTTTGCGCTAAAAAGATATCCTGTTTTTTCCAGCTTGTTAAGGATATCGATAAAGGGTAAACTATCTGCATTCTGATCATATTTTGAAACTATTCGTTTAAATATCTTATCACCTAATGTATCTTGTAGCTTGGCAAACCTAAAAAGATACTGATCAAGAGCTTGGACTTGATGTTTGTCGAGCTTTGTATACTCAAATGCTGTTATCGGAACAAAAGTCTTGATGGTCTCATAAGCTTCATTGATTCTCTGAACATGCCTATCGCATTCATGGAAATATTTTTGTAACATCAATTCATCTTCTCTCAATTCCACCCCTGTACTCATCGCTACCTCTTCTATGTATCTATCTTTATTCGTTTGAATTATAACATCTATCTTTTGCTCGCCCAGTAGCTTTTCTAATTCTACCAAAAATTTAATCTTTTTTTCATAGAGCTTTGTTGCTTGTTCACTGGGACAAAGATAGAGGTCTATATCCCCGCCTTTTTTAGTATCATCTACGCGACTTCCAAACAGATAGATCTTACCATCGCCAAAAACTTCTTTGAATGTTCTGATTATAGCACTAATTTCATAAACTTTAAGTCGCATCAATGTATCCAATTTTGGGGAATCATGGTCGTGCGTACTAAATCGATGTTAGGCTTTTAAAAATGGGTCAGTGTCAATTTTATTTGACTAATCTCGCAATAGCATCTAAAATCTCTTTCAACTCACTTTTGAGTTTGAAAATCATATTCAAGACATTGATGGCTGTCTCATTCTTATCGTCGTAGTCATGTGCTATCTCATTCCTTAGATCTCGTATCTCAAACCATTCATCGACATTAATAATATCGATAGCTTCGAGCTGATTAAGAATATCCAGAAATGGCCTATGAACATTCTCTCCTTCATAAAGAAGCACCGACTTAAAAAGTTTGGCTCCCATGCAATCTTGTAATTTAGAGAATCGATAGATGATCTGATCGCTATAGGCCAAATGTTCCACACTATCCAATATCTTCGCAAAACTTTTTTCTTCAATTGGGAACGGATAGTGTTTTTGAAGTGCCTTGAAGGCATTCTCGAGTCTCGCAAGATGCTTATAGCTCTCTGCTAAATTATCCAAAACTTTTTGTCTATAGACTAAAGTTTTATCCCCCATCGGCAAGCCTCCTTTTCTATCAGCCTCGTCGCGTCAATGTTAAAAACAATATCTATCTTTTGTTCACCCAATTCTCTTTTGACTCTTGCTAAAAATTTGATCTTTTTTTCAAAAAGATTTGAATGATCGTCAAGCACCAAATATAGATCGATATCCCCACCCTTTTGACTGTCGTCCACTCGGCTACCAAAAAGGTATATCTCACCATGATGAAAAATCTGCTCAAAATGTTTTTTGATCACTTCAATATAATGTTGAGATAACCTCATAGCAATCACTCACTGCTTTTTGTTGAAGATTATGGCTTCAATCCGCAACCCTTGATACTCTTTATCCCACCTTGCCATGTTGCGCTGTTCTTAGAATGATATCTTAATCATAACTCAAGCCACCTGATGTCGGCCTGAGACCGAAAGTAAACACCACAGAACAAAGGGGACTATGTCATACAAAAGCAATCAGTCGTTACTGCGGACGCCACAATTCCATGAAACTTGAAAATCACTCTGACCCATTTTATACTATCCTGACCTTTTAAGTCTCTGAAATTGATTAAATAAAACGGATCAGGGTCATTTCTAAAAAATTATCTCGATTGATCTAGATCAAGCTAAAAAAATAGACATAAGAAAATGAGGAGATGGTGGAGCATAGCTCTACCACCATGCCAATTAAAAGCTCGATTTTATCGATATTCTCAAAAATGAAGTTGCCGAAAGGTACAGAATAAGGTACATTCGTGCTTTTGCTTACTTTTCAGGGATTGGGATGGATGATGCATTTTGATAATTGCAGGTTATAAAGATTATAATTGCCTATAAAGGAAGGGATCAATGCTTGTTAGATGGTACAATTTTGCTGCTTAATTGCTGTTTATATGCGGTCAAGTTCGCTTGCTGATGAGGTGCGAAGGCGCAGCTCGTATGGAAGTGCGGTTAGTAGTTGGATAGCCCAGACTCCGTAATTCAAAGCATTTTGACCTGAGCTAAAAATTTTGTAGATCAGCTTTTCATCATCATTACTGGAGTGTGGAGCAGGAAGCCCCGCTATTCACGGCGGGGTAGGTCACTGAGCATCCTGAGCACAGTGAGTACATTCCAAAGGTAGCTTTATCCACTTAGAGGCTCTGTCTTATAGGCGATTGATTGATAATTGCTTGTATGCTTTATTTTACTGATACCCGCCTGTTGATGAGGTGCGGGGGCGCAGCCCATCGAGGGACTACTGGCTGAAGTTTAAAATTGTGGCTTGCGGCGTGGTATGATATCGCGTTTTGTGCTGATAAGGTAGCGCGATGGGGTGTTTTCGGTTTAGGCAAGCGCTTTGTGCCCAAAATTGATTGCTTTTTTCTTGGGAAGAATTAAATCGATAAATCCCTGAATAAATCCCTGAATAAATCCCTGTGGGAAGCCCGATAAAATCGGCATTCTTGAAAGGACAGGGATTTATCTTTGAAAATAAATCCCTAAATAAATCCCTACAGTGGATTTTTGACCCCAGCATGCTCACAAATCTTCTCAATGTCCTCGTCGTACATTATAGCTGTGGTGCAATGATCAATAAGATAATTTGCGATCGCAAACTTTTCACTGGCTGCCCTTTCGGATTGCTCACTCGCTGCCTGATTGATGATTTCAGCCGCGAGGCATAGTAGCTCGTCTGGTGAAGCTCTTCTTCTCTTCTCAATGGCTGGTAATGTGCCGAGCGGACTTAGCGCTTTCACCCCCGCGATCGATCTTAGTTTAGTCATCGATTTCCTTTAGCGAAACCTCAACGGGTTCGGCCTCACCAAAGACATTTTGTTGCCTCAGCTCTGTTGCCGTCGTAACCTTTGCCTCGATCCGCTCGAGTTGCTCAATGATGCTATTTCTCACCTGTGCGAGGTCTTTAATGTTCGCGGTTGATAGATCAACTGTAGCGATCGCATCATCAATCCTTTTCAGGTGGTTGAGTAGTGTTTCATACTCGCTTCTAACGCTGCGCGCATAGCTCTCTTTAAGGGCAACCATCCGCACAAAACGCAATTCGTCAAGCTCGCGCGAAAATAACTTGCTCCACGCAATGGCGGTTGATTTCGCGATTTTGAGCTGTTTTGCGATTTCGTTGAAGCTCAGCCCCATCGCCCTCATCTCGATGAATTGTTGCTGCTTTTGTGTCATGTTCTATTCCTCAAGGTGTAATGTTGTTGTGCGCCCCCTTTTTCTATCCAAGGGAGGTAGGCGCGTGTTTTGGCTAAAAAGGGATTTATTTAAGGGATTTATTTTTGGATAAATCCCTGATAAATCCCTGATAAATCCCTGTATAAATCCCTGTAAAAATGCCGATATTATCGGTGTTTTTACTAAAAAAGGGATTTATTTTGTGCATATATTATTACTGCAAAATTTTGAAGTAATTAAAGCCGTTCGACTTGGCTATATTACTACTACTGAAAAGAATGGGATCGACTACACGGAGTCGTGAAAAAAGAAACTTTGAGCTAACCTCCTCATCGAATAGCGCCTCAAAAATTTCACGCACTGACTCCTTGCAAAAGCGATTCTTCTCAAAGTCATTTAATAATGTTGTTTTAAGATTAAGTGGTAGGCTTGAAAAAAACTCAATATCCTTTTTTTTCAGCGCGTTGACGAATAGCTCGAATTTATCATTCGTCACCTCAACCATTGCCGCCTTCTCCTCTGTGTCGAGTGCGGTGTTAGCGAGGTTGACATCAATCTGGAAGTTTTTCAAATAAAGCGCGAAGTCGTTAAGCTCGCTTTTGATCGCAGCTGCAAGCGCATTATAAGAGCCATAACCAAGGAAGTTACACTGTTTCAGCGGCTCGCCTGTCTGAAAAATTGTGAATCTCCTATCGCTCGGCTCTATCTCAAGGCCGATTGGCTCGTTCGTTGTAAATAGAAGCTGTGCGGTTAGCCTTGACTCTCCTTTGATGTTCTCGAATTTTTTTTCAATCGTAAACATCTCATTAGTGATTATCCCCTTAAGAAAATTTTTTGACGCTTTTGATGTTCTGGCGTCATGGACGCCTTCATCAATGTTAACAAAGATTTTATTTTCAAAGGCCGCACCACTAAAATGCGATTGAATGATTCGGTCATTGATTTGAATTGTTTGACTAACTCCAAATAGCGGCCGTATGATGAGATCAAAAAAGATCCCCTTGCCAGTGCCTTGCGCGCCGCGTAGATAAAGCGACACTGTCGATCTTTTCATCGTTACAAAAAAGGACGCAAGCCAATTTAGAGTCCAGTGCGTGCGCTCGCTGTCGTTCGTGCATAGGTGCCTAATTAAAGCGATAATTGCTTTTGGTTCGCGCTTCGGCTTGCCATTCGCGCGCATGTATTGCGTGGGTTTAAAAAGATTGCGTGCGCCATCAGCCATAAATTCCATCGGGATAGTGGGTTCGAAAATTTCGCGAGTGACGATTTTTAAGTCGTTTGGGCGCAAATCCCCGTCTGCGGTAAATAATTTTATTTGCCTTCCGACAAGCGAGCCAAAGACATTTGCGGCTTTTTGTGACGGCACTGTGAACACTTCCCCGTCCTTATCGAATCGATAGCAAACATCACCGCTCGCGTTGAGCCACACGCCCGCGCCCATTGCATCAAGCTCATCAATGAGGTCGTTTTCGACATCATCGCGCTTCCAGTTGTTCTCAATAAAATTACTAAAGTCAACGCCCTCGACTGGAGGCTGTGGTGCTTGCTCCCCAATGCTTTGATCGCTTAATTTTTCATTTATTTTTTCTAAATTAATGCTAATTTTATCTTTTTGTGGTAAGATATCATCTTGAATAGCGGGCTCGATCCCCGCAATTCGCCTTGCTTCTTCGAGTTCGGTGGCAAATAGGCTATGCCACGGCTTTGTTACGTATGCTTGGGTCATTTCATCGCTTGGTGATTTTTTCTTATCAAAGAGATAAACAGGGACGCGGTTATCGTGCATCATAACCAGCTTCCCAGCCCTGCCATTTTCTTCGATAACTTCAGGATGCTGCGAGCTTAGGATCATGATCGATCCTTATGCCCATCGTCGCGCTGCTCTGTGTCGCCCGTGAGCATTTTTTCAAGCTCAAGGCGATCAATAAGCGTTACGCGCGGTGAAAGTTTTTGGGTTTTAATTTTACCCTGCTGAACAAGCATCCAAAGGGTTGATACCCCTATACCAAGGAATCGCGAAGCTTCTTTAGGCCTTAAAAACCTTTGCTCCATATTATTTCTCCTTTTAATTTATTTTTTTTTGTCCAGAAGGACGATATTATTCTAACCAAATTCAGTTGACCAGGAGCAAATGAATATAAATTCATAAAATCATATGGTCCGATAAGGACTGGGTGCTATGTTAAGTATATTCGTATTGAAAATGATCACTACTCAGTTGTTAGCGGCTATCACGTGAAACATTTTAGATCATTAAAAACAAAAGGATGTAAATAAGATAATACCGCACAACTGACTGTTAAAAGGCGGCATTGATGAGCTCTGTAAGTTCTCTGTCCGATTTTTCTTTAATTTTAAAAGGCTTATTCTCGATCATCTCTTAAACCGTCCAAAAAGTTAGCCCACCATTGCATTAAAGCGTGCATTTGTTGTAAATAGTTCGTTAGTCGTCCATATGTTTGGCCGATCTTGTCCTTTTCTGTTCGGTGAAATAGGCATGCTTCGATTACTTTTGAATTCATGCCATGCTCGCTGGCGCGCTCTTCAGCTATGCTTTTGAAAGCCGTACGCCACCCATGTGGCGTAAATGTATCAATAAAACCAGCGTCGCGGTAGGCCTTCGATAGGGTGTTATCGCTCATCGGTTTGCCAAAGTCATTGTGTTGCGGGAAAACAAAAATGCTGTGGCCTGTGAGGGGGCGTAGCTCTTCAAGAAGGGTGAGCACCTGCCTTGGAAGCGGTAGCTTAAGTGCCCCGACATGTCGGGCGGTTTTATGTTCTTTTACCGTCCAAATAGCGCTTTGAAGATCGATATCCTCCCACTTCATTTTTCTGAGATTCCCCATCCGAACGCAGAGATAGGGGAGTATTCTCAGCGCGGCCTTAACAATAACGGAGCCTTTGTAATTGTCGCTAAAGTCAAGGATTTCTTTGAGCTTTTTTAAGTCGGTTGTACTGGCAAAGTGCTTTGGGGGCGGAGCTTTGGGTAAAATAATCGAGGCGTCAACGCTCGCCGCAATATTACTATCGCAGCGTCCTGTAACAACTGCATAGCGCCAAATCCTATTGCAAATAGTTAGTAAGCGCCTCGCCGTGTCAAGCGCCGTTGTGCCTTTTCTTTGAATTGCTGCGGCTATCTCATAATGCTTTATGTCATTAATCGGCCGTGATGCGATTACATTTTGAAATGTCGGGGTAGAGTTTGCCTTGAATTCAAGAGCAAAGTAAGGCAGCAAATCACGCTCAACGGCTCTAAAGGTTTTTTTAAAAGTGATCTCGGCAACCTCAGGGCGTAATTTTTCCATGAGCCACTCAAGGGCAACGAGGTGAAACTGCCGCTGTCGTTCGAGCTTGATTTCTTCGGCCTTTTGCTTCTCAATCGCCTTTTGCTGTTTCTTTTCAGCCACTGGATCAATGCCGCTCATTACCTTCTCAAGGAATTCATCGCGTTTTTTTCGTGCGGCGGCCAGTGAAACGGCTGGATAATTACCAAGCGTGGTTTTTTTGGGTTTGCCGTCGATTGTGTATCGTATTGTCCAAACTTTTGTGCCTATCGTTCTGATATTAAGATACAACCCTTTGCCATCACTTAGAAGATAATCCTTGTCCTTTGGTGCTGCGCCCTTGATCAACCTATCACTGAGCAGCTCAGCGCCCTTTCTTGCGCTATTTCTTGCCATTTTTTTGTACCTCCAAAGTGGTGTACTTTGCAAAATATAACAAAGGTTCACTAAAAGGTACATTAAAATGTTAGATTAGTGTACATTTAGGTGGACTATTTTGGAGGACTGAAGTGGTAAGAATCTCGATTTTATCGGGGTTTTTGGATTTTTTTAGACAATAGTAGAGTGTGTAGTGGTGGAGCATAGCGGGTTCGAACCGCTGACCTCTTGCATGCCATGCAAGCGCTCTCCCAGCTGAGCTAATGCCCCACAAGCGAGGAATGAATTATATCTTTCTATAGCTTAAGTATCTCTGAAGTATCGACATAAGGAAGAAGCTCCCCGGCTTTGAGTCGGCGAATACGCTCTTGTAATCGACGCATGCCGTGACTTTTGCGTCGAAAGTCACTCTCGTTTTCACGAATGCGAGCAAGTCGACGTTCCTCCATCGCGCACATCAACGCAGCAAGGTGACGACGCAACACCTCCTCATCATCAATCGTTGCAATTGCATCATCAGCCAACAAGGCTAAGAGCGCAGGATCATCTCGCTCTTGCCAAAGAGCCTCAAAAAGGTTACGATGGTGCTCAAAAAGATCGGGGTGAAGAAATTCAACCAAGTGATCCAAAAGATGGCGACGAAGTAGAAGGGTCTTGATCAGACTCAACTCCCCCAAATCCCCGCCGCATCTAGCTGGCATCCTCACCTCACGGCCTTTGCGCCCTAAAAGCTCAGGCCTAATGCCCAACAATCGCGCCACCATAGGTCGATACTCTTCTTGCATGATCGGCGAAAGAGTTAGAAGATACTTCTTAAGCTCTTGCAGCGCCTCTTCGCGTCGCTCAGGAATGTTTAGATCATAAGAGGCCACCATCTGCTCGATCACAAAACGAACAAAGGGGCGTGGATGACGCAACAACTCCCTCACCTCATCGCTGCGCCCTTCATGGATCATGTCGGCTGGATCTTTGCCGCCTGTAAAGAGGACCACCCCACCTTCAAATCCCCCTTCTGACAACAACAATGCCGCCTTGAGTGCAGCGGCAACTCCTGCGTTATCACCATCATAGGCAACAATAACGCGCGGCTCACCACGCCTTAATAGTGGAAGGTGCTCCTTGGTCAAAGCTGTTCCGAGTGTTGCTACAGCTTGGGTAAAGCCAGCTTGATGAAGCATGATCACATCTAGGTACCCTTCTGTCACAAGGATCTCTTTGTGGCGAAAGATGCTCTCCTTGGCTAAATGGTACCCATAAAGCAGGCGTGATTTGTTAAAAAGTTCGCTTTGGGGTGAGTTGATATACTTAGCAGGATGATTTGAGAGTGTGCGCCCACCAAAACCAACCAACTCGCCGGTATGGCTTCGGATAGGAAAAATTAATCGCTGTGTAAATCGGGCATACAATCGCCCCAACTCATCTCGTCCTGCTACCCCTTCAGCGACCAATTCATCAGCAGCAAGAAAATGGCTACGGGCAAAGGCCAGGGTTATGGCAGAATCAGGAGCCCAACCCAACTCGAACTTTTCAATCATGCTTTCATAGACGCCTCGGCTTTTGAGGTACGCCAAGGCATGGGTAGTTTTCTCTAATTGAACGCGCCAGAACTCACTGATTGTCTCAAGGATCTTTGGCTTGGTTTTTTGAGGTGTCTGATCATAGTGTAAGGTATAGTTATATTGTCTTGCAAGCTTCTCAATAGCTTCAGGATAACTAAGCTTCTCGATCTCCATCACAAACTTGATGGCATCACCCCCTGCCCCACACCCGAAACAGTGATACATTTGCCGACTTGGGGTTACAACAAAACTTGGGGTCTTCTCCTCATGAAATGGACAGCGTGCTTTGTATGTTGCTCCCGATCTTTTTAGCTCGATGTAGCTACCTATCACATCGACAATATCCAGCCGAGCTTTGAGTCCCTCGATCGATTCGCGCCTTATCATAGCTACATTATAGCCAATCATAGCCAATTGTTGGTATAATTCCTCTATGCAAGGGCTTTATATCGGGTATCGCGACCCACTGTTTGGCATTATCATCTTTGTGGCGCTGATTGGTCTCATCGCGCTCCTGTCGTATGGATGGGGTCTGTATGCCCATCGGCGCCGACAAGCGGCCATCAATTCGTTTCTCAAGGAGCTATCGCACCTTCATGATGAGGCGATTGGTGAAGCTTTGGCGGCAGGCCCACAAACGATCCCTGCGATGTTGCTACTGGCTGAAGCATTCCTTAAAAGCGGCGAGTATCAGCAAGCAATCGCAATCTATCTTGCCATCTTAAATCGCCATGCCCAAACCCTTGATCCTTTTGATCAATCCCGACTCCTCGGAAAACTCGGTCGCGCCTACGCCAAAGCAGGTTTTTTAGAGCGCGCCAAAATCCATCTACAAGAGTCACTACGCCTTGATCATGCCAACACCGATAGTCTCAAGCTCTTAGCCGTCGTTCTTGATCGCTCAGGCAAGCTCTCTGAGAGTCTTGAGGTTTGGGAGGTGCTGGAAGCGCACGGTGTAGATGCCTCATGCTGGAGAGGATTGGCTGAGGCAAAGTTGATCACGCATGAAGCCATATCGCCAACCGAGCGACTTGCCAAACTTGAGGCGCTCTACCGCAGCAGACCACGCCTAACACGCTTTTTTTACCGAGAGGCACTGACCATCGACCCAGAACGCTATATTCTTGAGGCGCTCAATCACCACCCCCTGGAGCTCTTGGATCTACTTTGGAATTTAGAAAAGCCCAATGCCAATTTGGATACAATAACCTCCCCAGAAGGACGGGCCCTCATGGCAGCCAAAGGATGGATCGTTGCAAATGAAATGGCGGGGCCTTTTGAGCTTGAGATTTTAGCCCAGCTACAGCAACACGGGCATGGTGCGCATGCGACGCTGGGTTTTGAGTACCTCTGCACAAGCTGCAAACAGATGGTTCCCATCGATACCGATATCTGTCCCCACTGCTTTGATGCTGGAACGCTACTGCCCGAACCAATCCTCCAACGCCCGATGAAAGAGAGGCTTTATGAATGAAAACAGTTGAGCTCTTTACTGATGGCTCAGCCTTGGGCAATCCTGGCCCCGGAGGATGGTGCGCGATTTTACGCTATCAAGAAAAGGAACGCATCCTTCGTGGCGGTGAGGAGCATACAACCAATAATCGCATGGAACTTACAGCCGTCATCGAAGGCCTTAAAGCTCTTAAAGAAGGATGCATCGTCTCTCTTTATAGCGATTCAACCTATGTGGTAAGGGCAATCAATGAGTGGATCGAAGGATGGATTGCCAAAGAGTTTAAGGGGGTTAAAAATCCTGACTTGTGGCGTGAATTTCTACTAGCTTCCCGTCCCCATCGCATCAAAGCCCACTGGGTTCGAGGTCACAACGGCCACCCCGACAATGAACGGTGCGACGCCATCGCACAAGAAGAGGCAAAAAGCCGATCAAGGAGCAAAGAGTGACGCGCGAATTAGAAGAGAGGCTCGGATACCATTTTAGCGATACGGCACTACTACTACAGGCGATGACCCATAAAAGCTGCAAAAAACCATACTCTAATGAACGCCTCGAGTATTTAGGTGATGCCGTCTTTGACCTGATTGTTTCAGAGTATCTTTACCGTCGCTTTCCGAAGGCTGATGAAGGAGAGCTTTCTAAGATGCGCGCCGCCCTTGTCAATGAACGCAGTATCGTCGAGATGGCTGTCCCTCTTGAGCTGGGGCGTTTTGTACAAATCTCTTCGGCTGAAGCACAAAATAAAGGTCGATTCAAACCATCGATCATTGCTGATGCCTTTGAGGCAACAATCGGTGCCGTCTATCTTGATGGTGGTTTTGACAAAGCCTATCGCATCGTCACAATGCTACTTGAGCGCGCCTTTCCAAAGCTGGAGCTTTCAAGTATTAGCCGAGATTACAAAACTGCCCTTCAAGAGATTACCCAATCTCGCGTAGGACAGACACCTGTTTATGAACTTGTCAGCGAAGCTGGACCAGATCACAACAAAGAGTTCACTGTCACTGTCTTCATCGCTGGAACTGCCTATGCAACCGCCACAGGGCCAAGCAAAAAAGAGGCCCAGCAAAAGGCCGCCAAAGCAGCACTCGAGATCCTCTCTAAGGAGCCTTTATGAATACCTTCGGCCAACGCCTACGCGTCACAACATTTGGCGAATCCCATGGTCCAGCGATTGGTTGTGTTATCGATGGCCTTCCGGCAGGTCTTGCTGTAGATGAGGGGTTTATTGCCGCTCAGATGGCGCGACGCCGCCCTGGACAAAATGCTTTTGCAACACAACGCAACGAGGCCGATGTTGTTGAGATCCTCAGTGGGGTCTTTGAGGGTGTTACCACAGGAACTCCGGTGGCCTTGATGATTCGTAATACCAATCAAAAATCGGGCGACTATGAGACACTCAAACATCTCTTTCGACCTGGCCATGCCGATATCACTTACCATGCGAAGTATGGCGTGCGTGATTATCGTGGCGGGGGACGCTCAAGCGCTCGAGAGACAGCAGCAAGAGTTGCCGCTGGCGCATTTGCGCAGCTAATGCTACGAGAGATTGGCATCACCATTCAAAGCGGCATCTGCGAAATTGATGGGCTTGTGGGTCAAACAATCGACTTTGCCCATGCTGCTAAAAGTGAAATCTTTGCCCTTGATCCAGCGTGTGAAGATGAGTGGAAAAAGCGGATCCTCAGTGCCAAAAATAGCCATGACTCGGTGGGAGGTGCCGCCTTAATCGTCGCTCACGGGGTACCTGCTGGCTTAGGCGAGCCACTTTATTATAAACTTGATGCCCTCTTAGCGGCTGCTTTGATGGGTATTAATGGTGTCAAGGCGGTTGATATTGGCGATGGGCGTGATGCAGCCAGGATGCGAGGTAGCCAAAATAATGACCCCATCACGCCAGACGGGTTTTTCTCTAACCATGCTGGTGGTGTTCTTGGGGGTATTAGTACAGGAGCTCCTGTGGTTGCGCGCGCGTGGTTTAAACCAACGCCCTCGATCTTTTTACCACAACAAACCATCACAACTGACCATCAAGCAACCCAACTGATGATTAAAGGACGGCATGATCCTTGTATTGCCATCCGTGGTAGTGTCGTGGCTGAAGCAATGGTAGCGCTAACGCTCGCTGATCTTTCGCTTCTTAACCTTGGTAGCCGTATCGACCACCTGAAGACTCTTTACCAATCCTCAAGATGATCGGGCGCGCTACTCAACATTTCTTAGATAGTTGATCTTGGCTGTCGCGCGCCTTTTTTGGAAATAGTCTTTGAGCACTTCACTCTCGCGCTCAGCTGCCATTTTTTGGAAGATGATATTTTTCACACTCTCAAAGGGCTGAGGCTCAAACTCCCTCTTCTCGCGCACAAAAAGGGTCAAAAAATCCTCTTTAACATCAAAAATCGGGGTAAAACTCCCCTCTTGTGTCTGATTAATGAGGTAAAGAAGCTTGGGTGCCAATGTTGTGCCATCAAGCTCAAGCGGCTCCTTGACAACTTCAGCTGGCACATTCATCAAGGGATTGCGAATTAAAGCCTCAAGTAGCGTGCGATCTTTTGATGAGTACTGAATGACATCGATTATCCGAGGAGCCGAGAACTCTTGAATATGGGTCTCATAATAACGCTTCATCTCTCGCTCATCAATTGACCCAATAGCCTGAGCGCTCACCTTCTTAGCAAGACGATCACGCAGCAATTCATCCTTGATGCTTTGACGATAACTCTCCCACTCCATCCCTTTTTGGACGATAACATCGCGCAAGCCCATGATTGTTAGGTTATTACGGTTCGCTACCTCCATAATCGCTTGATCAACCTCAAACTCCTCAACGCGCACACCAAGCTTTTTACTTTCGCTCTCCTCGATCGTCTTAGAGATAAGAAACTCCGCCGCCTCCTTGGCACTGATCCCTTTTTGGGCTGCAACTCTCTTAATTTGCGCTGTCGTGATAATGGTATCATCCACTATGATCGCAATCCCATTCACGGCTGGTGCTGCCACCAACCAAAGTGCGGCAGCCATAAGCAAAGAGATGATTTTCTTCACAAAACTCCTTCGTTAAGGGTTATCTTCTGTAATTATAGCCTCACTTGCCTTTAGGAGTTGTCACGTTACCGTCATTTAGTTGTTTTAGGATATCATGAAGTTTTGATCATAACAACAGGCTCTGATAATGACGATTCGTCTCAAACTTCTTTTTATCTCTCTTCTCTCGCTCGCAGGCCTACTATTCATTGGTGCACCTGCTGCTTGGGTTATTAATGATTTGGGCCGTGATACGATGGGAGCCCTCCAACATGTCACGACGATACAAGAGCATCTTAACCAGCTAAAATCGGCTGAACGTACAATCGCTAGTGCCGAATACTCTGAGAACGACATCTTTTCGGAGATTAAACAGCAACTATCACTTATAGATCAGGCCAACAAGGGGCTTGATGAAACCCTTGCTGGCTATGCTCATATCGTTGCTGATGATGAGCAAGAGCTCTACAACACCTTAAAGACCAAGCTGGCACTCTACAGAAAAACTAATGACACTATTGCCTCCAAAAGTCGAGAAGCTCTCCAAATTCGAGATGATTTTGAACGGGAAGCAAAACTCAGAGAGGTTCGTGACCTCATCTATGGCGAAAGCCGCAAACAGATTGAAGCCAGTGAAGTTATCCTCAAAACGATCGCCTCTAAGACTATCGCCTCATCACAATCTCGCGCCCATATCGGTTTGCTATTAGTCTTGATTGCGTCAGTAGTAGTCACTGCGATGACAATGATGATTGCCTGGGCACTAGGTCGAACTATTCTTCGCCCGATTCATGCCATGCAACAGGGTTTTGATCAACTTACAAGCAGCCATGATAAAATTGCCGGTGGCACGATAGCGATCGAGGGAGATGATGAGATGGCTCAGTTAGCAGATCGCTTCAACAACTACTTAGCTCAGATTAATGCCAACTTAGAGACCGACCGCGCTTTTGTTGCAGAAGCGGCCGAAGTTGCCGCCCATGTACGCCATGGATACATAGGGTTTCGTATCGAAAAAAAAAGCAGCAAGCCATGAGCTTGAAAAGTTCCGTACAATCTTCAATGGCATGCTTGATCAAATTGCTACGATGGTCGAGAGTCTTGCAGAATTGGCTATCCAGTATGGAAATTACAACTTCTCTTATCAGACATCAAGAGGGGAAACCTACGGCAAAATCGGCTCACTCATGACGGCAATGTCAACAATGGGAACAAACATCTCCGATATTATAGCTCTCATTGCCACCAGTGGACACAGGCTCAACGACGGCTCTCATGCCCTTGTTGAGAGTGCTAGCAAACTTAATGATTCATCCGAACTTCAGCGTCGTAGTCTCGAAGCTGTCGAAGAGGCCGTTGTCAACATGAGTGAATCGATTAGCCGTTCAGTCAGGGAGAGCTCCTTTATGAATGACTATGCCCAACAGATGCGTCATGTATTGGCAATCATTAGTGAAATCGCCGACGAAACAAACCTTCTTGCCCTCAATGCTGCGATCGAGGCAGCAAGGGCTGGTGAGCACGGCCGAGGTTTTGCTGTCGTTGCCGACGAAGTGCGCAAACTAGCTGAAAATACGCAGCACTCTTTAGCCCAAATCAATGAAACAGTCACGACACTGGTAGCATCAGCCCAAAAAATCAACGCTGATGCCGCCCTCCAGCAAGAGAGTGTCGAGCATGTTACCACAGCCATGCAGCGGCTTAGTCGTGCGGCCCACACCAACATGGAACTCTCGGCTCAACTTAACAGTTGGGCGCAAGAGGTGAGGGAGATCGCCAGCCGACTTTATGCCACAGCAGAAAAGACCCGCTATCATGACTCCTCCCTCGCACAGACCTGTGATATTGAGACAATGTTTGCCATCTCCTCTCTTAAACTCGACCACATTCTCCTCAGAGAGGAGATCTACAATGCACTTAACAAAGGGAAAACACCCCAACTTACCGACCATATAGCTTGCAAGCTCGGTCATTGGTTTGCACAACGAGGAGAGCGGATAAATAGTGCGCTACGAAGTACAATTAACCGCATTATCGTAGAAGATGAACGCCTCCATCGACTCCTCGCCGCCTACATCAAGGCTGACAACAATGACGCGCCAGAACAAGAGCGGATCGCTATCTCTCAAGAGATTGAGGAAGCCACAGCAACCCTCTTCCATCTACTTGACCTCTACCGACAAGATTACTGTAAGGATCAGCATGAAAAAGAGAGAGAGAAAACTCCGCCACAGTCTTAAGCTTCGCAATCTTGCTGCAGGGGATTTTGGTGCCATCAAAGCGATCATGGATCGTATCTATCACCAATTGGGTGGTAGCTGGAGCGAGGCGCAGTATAAAAGCCTGCTTGCGCGTTTTCCAGCCGGTCAGCTTTGTATCGACGACAATGGCCGGGTTGTTGCTGCGGCTCTCTCAATTATCGTTGATTACAACCGCTTTGGCGACCGCCACACCTATGCTCAAATCACCGGCAATGGCTCCTTTGTAGCTCATGATTATGAGGGGGATACCCTCTATGGCATCGATCTCTTTGTCGATCCAGATTATCGCGGATTAAGACTCGGACGGCGACTTTATGATGCCAGAAAAGAGCTTTGTCAAAACCTCGGCCTGCGGCGCATTATTGTTGGTGGGCGCATTCCCGGTTACCATCGCTACAGTACCAAACTCACGCCGCAAAAATATGTTCAACTTGTCAAGGAGCGCGAACTCGCCGATCCGGTACTTAGTTTTCAGCTGGCCAACGACTTCCACATCCGCCGCCTCATTACCGGCTATCTCGAAGGGGATGAGGAGTCATGCTCGTATGCAGTGCTTCTTGAGTGGAATAATATTGACTACAAAGAGATCTCTCCGCTCTTTGGTGCTCGCAAAAGCGTCGTTCGTGTAGGTGTTGTTCAAAGTCAAATGCGTAGCGTCGCCTCCCTTGAGGAGCTCATGAAACAGGTAGAGTTTTTTGTCGATGCGATGGCTGGTTATAAGAGCGATTTTATCATTTTTCCTGAATATCTCTCAGCTCCACTTATGGCGCTTTATGACCAAAAAACCCCTTCGGAGGCAATTCGCCTATTAGCGAGTCAAACTGAGAAGATCCGCGATGCTTTTAGCGAAATGGCACTCAGTTACAATGTTAATATCATTGCCGGTAGCATGCCTGAATATGACGGCCGTAACCTCTACAATGTCAGCTGGCTCTGTCGGCGTGATGGGAGCATTGAAGCGCAATACAAACTCCATGTCACTCCTGATGAGACGGCCGCTTGGGGACTTAAGGGGGGCGAAGGTTTGCGTGTCTTTGAGACTGATGTAGGCAAGATCGGTATCCTCGTCTGTTACGATATCGAATTCCCCGAACTCTCGCGTCTTTTAGCCTTGCAAGGTGTCGAGATCCTCTTTGTCCCCTTCTGGACCGATACCAAAAATGGCTACCTGCGCGTGCGCCGATGTGCCCAGGCTCGCGCTATTGAAAATGAATGTTATACTGTCATTGCCGGCAGTGTTGGCAATCTGCCTAATGTTGAAAATATGGATATCCAATATGCCCAATCAGCGATCTTCTCGCCATCTGACTTCGCCTTCCCCCACGATGCGATCATCGCCGAAGCAACCCCAAATACTGAGATGACTCTTGTTGCCGATCTTGATTTAGAGCTTTTGCGCAAACTACGCCGCAGTGGAAGTGTGCGCAATCTTGCCAACAGACGTACCGACCTCTATACCCTCACCCTCTCTTAGCCAAACCAAAGCAAAATAAGACTAATATACTCTGAAAAAAGAGTAGTTGTGTGATATGTTAATCGATTCCTTTGGTCGTAAAATTACCTATTTGAGAGTATCGGTAACGGAGCGGTGTAATTTTCGGTGCCGCTACTGTATGCCCGAAAAACCCTTCTCGTGGGTCCCCAAAGAAAATCTCCTCACTTATGAAGAGCTCTTTATGTTCATCAAGGCAGCCATCGACGAGGGGATTACAAAGATCAGGCTCACTGGTGGAGAGCCGACCCTGCGTGAAGGGCTTGATGAGTTGATTACGATGATTACCAACTATGCCCCAACGATCGACTTGGCCATGACAACCAATGGCTATCTTCTCGAGGATCTTGCGGCTCGCTTTGCCAAAGCTGGACTTAAGCGCATCAATATCTCCCTTGACTCTCTGCGTCCAGAAACAGCCGCCAAAATCGCCCAAAAAGATGTCCTTCCTAAAGTTCTTGCCGGCATCGAGGCTGCGATCAAGGCTGGGATGAGCGTTAAGGTCAACATGGTTCCTCTTAAAGGAATCAATGATGATGAAATTCTTGATATCCTTAATTTTGGGCGAGAGAGGGGACTGGAGGTTCGTTTTATCGAGTATATGGCCAACACCCACGCCAAAGAGGCGAC
>JAINCO010000070.1:0-12738 GCA_036574095.1 Campylobacterales bacterium | reverse complement strand
GATGCTGGTTTCTCATCGTTTGAGATTCTTTTTAAATACAATAACTTTGCCACCTTTGTCGCGATCAAATAGGGGCATCGTCGCATTAAAACTCAACAACACCAATCACCTCAAATTTCGTCGAAGGATCAATCTCGGCATGGCTTAGGACAACAACCTCTAGGCCAAATCGCTCATAGATATCGGCTAAGTTCTTTCGCAACAAAGGATCAACAATCAAGACAACAGGCGCAATTCCTCGCTCAAGCGCATTGCGAGCCGCCGTACTTGTTGCCTCGACAAGATTATTGATTTCGCTAACAGAAAGAAGGAATGTGCGCACCCCATTTTGGTCTTTTGTTTTATCTAAAAGCTTTTGCTCAGACGCAGCTGAAAACGTCAGAAGCTTGATCGTACCATCAGGGCTTTTATAAAGATTGGTAATCACACGCGAAAGCCGAGCGCGCACATGCTCAACTATAACATCGACATTCTTGGTATATTCAGCCACATCAGCCACTGCTTCCAAAATCGAGAGCATATCGCGGATAGGAATCTTTTCATGTAAAAGCTGCTTGATGACGCGTTGAAGTAGGCCAATCGAGGCAACCTTCAGAACATCCTCAACAACAACAGGATACTCCTTACGCTGCTTTTCGATAAGTTCTTGAACATCTTGTCGTGTAATCAGCTCTTCGGCATATTTTTTGATAAGTTCACTCATGTGGGTTGTGATAACGGTGGCCGGATCGATGACTGTATAGCCTTTGATGATCGCATCCTCTTTTTGATAGGGCTCAATCCACCAAGCATCCAACCCAAACGCTGGCTCTTTCGTGGGAATGCCTTCGATCTCTTCAACCGCCAATCCACTATTCATCACCATGAACTTATCAGCATAGACCTCGCCTTTGCCAATACCAATACCTTTAAGCAGAAATTCATACTCATTAGGACCCAAATGGAGGTTATCACGGATACGCACTTGCGGCATCACAAATCCAAAATCGGCAGCGATTTTGCGCCGAATGCTTTTGATGCGCTCCAAAAGATCCCCCCCTTGTGCCGTATCAACGAGGCGAATCAAGCCATACCCAACATCCAACTCGAGCATTTCAACCTTAAGAGTCTCTGAAAGAAGCTGCTCCTCATCTTGCTTAAGCTGCTCAGCTGTTTTAGCAGGCTGTTGGGATGATAGTTGCGTCGAACCACCAGGCGAAGCTGTTGTGCGCGCACCTGCTGCTTGCGATGGTGCTTTTTGACCTGCCGCTGAAGATTTGAGGCTCTCGGCAACCCATGATCCTTGCTCTTTGCTTTTATTCAGCAACCATCCCAAGATCAAAAATGAAAAACCAACAAAGCCCAGTGAAAAGTGGGGAAGACCTGGAACCAGAGCAAAAATTGCCAAGATACCACCTACAATCAAAAGTACACGAGCATTGCTTAAAAGCTGATCGACCACCTGCGCTGCAAAGTTGCCTGAGTCACCCTCTTTGGTAGCACGCGTAATCATGATACCAGTTGCCGTTGAGGTAATCAGTGCCGGTAGCTGGCTAATGAGCCCATCACCAATAGTGAGGATCGTATAGTTAGCCGCACTCTCGGCAAGCGACAGATCGTGTTGAAAGACACCAATCAGAAAGCCACCGATGATATTAATGAGCGTAATAATAATGCCAGCGATCGCATCGCCACTCACAAACTTACTACTACCATCCATCGCGCCATAAAAGTTGGCCTCAGCGATAATCTCTTGGCGTCTGGCGCGTGCTGTCTGCTCATCAATCATACCCGCATTCAAATCGGCATCGATTGCCATCTGTTTTCCTGGCATCGCATCAAGTGTGAAACGAGCAGCAACTTCAGCAACGCGACCTGAACCTTTGGTAATGACCATGAAGTTAACGATGACAAGAATCGTAAAGACGATAACACCAATGACATAGTTGCCACCCACAACAAAATTTCCAAAGCTCGCGATGATTTGACTGACCGCCTCGGGCCCTTCGTGGCCATTGGTAAGAATCATACGCGTGGTGGCGACATTCAGCGAGAGTCTAAAAAGGGTGACGATCAAAATTAGTGTCGGGAAAGTTGAGAGATCGACAGGTCTTGGGACATAGATTGCCATCAGCAAGACAAGAACTGAGAGGGCAAATGAGATAGCAAGAAAGAAATCAAGCAGCAGCGCTGGCAATGGAACAATGATGATAGCCAAAACCATCATCAAGCCAACAACAACTGCTAAATCACGCGATTGTGTAAGGATGCGTAAAAATGGCATCGCTTGCGAAAGCAGCTTTACTCCTCTCGCACCTTGTGCCATTGGCTACTCCCCTAACAGTTCATCTAACGTCACGCCTTCAAGAAAACGGTCAACCTTACATTGGAGTCGATAAAGAAATGGCCAGATATGGCACGAAAAAGCACGGTCACTGGGACAGTCAGCGGCGTTCCCTGAGCACTCAAAGACATTAGCGGGCTTCTCCTCAACCGCCTTTATCACCGACATGATTGTAATCGACGACAAAGGGTGAGTTAATTCAAAACCACCATTAATTCCCTTGTACGATCGTAAGATATCACTTTTAGCCAGGTTTTGAAGAATTTTGGCCAAAAAACTTTTAGGAATACCAAGCTGCTCAGCAATTGTTGAAGCATCGACAGGTTTGTCGCTTTTGGCGATTACCGCCAGCGAGAGAAGCGCATATTCACTTGCCTTCGTTAGTAACATCCCATTTCCAAAATCGGCCTATTTTTGTCCGTTATTGTAGCTCTTCTCAGGTTAATTTTCCCTTTTTTTGGATATAATTCACCTCTTGCTTTAAGCAAAATACCATTCGGAGGTCACTTATGGCTTTAGATTCGGCGAAGAAAAGCGAGATCATCGCTTTGTTTGGCAAATCAGAAAAAGATACAGGCTCACCAGCGGTTCAGATTGCTCTTCAAACAGCACGTATCAATAATTTGACAGAGCACCTTAAAAACAATCCAAAAGATCATAGCTCACGCCTCGGTCTTCTTAAACTCGTTGGTCAGCGCCGCCGCCTTATGCGCTATCTTAAAAAGAACGATATCGCTCAATATTCAGAAGTGATTAAAAACCTCGGTCTTCGTGATCGCGTTTAATCAAAAGCCTGGGGTTATCCCCCTCGCTTTAACTCTCTTTTGACACAATAGACTCTTCCTAAACTACCCATTCTTAACTACCAAAACATATCACCTTCAACATCATACCCATTGACATCTTGTTGGTAATGCAATAGAACATCAAGACTATCAATCCCCTGCTATCGTCACAGCGATAAAAGAAAATATACTGTTTTTTGTATTTAATATACAAATATATGCTTTTTATTTTCCATTATTTGTATTTAGTATGATTTTATTGGTACATTTTGTGCTTTAATTTGTTTATTATATACTTTTTTAAGTTTTTAAAAAGTATGAAAAGGTATAATTTATGCGGATTCTTGTATTATAACGGCCATGGATACGGGCGATATTTTTAACATCCTCCATAATGCGTTGGAGGCTGAAGCCAATGGCCGTAAAATTAGTCACAAAGAGATGGCTGATTCCCTGGGAATTCCCATGAGAACCTACCAGGAGTGGCGGCTAGGTAACACAAAACCACAAGCTGTTAGGGTTGTTTTTGAGATGCTTGGGCGTCTAAGTGATGATGAAATTGTCCGTGCTGTCCGAAAGATTGCAAAGGGTTTGAAGGAAAAGAGGTGAGAAGCGTCAGCAAAAAAGAGAGGGAAGCACTCGTTGAAATTTTTGTCATGTTAGATAAGCGCCAGATGACGCTGCACCATAAAGCAAGAATGAAGTTTTTGGGTATAATTAAAAGACTAAGTCAAAAGCTCATACAACGAAAGAGTAGAGATTAAAATAAAAAGGGGCTTAAGCCCCTTCTTACTCAACCTCCGCATCGATCACATCATCTTCTTTCTTCGATGATCCACCGCTTGTGCTACTGCCCCCTTTAGCCTGCATCGCAGCTGCTATTTTGTGCGCCGCTGCTGTGACATTGCGCGATTTGGCTTCAATCTGATCCTTCGTGACATTATCATTTTTCAATGTCTCCTCAAGATCTCTAATCGCCTCTTCGATCTCTTTTTTATCACTTTCACTGAGGGCATCACCGGCTTCATTCATCGCTTTTCTCGTCTGATAGATCAGCGCATCAGCCTCATTTTTTGCATCAATAATCTCTTTGCGGCGGCGATCCTCCTCTTTGTGCGCCTCGGCCTCTTTGATCATCGCATTGATCTCTTCCTCTGAAAGCCCTGAGCTTCCGGTGATCTTAATGCTATTCTCTTTGCCAGTATTTTTATCTTTGGCTGAAACAGTCAAAATACCATTGGCATCGATATCAAATGTAACCTCAATCTGAGGAACGCCTCGAGGAGCTGGCGCGATACCTCCAAGCTCAAACATACCAAGCGACTTGTTATCTTTGGCAAACTCTCGTTCACCCTGCAGAACATGGATCGTTACTGCTGGCTGATTATCCTCAGCTGTCGAGAAAATCTGCGACTTCTTAACAGGGATCGTCGTACCGCGGTCGATGATTTTTGTCATCACGCCACCCAATGTCTCGATACCGAGTGTCAAAGGCGTAACATCCAAGAGCAACACATCTTTGACATCACCTTTAAGAACACCACCCTGAATAGCTGCACCTATAGCAACAACCTCATCAGGGTTGATACCCTTGTGGGGCTCTTTGCCAAAGAAGTTCTTGACCATCTCCTGAACTTTAGGAGTTCGCGTCATACCACCAACGAGCACAACCTCATCGATATCTTCTTTACTAATGCCAGCATCTTTGAGGGCAATCTTGACTGACTCAAAGGTGCGCTCAATCAGATCTGCTACCAGCGCCTCATACTTAGCGCGTGAAAGTTTCTTGACTAAGTGTTTGGGACCTGTCGCATCGGCCGTAATAAAGGGGAGGTTGATATCAGCCTCACTTGAGCTTGAGAGCTCTTTTTTCGCATTTTCGGCCGCCTCTTTGAGTCGCTGCATCGCCATAGCATCATTCGAAAGGTCGATTCCTGTCTCACTTTTGAACTCATTGATGATCCACTCGATGATGCGGTTATCAAAGTCATCACCGCCCAAGAAGGTATCACCTGAGGTTGATTTAACCTCAAAGACACCATCGCCAATCTCAAGAACAGAGACATCGAATGTTCCACCACCAAGGTCATAGACAAGGATTGTCTCATTCGATTTTTTATCAAGTCCATAGGCAAGCGACGCTGCTGTTGGCTCATTGATAATGCGCAAAACATTCAGTCCCGCGATCGTACCGGCATCTTTTGTCGCTTTGCGCTGTGCGTCGTTAAAATAGGCTGGAACAGTGATGACTGCCTCGGTTACCTCTTCACCCAAGAATGCCTCAGCATCAGCTTTAAGCTTCATCAAAATTTTCGCCGAGATCTCTTGGGGTGTGTACTCTTTACCATCGATTTTGACTCGACAGTCGTTGTTAGGACCAGCCACAACCTCATAAGGCACCTTGCTCTTTGCGTTTTTAGCCTCTTTCATATCGCAAGTAGCACCCATGAAGCGCTTAACCGAGAAGACCGTTCGTTTTGCATTGGTGACTGCCTGTCGTTTAGCCGCAGCACCAACAAGAATTTCACCTTTATCGGTAAAAGCAACGATACTTGGCGTTGTGCGCGCTCCCTCTTTGTTGGGGATAACTTTTGTTTCCCCATTTTCCATATAGCTGACACAAGAGTTTGTTGTACCCAAATCAATACCTATAACGCGTCCCATCTTTCTCTCCTTTTTTAGTTAATTACAATTAATCATTGATTTTTACATACACTTACCAAAGCAGGTCGCAAAACCCGCTCACGGTATTGATACCCTTTTTGCATCACCTGCACAATGGTACCATCTTCTTGCTCTGAGTTGGAAACTTGCATCACTGCCTCATGGAAGTTTGGATCAAAAGCCCCCTCGCAGACAATCTGCTTCACTCCATGTCGCTCAAGAACCTTGAGAAGGTTCTCCATCGTGAGCGCTACCCCCTCCCGAATTTTTGCCACATCAGCATCTTTTTCAGAATGCTGTAGGGCAAGCTCAAGAGTATCAACGACCGAAAGAAGATCTCGGGCAAATTTCTCGTTAGCAAAATCGATTGCCTGATACTTCTCTCGCTCAAGTCTTTTTTTGCTGTTATCAAAATCGGCATAGGCGCGTAGATACTTCTCCTCCGCCTCTTTGAGCTTCGCTCGACACTCTTCAAGCTCCAAGGCTAAAGTGTTCTCAGTCGCTGCACTCTCTTGAGCCTCTTCTTCTTGTACTGGAGTTTCTTGTTTCTCTTCTTGCTCCATACCTACTCCTTTAGTTGTATTGCTTCGATAAATCCACCAAAATTAGCCGCCAGATCACCAACACAAAAAAGCCATCCCCCTTCCTTCCCAAGCCTAATATCACGCTTGAACCCCATGTAACCATCGGGTACCAAACGTTCAAAGTAAAGACCTGGCTTGAGATCATCCATCTGTTTGCGCTGCAACAGTCGTTCAATAAACTCAGAAAACCAACCTTCACGACCACGAGCCATGTCAACAAGTGCATCGCGAATAAAGAGACGATACTCCTCGCTTCCAAGGAATGAATCTATTTTACCCAGAACTTCACTAATTGCCGCTTTGGCGACAACTTTGCGCAAATCCCAAATATCAAGCCCGATGAATTCGCGAAGGAAATCGCGGACCATTGGGTCATAATGAAGGAGGATCTCCCCTCGCTCAAAGACAAGAATCAGATAGCGACCAGGAACCTCAACGATCTCCTTGAACTTGCTGGATGGCAAGAGGCGGATGATTGTTGAGATCCCAAATGACCGCGCTCCCTCTTTAATCTCATCGATCCCTTTTAGCGATAGGGGTGTTAGGTCTCCGATCTTCTTTTGCCAGTAACTTCGTAGCGCCCTACCGGTCGGAACCCGGCCGCCGCTCGCATGATACTGCATCAAAAGACCTTCATCAATGAGCTCTTTAAAATATTTTCGAATCGTCGAAGACGAATAGGTTGTTAGATACTTCGCTCTAAGTTGCTCACTCCCAACAGGGGATGGATTACTTAGATACTCAATGATGATCGTCTCAAGGATTATCTCTTTTTTTCCTGATCCCATCTCACGCTGACAGATTTTTTGGCACTTGTTAGGCAATATTGCCGAAGTAATTATACAACTTTAGTCTTGTATTGTCAAGGTTTAATGTGAAAAATTTTGGCAAAAGGATGTTATACTTCTTAACACCATTACTGACGGAGCTCATCATGGAGTTTATTAACAAAACCTCACTTCCCCTCGATAAAGAGAAAATCGCTTCACTTGTTTCTTTAGTCACCCCCGAGCGTGAGGTTGAGATATCGATCATTGGTAGTGGAGAGATGCGCCGTATTAATAAACGCTACCGTGGCATCGATAAAGCAACAGATGTTCTTAGTTTTCCTTTGCAAGACTCAGAGCACCTTGGATCGCTTCTACTGTGTGCCGATAAAATCAAAGAAGCAGCCCAACGTTATGGTCATACGATTGATGATGAAGCTGCGCTGCTCACACTTCATGGCCTGTTGCATCTATTAGGATATGACCACGAAACAGACCAAGGAGAGATGCGTTTGCTCGAAGAGGAGTGGATTAAGAAGCTGGGCCTTCCGGCAAGTTTGATTGTCCGTTCTGATGCTCGTTAAAATAACCTAACTCATGTAATTTATAATAAATTTCCCGAACAAGTGGGCCTGCCGCTTCACCACCATGACCCCCATGCTCTACCAAAACCGTCACGACATAGCGTGGCTTTTCATAGGGAGCATAGGTGGTCAGCCAAGCATGTGAGCGCTGAAAATAGGCATATTCGCTCTCTTTAACCCGTGTTTTGGCGCTTTGGCTGATACCAACTACCTGTGCTGTACCTGTCTTTCCAGCAATTGTTACTGGCATGTGCGAAAGCTGAGCATAGACTGTACCACCAGGTACATTGCACGCCGCATACATCCCCTCTCTTATGGGAGCAAGAAGTTGTTTTTCACGAATCGTTAACTCATCAAAAATCTGAGGTTTGACTGGTTGGCCAGCAATACTCATTGCTAAATGGGGGCGCACGCGTTTGCCAGTTGCAACGATCGCTGTATAGACAGCTACTTGAATCGGGGTGGCGATAAAATTTCCTTGGCCAATCGCTGTATTGAGGGTATCACCCAGATACCACGCCTGCTTCCATCGCCTTTTTTTCCACTCCGGGGTAGGCAAAATCCCCTTGGACTCTCCTGGCAAATCGATACCTGTCTGTTGTCCAAAGCCAAATTTCCCCAATATTTTAGCAATCGCCCCTATACCAACAATACTCGCTCCATAATAAAAATAGGTATCACAGCTTTGCGCGATGGCCTTACGCAAATTAACATTCCCATGCCCCTCTTTTTTCCAGTCACGAAATTTTCGGCCACCAAAAATAAGATAGCCACGATCAACGATCGAGAAGTATTCATCAAATTTACCCTCCTCTAGGAAAGCAAGCGCAACACCTGGTTTAACCGTTGAGCCGGGCGGATAGAGACCTCGTATCAACTTATTGGTGAGCGGATGGTGGGGATCATTGATCAATTTCTCCCACTCACTCTGACTAATACGCTGTGCAAAGGCACTGTTGTTGTATTCAGGGTAACTTCCTGCTGCAATAATCGATCCATCGTGTAGATCCATCACAATAGCTGCCCCCATTTTATCGGCAAATAGCTTATCGATTGTCTGCTGAAGCTTCAGGTCAATCGAAAGGATCAGATCTTGATTGCGTGAAGGCTCACTGTTACTGATCTGGGCCACCTCTTGGTTTTGTGCATTGACATAAAACATCCTCATACCAGGACGCCCCTGAAGTTCCTTGTCATAATATTTTTCGATGCCCGCCTTTCCTGTCACCCCCAACTGCTTAAGTAAAGGATTTTTCTCGATTTCATCTTGAGTCGCCTTGGCAACATAACCGATTAAATGAGAAGCAGTTGTACCGTTTGGATACTCTCGTTTGGTCGCAGGACGTAGTATGAGATTGGTGCGTTGATTAAGCATCGCATAGTGTGGCAGCATTACTTCATAGGTTAAAAAATCGATCACGGGAATGGGATCATGGTTATAGGGTGAATCCACTTGCAGATAACGCTTGCGTAGTTCGGCTGCATTCACACCAAAAAGTTTAGCTAATAACTCACTCTCTGCATGAAGTTCACTTAGGCGCTTTTTGGGGCTTAGGTGGGGCATAAAAGAGATCGAAAAACCGATCTTATTGATCGCCAAAGGGGTTTTATTGCGATCAAAAATCATGCCTCGAACTGGAAAAACGACTTCGGTTTTGATCGCATTGCGCTGCGCCATCTCTTCATAGTAGCGATTAGACTTGATGGAGAGAAAATAGAGTCTTGAGAGAAGTATCAACCAAACAAGAATAATCAATCCAAGAACAAGATAAAGACGCACTGTGCGTTGCATCAGCGCCCTGCCAGATAGTAAAGAATAACCTCAGTGGCTAAATAGTAGCCAAGATAGAGTGGTGGAAAAACCATGCCGCTTGCAAAAATAAGATGACTTAGTGAAATAGCGGCATCATAAAGCAGATAAAAAAGTGCCATCCCAACAAACGGCAGACAGTTGTGGCAAATAAGCTTGGAAGCGATAAAGGGCATTATGAAAGCTAGAAATAAAAACAACACTCCCCATCCAACAAACATCACTCCTCCCCGCTCCACCTCAAAAAGCCAAAGATAGATCGCTACCACAACAACCATCATACGTGAAGGGTGCTCGTAAAGACGAAATGCAAGCAGCGCCAATAGAGGTGGCAACAAGAGATAGATTGTCGTCAACAGCTCATAAAGGGTCAATCCTCCTAAAAGGAGAACTCCCTTTAGAGCTTCTTGATAAGTGAAATCTCGTTGCATACTGGAAAATGTGGACATTTGATACAGTCAGCCCAAATTTTTTGCTCAGGGATCTGCTCTTTTGGTATCTCTTCAAAACCTAATTTTTCAAAAAGAGTACGATGATAGGTAAGCACAAGAATCATCTCAAGACCTAGTCTTCTACCTTCCTCTTCAAGGCGTCTTACAAGCTCACTACCCACGCCACGACCACGCCATGCGCGACCAACAACGAGGCTGCGCACCTCGGCTAATTTAGGGGAGTAGATATTAAGTGCTGCAAATCCGACCAACTCATCCTTATCTTTGGCAATCGTATAGGAGCGAATCGTTTGTGCCATTTCATTCACATCACGCCTAAGAATCAGACCATTGGCAACCTCAGGCTCAACAAGAGCCTGCATGGCTGGAATATCTTTAAGAGTTGGTTTTTCATAGGTTAATGCCATCACACCTCCTCGCCAAACAGCCCAGAGATGACCTTACTTCGTAGTGCTTCAATCCCTTCTTTTGAGAACGAAGAGACAAGTAGCGCATGTGGATGACACTTAAGGGCATAAGCACGCTCTTTTTGGTTGATTTTGTCAGCTTTAGTTAAAATCGTCAATAGCCGCTGATCACCCATCATCAAAGAGTCAATAAAGAGACGCATCTCTTCGTCATTTGGTTGTTCGGGGTGGCGTGCATCAACAAGATGCAAAAAGAGCTTGATTGTTGTGCGCTCTTGAAGAAATCTCGTCAATTTTCTCGACCACGCCTCCTGTTCAGCTTTTGAGACTTTGGCATAACCAAATCCTGGAAGATCGATTAAACGGAAGGAGAGTTCAGCCTCGTTAGCGCACCACGCAACCTCAAAAAAGTTAATCAATCTTGTCTTTCCGGGTGTAGCAGAGCTTTTGGCAAGCCCTTTTGTTTGTGTGAGGGCATTGATGAGAGAACTTTTTCCGACATTGCTGCGCCCAAGCAGCGCCACCTCAGAAAGTGTTGCGGGCGGGGCATCCTCTAGAGATGATGCAGAGGTAAGAAACTTAGCCCTAAGCGGGGTGATCATCGCTTCGTACTCTCTTTGCTTGAGCGAGCATCATCAGCAGGGAAGACAAAACGGGCTGGAGCCTCTTTAGAGCCAATCACGCGAGCTCGTTTGTGCTCTTGATCGATATGGATCTCTTCACCAAAGACCTTGCGTTTTTGTTCAACCTGCTCAATATAGGCTGCTTGGTAAAGATGATAGGTTCGCGTTTTCGGATAGTACTCAATCCGCAAGGCTTTGCCATGGTAGGTTTGATTGATATCCATTTTGATCGTAAAAACAACGGGATTACCAAAAAATTCAAATTTTTCCGCCTTGCCTGCCCCATCTGTTGTCACAACAGCGCGATCAGCAGTTAATTTGTCAAGACCTTTCGTAATGACCACATCTTGAGTAAAGACAGAGGTTTTTTTAGCATCATCTGACTCAAAATAGCGCGAGGTAATCTCTACCTCTTCACCCCCTTGAACCAGTGTCGCCCAAAAGATCGAAACCAATATGACTCTAATGATTTTCTGGTACATGGATTCTCATTTTCGGATGATCTATTTTGAGCAGTCGCTCATCAAACTCAACTATTGCAGCACTTCCTTCAACATTCCAGTCAGGCGCATAGGCGCGAAAAGGGACATTAATCACGAGTCTCTTCTCGCGCCGATCATAAATAGCATGTGTTGAGGTCAAAACGCGCCCTAACGAATCTTCATAGTGAACATCACCAGAAAAATACATAATTGCCCTATCTCTTTTCATCTTTTCGGCGCGCACCCTCCCAATAAAACCCTCTGCGATGGGATAGGTTACAACAATATGCTCAAAAAGAGTGTACTCAGGGAAATGATAACCTATTTCTCCTGAAAAGTAGAGTTTACTACCTGTTGTATCAAGCTGGGTTGCTTTAAAAGAGCGAAAAAGAAGAAGGGGCTCTGTTTGATGAAAAGAGGCATTAGCGGGGTGGCGCTGGAACTCAAGAACGACCACTACCAAGGCAGCAACTAAGGCGATCGTCAACGCACCCCACAAAATCCTCAAACCCAAGGATTAAATCACCCCTTTCGTACTGGGAAGACCACCTCTCTCAAGCGGCCTAAGGGCCCGACGCATAGCAACAGCAAAAGCCTTAAAAAGAGCTTCGACGATATGATGTCTGTTGTGCCCTCGCACTTTTGTTAAGTGCAAGGCGATACGCGCCTGCGATGTAAGAGCATGAAAAAATTCTGGAACAAGCTCTGTATCAAACTCTCCAATCCGTCCATCAAGCTTAACATCATAGACAAAAAAGGAGCGCCCACCAAGATCAAGAGCCGCCTGAACAAGCGTCTCATCCATCACCAGTAAAGCATCACCAAAACGCTCTCTGGGTGTCATCGGATAGATCGCCTCAGCGAGCGCCTGCCCCAAGACAATCCCAACATCCTCAACAGTGTGATGACCATCGATATGCAAATCACCCTGACACTCAAGTCGAAGATCCCACAGAGCATGTTTAGCCATCGACTCAAGCATATGATCAAAAAAGCCTAAGCCTGTTGAAATCGCATAACTACCCATCCCATCAATCTCAAGCTCAAGCCGAATCGATGTCTCTTTGGTTATTCGCTCTTTTGTTACTAACACTTACTTATCTCCTATTCAGCCACAATAAAGGCGCCATTAAGGTCGCTTTTTCGAGCAGCAATGAAATCTCGAGCTTCTGATTCGCTTAAAAATCCTTTCAGCATCACACGATAAAGTCCATCGCGCTCATAACGACGCACCGTGGCCTTATAGCGACCATCAAC
>JAINCO010000069.1:0-2241 GCA_036574095.1 Campylobacterales bacterium | reverse complement strand
AAGGAGCGGTTTTCTATGGATATGACAGGTTTAGTGCAAGATCCCCAGACAGGGGAGTGGTTTTATGATGACCTCTATCTGCTTTCAGAGACAGATGCCAAAGGAGTGATCACTTATGCTAGCGAGTCGTTTTGCCGTATTGCTAACTATAAGCCTGAGGAGTTGATAGGGCAGCCCCATAATATCGTCCGTCACCCTGATATGC
Source organism: Campylobacterales bacterium (assembly GCA_036574095.1). Classification (GTDB taxonomy): domain Bacteria; phylum Campylobacterota; class Campylobacteria; order Campylobacterales; family UBA6016; genus JAINCO01. The sequence continues at coordinate 2,036 of JAINCO010000069.1, read as the reverse complement.
CCAAGATGGCTTTCAAGAGCCTGTGGGATAGTGTCAAGACCAAGGGTTTTTGGACAGGATTTGTTAAAAATGCACGTCGCGGTGGTGGCTATTACTGGGTTTTTGCAACGGTTCTTAGACAGATCGACAAGAATGGAAATGTCTCTTATGTTTCAATTAGGACAAAACCATCGCGAGAAGATGTCGCTAAAGCTGAAGCGCTTTATGCGACTTGGAAATAATGAGGGAAGATGAGGTAATTAGAGCATGGCACTTGTACGATCCAACCAATCGGTAACACCCAAATTCCAAACTCAGGTAAGTTCGCAAGCGGCACGACGTACCAGAACACTCGCTAAACAGCAGCAGATGAGCGAAAATATCGCCACCATTGCCAACACGCTGCTTGAGAATGCTCAGGAGAGCGTAAGTGCGATCGAAGAGCTCAAAAGTTCCATGGAGCAGATCGCCACAGCAGCTGAGGAGAATAGTGGCAACTCAGATGAGGCACTTAAAACAGTCAATGAAACAACCGCTAACATCAACACTATGACCAAAACAACCGAGAGTGCGATCGCAAATATCCTCTCGGCAGGTACCAATGTTGCGAGTATCATTGAGACAATTGGTGTGTCGGTAGCGAGGATGCAAGATTCGGTTAATATCGCCAAAGAGTCTTCGAAAAAGTCGGAAGGGTTGAGGACAAGTAGCGAAAATATTGGCGAGGCGGTCGGGTTTATTGCCAAGATTGCTGATCAACAAAACCTGTTGGCGCTTAATGCAGCCATCGAAGCAAGTCGTGCCAAGGAGCATGGTAAGGGATTTGCGGTTGTGGCTAATGAGATTCGTGGACTTGCGGGCAATAGTGAAAAAAATGCGCAGTTTATCGCTGAGCTTGTTCGTGAGATTCAAAATGGTATTGAAAAGATCATCAAAAGCATTACAGCAACGACTGATATCATCGAAAAGACTGGCGAAAACGGTAATCGTCTGAATAAAAATCTCGAAGAGTTGGCCAAAATTACCTCCTATTCTGTCGAAGCGGCCAAAAATATCAATACCTTTACGGCTAAATTGTTAGGTATATCAGCTGAGATGAAGCAAGGTGGAGAGAGCATTGCGATGGCCTCAAGCCAGATTGCCAGTGCGGTTGAGGAGACACTGAGTTCCATTGCGATGCAAACGGATAGTCTTGCTATTGTTGAAAATGATGTCAAAGAACTGGCTGGACTTGCTGAAGAGCTTAAAACAAGTACCGATACGGTCAAGTCAGCTGAAGAGATTGCCGCAAGCGCTGAAACTCTCTCCTCTTCGATTGAGGAGATTCAAAAATCACTCACTGAGGTAACGAAGGCTCTTTCAGAGATTGAAAGCTCGCTGGTGACAACCAACTCCAATGCTTTACGCAATAAAGAGAAGGCAGAGATCTCCTTGGATCTTTCTCGTGATATCGATGCTGTGGTCTCTATTGTGCGTCGTAACTTTGATATTCTCAAAATCAGTTTTCAGCGTGTTAAAAGCACGATCCAAACACTTAATGACGATATCCGTGAGTCGATTCGTGAAGGAACAGGAGCACTTGAAAATCTCCAGGTTATCAAACGACAGGCTCGTAGTGTCGGTAAGACGGTCAATGACATCTCTAATATTATCTTGCAGCTGAATATGCTCGCTATTAGTGGTAGTATCGAATCAGCGCGCGCAGGTGAATTTGGTAAGGGATTTGCCGTTGTCTCTGCTGATATTCGCAACCTCAGCCAGGATGCTGGTGCGAATACCGATAAGATCAACGATATTGTCGAGTCGATGAATAGCGAAATCGATAATGTCTTTAATGATTGGGTGGATCTGCTAAACTCTCAAGAGCGTGAGCGGCGCAATATCGAGAATCTCCTTGTCGAAACAGATCGAATCACTGATCAGCTGATCGATGTTCTTGATCGTTTCCAAGGCTTGAAATCGATGAATGAGCGCAATATCGATAACTTGCAACATTCACTCAAGGGCATTGAGGAGACACAAAAAGCGATCGAGCTCTCAACGATTAATGTCCGTGA
>JAINCO010000068.1:0-8268 GCA_036574095.1 Campylobacterales bacterium | reverse complement strand
AAAAAGGTCTTCATCATCCTTAGCCATTTGTGCCAGATCCTCAGGGCTGAGATTGGTCGAGAGTCTACCTTCAAAAGTTGGCTCACCATTTTTACCTTTTAAGGTGCCACTGATTATATTGAGGCGTCGGTTGGCATCAGCTAATGTGATCGATCCCGTAAAGGTTCGATCGTCAGACGTTACGGTTCCACTCAGTGTAAGGGTCGTGTTGTTAAGCATAGCCGGACTCTCATGATCAAGAGGGTCAAATTCGGCCGTTAAATTAAGATCGACTGCTGCTGAGCCATTTTTGGGAGCTGTAGCAGTGAGTGTGCCGCTGGCATTGAGGTGGATACCGCGTGAGCTGTTGATATCAACTGTTGCAAGGGTTAGGTTGTAGCCAGGACCACTGAGTGTTGATGTTCCCGTCGTGACAAAACTAAAATTCCAATTCTCATCATCTTCGTTTTGAGATTGTCGATGCATTGCAAGGGTAATAGATGCGCCTTCTCCTGTCACTGTTAGTAAGCCGCGATCATTGCCTTCATAAGTGTAGGTTAGCGTATCCCCTCCAACCGACGCACTCCAGCTGCTATTAAGATCATGCGTATGCAAGAGATCACTCCACCCCTCAATCCGCTGAGCTAACGAATTGGTAATTGGTTGGAAGCTGCTATTAAGATCATCTACAAAAGTATTAACAAGTGTCTCAATATGATCAAGATTTGTTTTAAGTGTATTACCAACGGTTGTAATGGTTGGGCGGATTTGGTCGTTAAAGCGGTTTTTATAGATACCAGCAAATGCCGTTAAATTGTTATCGTCAAATGAAGAAAATGTATCCCTGATGCGCCCCATTAGTTCTTTGGCTTGAGAGACCGTAGCTGATGAAGGCGCACTTTTTTCCATTTGATAAATATGATCTTTTAATCTATCGACTGTAAATGTAGTTGGGCTTAAGACCCAAAACCCTTCTCCTACACCCAAAGATAATGTTTGTGGTATCTTATGCTCAATAAGTCGCTGTGCAATCGTACGGTTGGGGCTAAATGCCATCCAACCTTTTCGCATCCCGTCAAAGCTCCAGATAATTTTGGCAGGAGAAAAGGCAAAGCTGGCGGCATGAAGTGGGGTATTGCTTTTAGGAGAGAGTAGGTTCCAATTTGACATAACAGAAAGTTTGGTGTCTTCAGGAGCTGTTTGTGATGATGATGTGATGTTGGCCTCTGCTGTGGCGCGTATCCAGAATCCTTTTCCAGCTATTAACGCTGGTGTGGGTTGACCATTAGCAGCATGCCAGCTTTGCCAACTACCATTGTTGTCATACTGCCAGATGCTAACGAGGGCGTTAGGAGTATTGCTTGTGAGTGATCCCGCAGCAATATCGACGGGTGAACCGACAAGATTCCATCCTGCGACAACAGAAAGATTCCATTCTGGAAATGATGTTGACGATGAAAAGTTTGCTGCGGAGAGGAGAGTGGCGGCAATAAGGCTAATAGGTAGGTAAACGACGCATCGAAATCTCCTTTATTGTTTAATTGCGATAAAAGGATGACGGCAGACTGTGAATGTTTGATCATAAGTGACGGTACCATTTGGGCTAGAATAGTTTCCAATAGCTCTAAGACCTGCAGCACAACCGGAGGCATCAAGTCTGTAGTTTGGTGTGGTCAGTGTTGATTTTAGAATCGATTGGGCCTCGTAGGGGGGGATAACCTCATCGCATCCTCTCGTTTTGCCTCCGATGGCACAATTCTCCTCTGTATAGAGAACTTCAAGGACAACACCCTCCATGTTGCCATTGGTGGGATTGATCAGTGAACCGCCTACGCCTGAGGCAAAAGGATTGGCAGAGCCTCCGAGAATATAGGCCTCGCGGCGCATAGAGCCATTTTTTTCTAAGGTAATGGAAGGGGATGAGATAATAAATCCCAGTGCACTTCTCATAGTTGAGGGGCCTTCAAAGGTATTGGTGTACCCTAAATGGGTTGTGCGACTGGTTAGTGGTGTATAGTCGCCAGGGGGTGTTGGTGGTGTTTCGTAAGATTGGCTAGAGGCTGGCGCAAAGCCACCTATAAGTGTTGTGTTGTAATCGACACTACCCGTGTTGGTAGCCATAGGTGCGATAATCAATCCTGTTAGATTGTTCTCACTGGGTGCATAGGTTTTGTTAAATCGTAGTGGGGATGAGAGAATCCAAGTGCCCTTGAGCATAGTGATGGGAATTGTATTAATCCCTTCGACAAGTTTGCCGGTTGCTTGATAATAATCGATGATCTGTGTACCATCGGATGCGCTCACTGTGAGGTTAAAATCACCAATAGGAAGATCGGTTAAGGTAGTGCTCGGTGATGTGGGTGTTAGTATGGCGCGTCTCTCTTCTCCTCCCACCTTTAAGGTAATCGTATAACTCCCCGAGGCAAGGATACCTGCCATGACCCCATCAGCCGTTGGAAATGAGGAGGCGCTAAAGGTCACCTCTGAAAATCCAGCCTTCTGACCAGTAACGTTTCCGGAGTCTCCACCAGAACCGCACCCTGCGACTATGAGAAGAGTACCGACGAGGGATGAGAGTGTTGCAGCTCGCCGCATAGTAAACCTCCTTCGGGCTTCAGATGAGAGGTAACCTGATATTTTTCATGTAGTATAGCATAATTTTTTTCTTTTGGGGCTAAAATTCATAGCCAAGTTGGAGCGAGATGGTTGTCGTTTTAGTTGTACTAGAAGGTTCACTATAGCCGTTGATTGTATTAGAAGCTCGAATCCTCTGTGTTTCATGACGTAGAGTAATGCCAGCATAATAAGGACCTTCATAGATCTTCATCGGTACCTCGAAGTACCAAAGGGTAACACCACCAAGATCAAAGGTGTATTCCATTTCTCTCCACTTCATGGTTGGATTGAGGGCATATTCAAAACCAGCACGCAGCGAGCCCTCTAATACCTTGGCTTGTTTACCGCCTAAGGCGATATCAGCCCCAACCCATGGCCAGCGATAAATCTCAGTTTGTGTTGAGGAGAGACCTCGCTCCCAGCTTGTATAGCCAGCCAAGAGGCGCGTCTGGAAGAAGGTGCTCTTGTCAAGATATTGTGTCGAGGAGAGATGGAGTTCACTCTCTAAGATCGAAGCGCTACTTGTGCCAACCAATGAGCCATATTTTCCCCCTTGATAGGAGCCTGTGTAATCTGTAGAGCCACGGTACCAAACAGCACTACCTCCGGCTTCTATATTACCATAGTCGTCAGTCAAGAGGGTGAAATTAGCTGCCGCACCGATGCCAGGGAGGCTTCCAAAGAGATTGGACTCTTCACGACTAAAGGGAGCACCCGCTACCGTTTCTAAGTAATCCATCGACTTGGTGGCAACAATAACTTCAACTTCACCCGCATATAGAAGTTCGCCTGCAAGGAGGGTTAGCAAGAGAGTTTTCTTCATACGAAAACTATAACCATTCCAACCTTAATAAAGGCTGCATGCGCTATAATCTCTCTTATGAAACGATATCCGACAAAAAAGATATATGTAGGCTCAGTGGCGGTTGGTGGGGATGCCCCGATTAGTGTGCAGTCGATGACTTTTAGTCGTACCGCAGATGTGGCGGCAACGGTCGACCAGATCAGACGGCTGCATTTTGCAGGTTGTGATATTGTGCGTGTGGCTGTCCCTGAGGAGGAGGATGCGCGGGCACTAAAGTCTATCAAAGAGCAGATTTCACTGCCGCTCGTGGCCGATATCCATTTTAATTATAGATTAGCCTTGATTGCTGCTGAGGTTGTCGATTGTATTCGCATCAATCCTGGCAACATCGGCTCAAAAGAGCGGGTGCGTGAGGTTGTCAAGGCGTGTCAGGAGCGAGGGATCCCCATTCGCATCGGTGTCAATGCCGGGAGCCTTGAAAAGGAGTTTGAGCATCGCTATGGCCAAAGCGCTGACGGGATGGTTGCCTCAGCGATCTATAATATCAGCTATCTTGAGGATCTTGGCTTTAGTGATATCAAAGTCTCAGTGAAGGCCAGCGATGTAGCGCGCACGGTTGAGGCTTATCGGAAGTTAAGACCTCTGACGCCTTATCCGTTTCATTTGGGTGTGACAGAGGCAGGAACGCTTTTTCATTCGACGATCAAAAGCTCCATTGCCCTGGGAACACTCTTGCTCGAAGGGATTGGGGATACGATCAGAGTCTCGATTACCGGGGAGCTGGAAGAGGAGGTTAAAGTTGGTCGAGCGATCCTCAAATATGCCGGCGTGGCCAAATCGGGGGTGACGATTGTCAGTTGTCCTACATGTGGTCGATTAGAGGCCGATCTTGTGAAGGCGGTTGCCGAGGTTGAGGAGCTAACCAAAGATATTAGCGAACCACTTCAGCTTTCTGTGATGGGGTGTGTTGTGAATGCTATTGGTGAAGCCAAAGAGGCCGATGTTGCGATTGCCTATGGCAAGGGGGCTGGCTTGGTGATGGTGAAAGGGGAAGTTGTGGCAAGACTACCTGAAGAGGAGCTTGTTGGACGCTTTATGGAAGAGGTTCGCGCGATGGCCGTATCGATGAAGAGCAAAGGGGAGTAGTGGAGGAGAGAGAGCTTTATAATCTGGCGATTGAAAAGGGTATTTTGAGTGCCTTTTTCTTTGAGCCAGGTTACTTTGATGAGGCGAGCACACAGATAAGCGCTGACGATTTTTATTTACCAGCCCACAGTCACATCTTTGAGGCGATGAGTGTTCTTCATGCTCAAGATAAGCCAATTGATGAAGAGTTCGTGCGCGATTGGCTTTTGAGCGAAAAACGCTACAACGAAGCGGTGTTGCTTGATGTTTTGGCCACGACGCCTCTTTCACATCCTGCTTATATAGAGAAGCTGCGCGAACTCTCGACCAGACGACGGCTTGTGGAGCTTGGGTTTGAAATTCGCAAGGCGGCGATTGATGAGCAAGAGATTGATGAGATCGTCAATACCGTTGAGCAGAAACTTTTTGCCATCACGCAAAATAAAGGTGACAAAGATTTTAAGGATGCGCGAGAGGTTGTTCACGAGACGCTCGAGTATATCAAAAAGATGAAAGAGCGTGGTGGCACCCATCTTGTGGGTCATGATACCGGTTTTCGAGAGCTTAATATGAAAACGGCAGGTTTGAATGCCGGTGAACTTGTGATTATTGCAGCGCGTCCTTCGATGGGAAAAACCGCCTTTGCTCTGAATATCGCCTCAAAACTTCTGGATCATGGTATTGGCGTTGCCTTCTTTTCGCTCGAAATGCCAGCAGATCAGCTTTTGTTGCGTATGCTTAGTGCCAAAACCTCGATTCCATTACAAGATTTGCGCTTGGGTAATCTCGATGATATGCAGTGGAAGAGCTTAACGCAAGCGATGGGACACTTTGAGCGCAGCAAGCTTTTTGTCGATGATGAAAGCCTCTTGACGATTGGAAAACTACGCAGCAAATTACGCAAGCTTAAGATGCACCATCCTGATCTTGGCGCCTGTTTTATCGACTATTTGCAGTTAATGAGTGGCAGCAGCGGCAAAGATAGGCATCTGGAGGTTTCTGAGATTAGTCGCGGTCTTAAGCTATTAGCTAAAGATTTGGGTATTCCTATTATCGCCTTATCGCAGCTTAATCGTAGCTTAGAGAGTCGCACCGATAGGCGCCCGATGCTCTCAGATTTGCGTGAATCGGGGGCGATTGAACAGGATGCCGATATTATTCTTTTTGTCTATCGTGATGATGTGTACAAAATGAAAGATGAACAAGAGCGGCGTAAAAAAGAGGAAGCGGAAGGCAAAGTTAAAGGGCCAAGTCAACATCCAGCCTATATCGATAAACCCGAAGAGGAGGCTGAGATTATTATTGGCAAAAACCGAAATGGTCCTATTGGTGTGGTGAAGCTGATGTTTCAAAAGCGATTTACGCGTTTTGTTAATGCAAGTGAGATCCCGGTTGAGATTCATTACGAAGAGACAAAGATCGATATGGGCTCCTTTCCGAAATTCTAAACGATGCAGCCACAGGCAGGATTACTGCGTACACCACTTGAGTGGTTTTGGTTTGTTGGGATATGGCTCTTAATGACGCTTGTTTCACTATCATGGGAGTATTATGGCTATCGCCAGCTTAAGGCGATGCCACAGGTGCGCTTAGAGGGGGTTGGTGTTGCCGAAAAGGTGACGGTTAATCGTTTTGGGCATCCAACAAGATTAGGTAAAATTGAAGCGGATGGGTTGGTGTTGTGGGCGAGGTTATCCTCCCATCTTCCTGATATCTCAGGAAAGCGTGTTGAAGTCTTGTTGGCAACAAAAAATTTTGATTTTGTTGACTATATGACGCGTATTTGGGCTGGTGAGGCTAACATTCGGCTACTTGGTTCAAGGGATGATACCTATACGCTCTTGAGGGAGTGGATTGCTTCACAGCATCAAGATGCCTTGATGCGTAACCTATTTTTAGGAATCTATCTTGATGAGCCGCTATCACCCTTGATGCAACAGCTCTCAAATAACTTTGGCCTTGCCGCTATGCTAACCCTCTCAGGGCTTAATCTGGCGCTCTTGTCGGCTCTGCTTTATCCCCTGATCTTTTACCCTTACCGTTTTTTGCAGGAGCGATTTTTTCCTTGGCGCCATCGGCGCATCGATGTACTTGCAATCACGCTGATTGTTTTGGGCGGCTATGTTGCGCTAACCGGCTTTCCTCCATCATTGACACGAGCCTATGCGATGGCCTGGGCCGCGTGGCTTTTTTATACCAAAGGTGTACGGCTGCTCTCCTTTGAAACACTGACGCTTGTGACGATGGTTCTCATTGCCCTTTCTCCTCGTTTTGCTTTATCTTTAGGATTTTGGCTTTCTGTGATTGGTGTTTTCTATATTTTTCTTTATTTGCGATGGTATGGTGAGGGAAATAAGATCTGGGTCTATGTTGGTTTAAATTTCTGGATTTTTGTAGCAATGGCACCGGTAATTCATTTTTGGTTCGATCACCTCACCTTTGGGCAACTAAGCTCTCCTATCACATCGATGCTCTTTGATCTTATCTATCCACTCTCAATACTTTTGCATCTGGTTGGTCTTGGGGGTGTGGCTGATGATTGGATTAAGGATCTGCTTCTTTCACCTGTAGCACCGATGAAGCTCTCGACGCCACTATGGTTTTTGGTTCTCTATGCCATCCTCTCCCTTTTGGCTATCAAAGAAAGGGGAGCATTCATGGCAATCACTCTCTTGGCTCTGCTCTTTGTTGTAATGGGGTATTGGTATGGCGAGTATACGACATAACTTAAGACCAAAAAAGTAGATCTGCCACGAGAGATAAAGCCACAAAAAGAAAAAGAGGATTGCTGCAAAGGAGCCATACAGCGTGTAGCTAGTTGTGTAGCGAACATAATAGACAAAGCCCATTTTGGCAATCTCAAACGCACCCGACGCAACTAGCGCCGCAACAAGGGCGGCGCGGCTATTGATGGGGCGTGCGGGTAGAATACGGTAGGAAAGATAAAAGAGCGTGGCCATCTCAAGCCAGGCATAAGGTATGGGTAGGGTTAGCCACGAAGGAAGATAAGATTCGGGCGCGATGGCTGAGAGGAAAATCCATCCCGTAATGGCAATAGGTGAGAGGATAAGAACACCCAGATAGAGGGCAACTGTGGTGTGTGGTGGGCGGGGTTGTGTGCGCATGATTCGTTGGATTGCTGTATCAAAGTTAAGAAAAAAGAGCCCAGCAGCGACAATCAGTGATGCTCCTCCTACCCAGCCTAGTCTGGTCGAGCCCTCAAGGAAGTGAGCCAGATAGGTCGAGAGCTCTTGTTGTGACTCAGGAAGCATATGATGCGTCAAAAAGAGCTGAAACTGGCTGTAGAGATCATCAAAGAGTGGCAAAAAGGTCAAAACTGTGATCATCAAAAAAAGAACCGGAATGGCAGCAAAAATGAGATAAAAACTCATTCCTGCGCTATAAAATGCGATCTCATCATCAATAAAGAAGTTGATAATGCGTTTTACCTCATATTTTGTCATATAAAGATTATATCTTAAATCGAGGGCAAGTTCAATTCCCTATCTAAGTAGTGAAATTTTTGGATATAAATTTGCCTCAAATTCGGCTTTGTATCATTCCAACCAACCCAAAAAGGCCAAATCTTACCAAAAAAGTAAAAAATTTCTCAAATCCCCTTGACAACCCCCTTTCATTCTGCTATAATTCGCGTCCCAACATTGAGAGACGATCAGGGGATCTTCTCTTGGTAAACGATTCGAATGTGGCCATAGCGCCGTCGAATTGAAAGATGGGAATAG
>JAINCO010000067.1:0-2460 GCA_036574095.1 Campylobacterales bacterium | reverse complement strand
ATCACAGCCACCCTTTCGGATGTCAAAGGAAATCTTCTTTCTATTAGCGATGAAACAGCCCTTCTTTATGGCATCTATCTCCAAGAGAGTCTTAACTGGGAGCGCGTCACGCTTGATATCGGCGGCTCTCTCTTTAAATCACGCTTTGAGAGTAGCTCAATAGAGTATGGCAAATACGACTATACAAAGGGTAAATACGACTACAACACCTCTATCTATCCTAACCAAGATCTTTACACCCAAGACTACACCTTCTTCTCCCCAAAAATCCAGGCAGGCTACGCACTGGCCAAAGGGGTTAACCTCTACGCTAGCCTCTCGCGCGCCCAACAAACGCCCAGCCAAAGCGAAATTAGCGCCAATAAAACCTATGGCAAACCCGACCTTAAGGCCGCTACGGCAACCAACTATGAGGTAGGTCTGAAATCTCGGAGTAAGCGCCATAGCTTAGACCTTGCCCTCTATGTAATGCCTATCAAGGATGAGATTATCCAAATCTACGATCCTGCCGGAAGCTACTATGCCAACGCTGGCAAAACTAACAAAAAGGGACTTGAGCTTTCGGCAAGCTATCGTGTGACAGACGAGCTAACAATTGGGGGCAACTACGCCTACAGCAACTATACCTACGATCAATTTACCGAGTCTAATAGCTCGGGTAGTTTTGTGCGCGATGGTAACTACCTACCCTACATTCCCAAACACCAATACACTCTCATGGCCAGCTGGATCAGCCCCACAGGCTTCAAAGCTACACTCCGTTCAACAACGTGGGGCAAATACTATGTCGATAACGCCAATAGCGCCACCTATACACCCCCTACCTTTATCACTGACCTTTTGGTTGGCTATAGCAAAGATCGCCACGATTTTTCACTCAACATCGCCAATATCTTAGATAAACACTACGCCTCAGAGGTAAAAAAAGATATGCGCACAGGCGCACTTTCTTATTCAGCTGCTCCCGTGCGCACCATTATGGCCCACTATAGCTATAAATTTTAAGGAGTTTGCATGGTTACCTCCTATCAACGAAGCCCAAACGACATCTTCGGCTGGCCCATCTTGGGCTTTATCTTTAAAAACCGCCGATTTATTTGGCTAGTACGCGCTTTGACGCTGGGTCTCTTTGCCTATGCAATGATCTATGGCTTTCTCTATCCAACCAAAGAAGAAAACCTTTTTACCACCGCCCTCTTTTGGTCGCTCTTTTGGCCTTTTTTTATGGTCATCACTCTACCAACCTTTGGGGCGATCTTTTGCGGCATCTGTCCCCATGGCACTCTTGGTCGGTGGATTCAGCGCTTTGGTCTTAATCGCCCCATGCCCTCGTGGCTTGCCACGCCCGCCTGGGGGCTTGGCTTAATTTTGGTGAGTTATTGGTTGATCCTCTATATCTTTCCAGGGCTCTATAAAACACCGTGGATTGCCGCCCTCTTCTTTCTTGCGTGGACCCTCGTAGCAATTGTGATGTTTTGGCTCTTTGGCAAAATGAGCTACTGCAAGAGCCTCTGTCCATTGGGTGCCATTACCTCAAGTTTTTCTAAGGTTGGCTTTACCTGGCTTTCCACGTATTCGGATGCCTGCGCCCAATGTAAGAGCTTTGATTGTGCCAAGGCCTGCCCCTATGGTCTTTCGCCTTTTAACTTTGACAAAAATAACTCCATGGAGAACTGCAAACTCTGCATGGAGTGCGCTCACGCCTGCGAAGCAGTTCGTTTTGAGGTCAAAAAACCCTCCGCCTCTCTTTTTAAGGCCATCCCTCGCCCACGCGCTTGGCAAGTGTGGACCTTTATCCTGATTGCTGGGGCGGCAACGATTACGATGCAGCTCCATCATGGCCTTGGGCGTACAGGATTGATGAATAGTCTGCCATGGGTTTTGCAGGCAAACCTGCTCTATGATATGGCCATCTTCCCTGAAACCATGGATGTAACGGGTCTTCTTGCCTTTGGTTATGGCTTGGCGATCGCTCTTATTTTTGGAGTGGGAGGCCTTTGGCTTGCGGCTAAAATATTGGGTGGTGACATCAAGGCCCAATTTCTGAAACTTGGCTACGGCCTTGCACCACTGATGATCATCGGCGGCCTCTCGCATGTCTTAAGCTTTTTCTTTCTTCACTACTACAGCGATCTGGTCAATGGTTTCTCTCAAGCTTTTGCGCTTGGACTACCCCACCAAAAGCCTTTAGCCTCGTTTAAAGAGCCTTGGATGAAGGTTTTTGATCTTTTCAATTATCTCGCAGTCATCTGGAGTCTTGTTCTCATCTGGACGCGACTAAAGCTCACTGAAGCCCCTCTCCAAAAGCGCCTTTTAGCCTTCATCCCTGCGACCGCTTTGGTATGGGCTTATCTTTTTCTTGTCATCTTTCGCACCTGGGCCTTAATTGTTTATGGTGTTTGTAAAGCACACGGCGCCCACTAAACGTTTCTTCACTCCCTGCCGATTTAGACTTAAAAC
>JAINCO010000066.1:0-6127 GCA_036574095.1 Campylobacterales bacterium | reverse complement strand
ACTAGACGATGAGGTGAGTCTCGGTGGTGACCCGTGTTGGACTCGAACCAACGACCCTCTCATTAAAAGTGAGATGCTCTACCTGCTGAGCTAACGAGTCTCTCTCGATCTTTCTAAATGGGAGGCGCATTATAGCCGATTTTCTCTAACTTGTCAAGAGGTATCACATCTTATCACGCATCGCTGGCCAAATAACAACAACAACCAAGGCTGCTACTAAAGCGAGTGAAACGATCTCTATAAATAAATTAAATGGATTCATACTTCACCAGTTGAAATTCCAGATAGATCCACAATTGAACCTCTCTTTAAAAATTCCACTAACTACATACTCTCATGCTCGACTCCAAGCTACCAAAACTTTCGCAAATCAAAAGCCAACAACAAGCAAATATTGGTACAATTACGAGAAAAATTCTTAGGTTCAAGAGGTGCGGATGAAAAAAGCTCTCATCATCACTGCTGTTGTGATGGTAGCTATTCAATTGATTCCTGTATCAATCGATAATCCCCCATACGATCCGGCCGCTGAAATGGCCGTACCCCAGGAAATTAAGCCAATCCTTCAAAAGCACTGTTTTGATTGTCACTCCAATCATGTCGTCAAACCATGGTATGCCTCAATCGCCCCCATCTCATGGTGGATTGCATCCCATGTCAATGAGGGGCGAAAGGCTCTTAATTTTTCGACTTGGCGTGATACGCCCGAATTCATACGCAAAGAGCGCAGCGAGCGAATGGAGACCGTCATCGCCAATGGAAGGATGCCACTACCTAGCTACACCTTGATGCATCCACCACTAACAGCCAAAGAAAAAGAGCTTTTAAGGGCTTGGGCGCGAACGCTTAAAGAAGCCCCAGCAACGAAATAAAAAGAACGGGTGGTGTAACCGTCAATCCGACCTTGATATAGGTCCACCAATCAATCTTCACCCCTTTGCGCTCAAGGACATGAAGCCATAAAAGTGTTGCTAATGATCCGATGGGTGTCATCTTTGGCCCGAGGTTACAACCAAGGATATTAGCATACGCAAGCCACTGGGCCCCTGCCTCATGAAGAGCTATATCCATCACCATCACAGTGGGCATATTGTTCATAATCGAGCTTAGAATGGCTGCCAAAAAGCCTGTTCCCATGACGGCTGCAAATGAGCCTTGGGCAGTGAGTGAGGAGATCCATCCAGCAATAATCCCTGTAAGGCCCGCATTTTTAAGACCATAAACAACGACATAAAGCCCAATCGAAAACCAGACAACCTGCCAAGGAGCTGTTTTAATCGTCATCCATCCACGAGCCGCTTTGTAATAGACTGCTAAAGCAAGGAAGATAGCCGCTCCACCCAGTGCAAAAAAGCTAACAGGTAGCTCAAATCTCTCACCAAGAAAATATCCTGCCATCAAAAGCAACAAAAAGGGCCATGAGAGGCGAAACATTATCTGGTTCTTAATCGCCTCTTTTGGCTCTTTTAACCCATCAAGCGAAACAATTGCGGGAATATCTTTGCGAAAATACCACCACAACACAGTGATGCTTGCAATAATGGCCATAAGATTTGCTACGAAAATCGCTTTCGCATACTCAAAAAAGCCAATATCAAAGTAGCCTGCCGTGACGATATTGGTGAGGTTACTGATCACAAGAGGATTGCTTGCCGCATCACCGATAAACCCTGCCGCAAGCAAAAAGGCGACAATCGTCGAACCTGAGAGCTTAAGAGCGCGCATCTTTGCCAATACAATCGGGGTTAGAATCAGCGCCGCACCATCATTGGCAAAAAAGGCAGCTACAATCGCTCCCAAAAGAAGAATATAGACAAACATTTTTAATCCACTACCCTTCGATAGTCGCACCATCCACAACGCAGCCCACTCAAAAAAGCCAATCTCATCAAGGACCATCGAAAGGATAATAATGCCAATAAAGGCCAATGTCGCATCCCAAACAATCGTACTCACCTCAATGACATCCGCAAGAGAGACAACACCAAGCGCCAGTGCAGCCAAGGCACCCAAGATCGCGCTTGTGCCGATTTGAAGCCCGCGCGGCTGCCATATAATCAAGATAAGTGTTACTAAAAAGAGAGTCAATGCTACTACCATCTCTACTCCATCATTGAGTTAACCACAAAATCACCCTGCTTGTCTGGGGTGCATCCTATGGATATCATCTCTTGCGTGATTTACCACCCCTGGGTACAGGCGGCAAAATTCTTTTCAACCTCTTCTGCGCTCAAAGCACCTTTGATTGTCATCACACTACCATCGTCACTTCCTTGAATGTCAATAGCTTCAATTTTTTCCATCATGGCTGGATCACAGTTGCAATGGCACGCTCCAGCCTGACACTCAGCAACCTTTTGCGAAAGAAACTCAGGGGTTAACCCGCCAACACGAATGATAACGCTACCAGAATTTTGTGTGGTTGTAAAGGTCATATTCGATCTCCTTTGATTTATTGTATTACATCAAGATAAATTGGCAATACCTTGACGCTGTAGCCATAAGGCAATATCCTCGGTGCAACAATGCCCCTTGGGATTAGCTTTTGCGCAAAAGGAGTTTTTGCGGGCTCGATGCTCTTGAATACGTGCAAACACCCTTGTCCCACCCGCTACTTGAGCCTCCGCTAAAACATCAGCTTTGGTAATTGTAAAACAGTAACAAAGTGGTGTTGTTGGATGTTCATCTTTGAGGGTGACGCGACTTTTGATCTCATTCGTACGAACTAATCGCGAAAATCCTGGCGAACAATAGACCACATCACATCTCTCACCGGGACAAAAATACCAATCTCGCTCTAAGTCAATCTGAGATAGATGCTCTTTGAACACCTGAGCTTTGAGTGTCTCACTTTTTGTCTTTTTCGTGACACTACCGCACTGAGGACAAAGAACAACAGTTGGAGCTTGGCGCAGAGGTATCGTTGTTGATATCTTGGTCGGATGAAAAAACTTAGTCGTCATATCATAGAAATTGTTAATGATAAATTCTTGGCTTACGCTGGCATGCCAGCATCAAGCCATTCAGTGATCTTCTCTTTAATCTGATCACGCACAACCCTTGTTTGTGCCAACTTCTCCTCATGGGTTCCCTCAAACGACGAAGGATCCTCAAAGCTCCAGTGAATTCGCTGACACACACCCGGGAAAATCGGGCAACGCTCTGCACTGGCCCCATCACACACAGTAATCACATGACTGTAGATTCTTCCACCTCTAAAAAGATCCCATACACTCTGTGTTTTAGCTTGTGAGATATCAATCCCCACCTCTCGCATAACCTCAACTGCCAGGGGATTGAGTTTTCCAGGCTCCAAACCAGCACTCTCAACCTCCAAATTCAAGCCTCGCTCAGCTGCAATTTGTCTTAGCCATGCCTCGGCCATCTGACTTCTGGCTGAGTTGTGGACACAAACAAACAAAATACGCTTAGCCATTGTATTCTCCTTTAGACAAGATAAAGTTCGCGTTTTACCACTGGCAACAGTTCAGCCGCAATAAGGTCACGGGTTTTAAGATATTCAGAATACTCTTTTCCCGTAGGATCCTCAAATCCAACATGAACAACTTTGGCTTTACCAGGAAACATAGGGCAAGTCTCTTTGGCATGGTCACAAACAGTGACCACGAGATCAAAATCGATTCCCTGAAGCTCATCAAGTTTTTTACTTCTAAGCCCCTCAGTCGAGATGCCAGCATCACTTAGAGCTCGAAGCGCATCGGGATTAACCGCTCCAGAGGGGGCAACACCGCTACTATAAGCCCTCACCCCCTTAGATCCTAAATGGTGGTTAATAAGCGCCTCCCCCATAATCGAACGGCAGGAGTTTCCTGTGCAAAGAATTAAAACATTTTTCATTCACATCCTTTTGTCGTTGTGCAAGCATCAATTTTTTCAGGCAGTATGATAGCCGACAATTGTGACACAGCCGCTTCAACGAGCCTATCGCCACGAATAAGAGTATAGTAAACCCATTTTCCTCGTCTGCTATCACTTACAATACCAGCTTCTTTGAGTATCCTCAAGTGGCGTGATAATCGCGATTGGCCAGCTTTGAGGGAGACTTCGAGTTCACAGACGCAACTTGGACCGTAGCGATCTAAAAATGCAATAATCTGAAGCCGCATGGGATCATAGAGTGCACCAGCAACTTTAAGTATCTTCTCCAACTTCTTGTCTTCCTCGCATTAAAAGTCACTCTTCGATCGTTACTATAGCAAAATCGTCTTAATAGATCAAGATATCTTTATTTGTTTTTAGATAATTTACGAGATATCACTCAGGTTCATAAGAAAAAATAGTGGACCGATATGTATAATATATCTCTGAGTTTATATGCCAAACAAAGGGCCAAGCAAGGGATGGAGAAAATCTATCGAAAGGTAACTTTTGTGTTAGCTGGGTCAATTGCGCTAGTGGCGATCTTGCTAACCGCGTGGCACGCTTGGTCAGTCTATCGAGAGATTATTCATCAAGAAGAGCATGAGGCCAAAAAATTAGAAGAATCATTTGATCGTATTGTAGAGCATCTTATTGAATTTTATCGCTTCAGAGCTAAGGCTAATGTCAACTCTCCTGGAGTGATAGAGGCGATTCGCACAAAAGATCACGACAAGCTTTTTTCGCTCATTAATGCTCGCTGGCAAGTCCTGCGCAATGAAAATCCCGACTTAGCGTTCATGCAGTTTCATCTTGCTGATGGACGCTCATTGTTAAGAGTCCACGACCCGATGCGCTATGGAGACAATATCGCCGCCAAACGCCCGATGCTTCAAAAACTCCATAGAACCAAACAGGAGCTACATCACATTGAAGTTGGTGTCCATGGGGTTGCTTATAGAGTTGCTTATCCTATTTTTGATGGAGGCAAGTATATCGGTGCTGTCGAGTTTGGCATCGATCCTCGCTACTTTATTCACCAACTCTCTCATTTTTATGGGCTCGCATCAACGATTCTTATCAACAAAAAATTTATCTTTCCAGACAAAATCGGTCGCTACTACTCTGTCAATAATTTTGTTGCTGTTGGAGGGAGTGCTCCGTCAGATCATTTAGATGCCTTAAAAAAGACTAAGTTAGAAAAACTTCAGCGTATCAGTGTGAAGGAAAAAAACTACAGTGTCCATATCTTCAATATCCCTTCCTTTCAGGGTGAAGAGGCGGCTAAAATTGTTATTTTTCAAGATATGACCGAAGAGCTTACCTATTTACAATCGCTTATCATCATTTCGATCTTATTAATGCTCCTTATCGTGGGAGGCGCTACCTTTTTGACGAGTCGCTATCTACACAGTATGATTCGTATTATCGAAATGGCGCGCCAGCGAGAAGAGAGAGATCGTCTCTATTTACGCACGATTCTTGATGTTCAACCATCGATTATTGTTGTCACAGATGGTTATCAAATCATTGATATGAATAGTGCTTTTTTTAACTTCTTTTGCATCTACAAAACAGTTGATGAATTTAAACGTGACCATGGGTGTATATGTGACTTTTTCATCCCCGACCCCGGCTATCTGACCCCAGTCGATAATGGAGTACGCTGGATTGATCGGGTAATCAAAGAGCCAACGCAGCACCATAAAGCCAAAATTCAAGATTGTCAAGGCAAGATCCATATCTTTGAAGTCAAAGCCAAAGAGGCGATTCTAGACGGATTGACACGCAAGGTTGCTACGTTCAATGATATAACTGCAAGTGAAGAGGCTAAGGAAATTCTTAAAATAAAGGCTACCCAAGAAGAAGAGCTTGCCATCCAAAACTCAAAACTTGCCGCAATAGGAGAGATGGTCGGTCTTATTGCACACCAATGGCGTCAACCTCTTAATTCACTCGGATTGATTATCCAAGATATACCTGAAGCCTACCGCTATGGCGAGCTGGACGAGGCATACTTGGAGGAGTTTGTGAACAAATCTCTCGAACAAATCAACTACATGAACCAAACAATCGAAGATTTCAGATCTTTCCTCAAAGGAGGGCAAGAAGAGCTGTTTTCTATCGAAACTGTTATTAACAAAACGATCGCTTTGCTTAGTCCTCTATTTAAACAGGGCAATATTTCAGTGAAACTTAACCTTAACACAAACTCTCATGTGCGCGGTAATCCAAATGAATTCCAGCA
>JAINCO010000065.1:0-2798 GCA_036574095.1 Campylobacterales bacterium | reverse complement strand
CGATTTTTCCAGCAACACCCCGCTCACCAAAGCCACCGGGGACCAAGATAGCATCGACATCACTAAGGATCTGCGCGACATTGTCAGCCGTGATCGTTTCACTATCAATCCATTTAAGATCGATATGGGTATCAAGGGCAGCGCCTGCATGGACGAAGGCTTCGGTGAGCGATTTGTAGGCCTCTTTAAGGCCCGTGTATTTGCCCACGAACGCGACGCGTAGCTGGTGTTTAGGCTCAATGATGTGCTTAACAAGCCGTTTCCACTCTTTCATATCAGGCTCAAGCTCACCGAGGTTAAAGTGGCGCGAGAGGGCTTTGAGAACCCCCTCTTTAAGAAAGTTTAGAGGGACTTGATAGATCGAGGAGGCATCATGGACGCTAATGACCGAATCGGTTTCGACATCGCACGATAGAGCGATCTTTTTGCGCACATCAGTTGGAAGGGGGCGCTCGGCACGGCAAAAGAGGATATGGGGTGTGATGCCGATACGCCGAAGCTCTTGAACGCTATGCTGGGTTGGTTTGGTTTTGAGTTCATCAGAGGTTTTGATAAAAGGAACGAGGGTGACATGGATATTAAGCACTTGCGAATTGCCAAGCTGATGGCGCATTTGGCGAACCGCCTCCATAAAAGGCAATCCTTCGATATCGCCAACCGTTCCACCAATTTCAACGATGAGAAAATCCTTATCCTTTCCAGCACTTTTGATGCGTCGTTTGATCTCATCGACGATATGAGGAACAACTTGAATTGTTTTGCCCAGGTAGTGGCCTTTGCGTTCAGCGTCGATGACCGATTTGTAGATTTGGCCGGAGGTAAAGCTGTTTTTGCGCCCAAGATTTTCACCAAGAAAGCGTTCATAGTGGCCTAAATCAAGGTCTGTTTCAGTACCATCGGCCGTAACAAAGACCTCGCCATGCTCAAAGGGGCTCATTGTTCCAGGATCGACATTGAGGTAGGGATCAGCCTTGAGGATACTAACCGAATAGCCGCATTTTTTTAAAAGAACGGCAGTGCTGGCTGCCGCAATTCCTTTGCCTAAAGAAGATAAAACACCACCTGTTACAAAAATATATCGTGTCATCTAAAACCTCTCGTAACTATTGCGAAATTATACTTTATTTTGGTATAATGGTGCTTTAAAATTTTAACAGAAAGTGGGTGATGCCTTATGCCGGGCATTTTAGTTCGCGAGAACGAAACATTCGAGGATGCGTACCGCCGCTTTAAAAAGCAGACGGATCGCAACTTGATTGTGACGGAGGCTAAAGCGCGCCGCTTCTTCGAGCCTATGACTGAAAAGCGCAAGAAGCAGAAGATCAACGCGCGCAAAAAGATGCTTCGCAAACTCTATATGATGCGCCGTTACGAGTCGCGCCTCTAAGTCTCCAGCCCCTTTGGGGCCCTCCTCATTTCTCCTCTAAAGAAAAATCGGATACAATTCTTGCAATATCACTGCAAGGATGAACTGATGCGTTTTACTGCACCACTTAAATCAAATGCAATCAAAATTATGCTTCTTGGAAGTGGCGAGCTGGGTAAAGAGGTTGCCATTGAGGCTCAGCGCTTAGGGCTTGAGGTGATCGCTGTTGATCGCTATCCCAATGCGCCCGCGATGCAAGTAGCCCATCGAAGCTATGTGATTAATATGCGTCGGCGCGAGGAGCTTTTGGAGGTAATTCGCCGCGAGAGACCTAACTATATCCTTCCTGAGGTGGAGGCGATTAGTATCGAAGCATTGTTTGATGCCGAGAACGAGGGTTTTGAGGTTATTCCTAGTGCCAGAGCCGTGAGTTTGACGATGAATCGTCGAGGTATTCGTCAGTTTGCTGCCCAAGAGCTGGGGCTTCCAACGAGTCGTTTTATGTTTGCGCGTACACTTGGGGAGTTGCGCGAGGCTACTGATATGATTGGCTATCCATGTGTGATTAAGCCGGTGATGAGTAGCTCAGGACATGGGCAGAGCATCTGTCGAAGTGCGAATGATGTGGAGAGATCTTTCGCGATGGCGCAAGAGGCAAGGGGAGATGCGAGTGAGTTGATTGTTGAGGAGTTTATCTCATTTGAGTATGAGATAACACTTCTTACAGTTCGCAATGGCCAAGAGACGATCTTTTGCCCACCTATTGGCCATATTCAACAAGATGGAGACTATATCTACTCATGGCAACCGATGCAGATGAGCCCAAAAGCGCTTGAGCGAGCCAAAGAGATTGCTAAGAAGGTGACTGATGGACTTGGTGGACGGGGGATCTTTGGTGTGGAGATGTTTGTGGCAGGTGATCAGGTCTGGTTTAGCGAGGTAAGCCCGCGGCCGCACGATACTGGCATGGTGACACTAATCACACAAAGCCAAAGTGAATTTGCTCTTCACCTTCGAGCTGTTCTTGGGTTATCCGTTGGCTTTCGCTTCTATACACCAGGGGCAAGTGCTGCCTTTAAGGCGCATCATGAGAGTGTCACGCCCGCTATAGAGATCGATTCTAAGGTTTGGAGTGATAATCGATTTGTTCGACTATTTGGCAAGCCCGAAAGTCATGTCGGAAGGCGCATGGGGGTGCTTCTTGTGGCTGGGGAGAGTGCTGAGGAGGCACTTCAAGAGGCACAACAGATGATTGTCAATCTTCGAGATTGATAACTTTTGCTATTTTTTGCATTGTATAAAAGTTTTTTTGTGGTACAATCATCAAAGGATCCCTTTCCAAGGAGTGGATAATGAGTTTGCACGAAAAAAAGGTCCTGAAAGCAGGCAGCAATGAAATGGAGCTTGTCGATTTTAGGATCTACAAAAAAGA
>JAINCO010000064.1:0-14800 GCA_036574095.1 Campylobacterales bacterium | reverse complement strand
AATGACGAGATTACTGAAGAGAATGCCATGGCCTTCGCCAAGTTTTATTACAATGTCACTTCGATCCTCGCCGATAAACTTGTTGCTGCCAACCAGAAACTTCTCAAAGGATTAAACTGATGCATGGCCGCATTACCTACTTCAACTACAAAAATGGAATCGGCCTTATAACAGATCAGCACAAACGAGGATTTGATCTGCGTAGTGGCATGTGGCATGATCCAACGACGATCCCAAGCGTTGGGATGAATGTCGAATTTACCCTGAATGAAAAAGGACTCGTCAGTAGTTGTAAGGCGTCACTGTATCAAGATTTTGCCGATGAACCTTTTGTCAAAGAGGAGGATTTCTGGCATACTGACACCGATGCTGCTCTTAGAGAACTTGAAGAGAAGCGAAAGGAAGAGATAATTAATGCCAGGGCCAAAGAGATTGATCTAGCCAATCTTTTGACACTTAAGCCCAATAAATCACCCGAAGAGGCATTTAAGGGCTTCTTTTATAACCATTATAAGATCATTTCACGCAACAAAGAGCTTTTAGAGAGCCCCAAGAAAGGGCAACTAAACTACTTCTTGATGAAGCGTTTTATTGAAAAATCTCTTACGCAACTTGCCTTTTTAGATAAGCGCATCAAAATGGAAGATTTTTCTGCTATCAGGCAAGAGATCGTCGAAGTTGAATACCTCTATACTGCTTTTGTCAAGAACGAGAAGAATCAAGCGCAACAAAAACTCGATCAGATTTTCTTGCGTCACCAAATCGACTATTTGGCTATTAAAAAAGCGATTGAATTACAAAAAGAGAAGGTTATGTTTCTCGAATCACAAATGAGGGTAATCGATTCAGAGATTCGTCATCTTGAGGATAAAGCCCTTGCAGCAGAAAACCCCCAGCAACAGCAAGAATTCCAGGCTAAAGCTGCCGAAAAACAAAAGCAGCGCGAAACACTCTTGCGCCAAATCGCACAAGAACGCACCCTTCAAGAACAAGCAACAAAAGTACTGAATGATTTTACAGCCCGCTACATTGACGAGCTTCCAACTCTTTTTGCGCAAATTCGTCAGTCGATTCGAAACTCTTTGCGTAAAATCCTCGATGTCCAGGCTGATCGACTTGATACCCTCATCTGGCAAAAGGCAATGGCTTCTGAGGCGGTCATGAACTCCTTTTATAAACAAGAGATCGGAGATCCTTTTTGTGCGATGACCTTTCTTCGTTACTACCTCATGAGGCTCGACCGCGACAAGGTAAGCGATGCGGACAAAACCCTTTTTGATTATTTGAGTGATTATGATAAAAAGCAGTGTTACAAATTTGCTGTTATTAGCGAAAACCCTGCAATTCTTCGAAAGATCAAGCTCTTCATCCTCTCAGGAAGCAAAGATCATCGTGTCTTTACTATCAGCAAAGCTGTCGAATTTTTAGGACAAAGTCAACAGATCCAGCCCCATGTTGTGATCGTTGATGAATCGATCAAATCAATTACCCCTGTTGAGCTCATCGTTGAATCAAAAAAGCGAGTTATCAATCCGACAACCCGATTTATTCTTTTTGCTTCTTAAAAAGAAGCTTTACCGACTCAATAACCTGCTTCAACATAGGCTTCATAGTTGCCTTCGAAATCAACAATCGAGTGATCGGGGCGAATTTCGATGATGCGATTGGCAAAGGCGTCGATCAATTCGCGATCGTGCGTAACACAAATAACACATCCACCAAAGTTATAAAGAGCTTCACCCAATGCAATAATCGCCTCAAGATCAAGATGGTTATTGGGCTCATCAAGAATTAACATATTAGGCTGCTCCATCATTAATCTTGAAAGCCACAAGCGATGTTTCTCTCCGCCAGACAGTGACATGACACTCTTCTCTTGCTGCTCGCCATTAAAGAGCATTCGTCCAAGGCTATTGCGAATCTCTTGGACATCGGCTTGACGATTAAAACTGCGCACCCATTCATATAGAGTGATATCTTCTTTTATCAAATCAGTTACATCCTGTGGCATATAGCCTCTCTCGATTGTTGCTCCCCATTTCACAACACCTGCATCGGGTGCGATCTCTTCTGATAAAATTTTTAGAAGTGTCGTCTTGCCGATACCATTGGGACCTAAAAGAGCAATCTTATCCCCTTTTCTAACCTTCAAGGACAAGTTATCAAAGAGTTTGAGAGACCCAAAACTTTTGCTGATCCCTTCAATCTCAAGAACTTCGTTACCAATCTCGCGCTTTTGACGAAAAACAATACTGGGCTCGCGACGACTGGATGGTTTGATATCTTCGATATTGAGCTTTTCTAACTGCTTTTGGCGGCTGGTTGCTTGCTTGGCTTTTGAGGCATTGGCCGAGAAGCGTCGAATGAAGTTTTCAAGCTCCTCTTTCTCTTTAAGTTTCTTTTGACGCTCAGCCTCCTGCTGCTTGACAATCAGTGTTGAGGCAATATACCAGTCATCATAATTGCCTGTAAACTCACGGATTTTTTGATAATCAACATCAAGGATATGGGTCACAACAGCATTGAGGAAGTGGCGATCGTGCGAAATGACAACCATTGTTCCTTCGTGTCGCGAAAGCTGCTCCTCAAGCCAGCTGATCGTATGAATATCGAGGTTATTAGTTGGCTCATCAAGAAAAAGGACATCAGGTTGTGGAAAGAGGACTTGCGCCAAAAGAACCTTAAACTTATCGCCACCCGACACTGAGCTCATAAGATCGTGGTGCATTTGGGCTGGAAAGCCTAAATCTTCGAGGATTTTTGTGATGCGCACATCATATTCATAGGTTGGATCTTCTTCTGCTGTGATCATCTCAAGCTCGCCCAGCCGCTCATTCACGGCATCATCTGAAAAATCTCCTTCAGCGTAGAGTTTTTCCTTCTCCTTGATGGCATGATAAAGACGCTTGTTACCATATAACACAACATCAAAGACCGTCATCTCCTCAAAGGCGAACTGGTTTTGTCCCAACACACCAACGCGAAGACCAGGTTCAATACTCACCTCTCCACTACTTGGTTCTATTTCGCCTGAGAGAATCTTCAAAAAGGTCGTTTTTCCCGCACCATTAGCACCAATAAGACCATAACGCTTCCCCCGATCAAGCTTAAGATTGATATTTTCAAAAAGGACGCGACTACCAAAGCGCATCGAAAGATTAGTAATCTGAACCATAAAATTCCTTTAATTCTATATAATAATATTATACCAAAATGATACTAATGGCGCGATTTTCAGGAAAATGTGCTACAATTACAGCTATCAAATAGGAGCAGAAGAGGATGGCAGAAAAGGTACTTGCTGACGCGCGACTTCTCTATGTCGAAGATGATGAGCTTGTGCGCCGAATGCTTGCGCAAACATTAAGACGTCGCGTAAAAGAACTTTACGAAGCTGGAAATGGACTTGAGGGTCTTGAAATCTATAAAAAACTACGCGATGAGATCGATGTTATTGTGACAGATATTGAAATGCCACTGATGAATGGATTGGTCATGATCGAAGAGATCCGCAAAATTTCGCCGCACGTTCCGATCATTGTCGTTACGGCCTACAATGACGAATACCACCGAACAAAGTTAGCCGATGCTTTTGTGGTTAAGCCAGTTAAAAAAGATGATCTTTTTCGCGTCATCACCGAATGTCTTCAGAAGAGATATTCATAAGCTAAATAACCACTTCAAACGATGCACCACCTTCTTCCTTAGTATCAAGAAGAGTGATGTGCCCTCCCATGCTCTGCTCAATGATCTTTTTTGACATATAAAGCCCGATTCCTGTACCTTGTGTTTTGGCTTTCGTGGTAAAGTAGGGTTCAAAAATATAGGGCTTGATCTCCTCAGTTACTCCAGGGCCGTTGTCGCTGACAACAACACGCCCCCTACCCTCAACCTCGTCAATGGTAATCCGAACCTTTTTAGGGGTATCACTCGGTTTTGATAACAAAGCATCACTTGCATTTTTTAACAAATTAAGGATGACCTGGGCATACTCATTAGGATGCCCTTCTCGTTCGATGCGTGCTTTTTCGATGAGCTCAATCGTAATATTATGATTGCGCATACTTGGACCAATGATCGAGAGCGCACTTTTAACTGCATCATTAATACTAAAGAGGACTGCTTCCTTATCTGGTCGGAAAAAGTCCCTAAAATCATCGATCGTTCGTGACATCATCTCGATGATCTCCATCGCCTGGTTGATCATTTTCGTAAGGTAGTCATGATCAAGTTCGCCAAATTCCCACGCCTCATTGAGATCTTGAATCAGAATTCCCAGCGAGTTGAGTGGCTGACGCCACTGATGGGCAATATTTCCGATCATTTCGCCCATTGCTGCTAAACGAGACTGCTGAATGAGAATCTTTTGTTGCTCTTCACGCTTTGCAAGCTCCTGGCGAACTCTCTCTTCTAATGTCATATTGAGACTCATAAGCTCATTATTGGCCCTCTGTAAACTCTCCTCAAGCTCCTTTTGCTCCGTAATATCACGTGCAACACTAACATAACCAAAAAGCTCCCCATTTTTTTCAAGGAGGGGAGATTTTTGGTCGAGAAAGAAGCGTCGTCCATTGGGAGTATCAAGCCAATAGCTTGTCATTTGTGGTTTGTGTTCATGTAAAAGCTTATTAATGCTCTCAAGCAAGGATGGTGGTGGTACAATTCCTAACTCTTCATCTTTGTGGCCAATGAGTTCCTCTTTTGGGAGTCCAACAAGCCTTTCGTAAGCATCATTAGCACCAAGATAGCGCCCATCGGTTGTCTTAAAATAGATAGGATCGGCAATTGCATTGGTGACAGTCTCCAAGAGTTTAGCTACTTGTCTAACAGGTGCTGCAAAACGCCCACTCACCCAAACGATCACAGTAACAGCCACGAGAGCCATCAGTGTGGCAATGAGTGATCCTATTATCATAATGCGCGTGATCTCTTCGTCGCGACTTTGAACGGAGATGCCCACATAAATGACACCAATCGGCCCGCCTGTCATATTGTCTAAGTAGGGTAGCGCTATCTCTTTGACAAGATTTCCCAAATAGCTGTATTCACGTATCTGGATCGTGTTTTGAATCTTTTTAGGTGAATTTTCCTCCTCCAAGAATGTGACATCATCTTCAAGAGTATCAGCATATTGTTGAGAGAAGCGGCGCAAAAGATTGCGTTCGTAGCTATTCTCACTGAGCTTTCTGTCATTGAAATGGGGGTTAGTGTGGGCAATAACGTTTCCATTAAAATCGCTTACCAAAACATAAGCGATATCAGGATTTCTTTTGCGCAGCTCTTCAAGCATCAACCTAGTATGAAATTTTCCTGAAAAACTAAGTTTATTGATCGCATCTGCAATTGTTGTAGCTGCGATACGAGAGAGCTTTTCTTCATCTTTTTTAATTATGTGAATTGATGCGGCTACTGTAATGGCAAAAACGATCGCAACAAGGATAAGGACAATACTTCCATAAGCGACGATTAATGGCTTGTCGATCGATTCGACATTGATTTGATTGTTACGCTCTACTTTCATATTGCTACTGATTTGTATCTACTGAACGAAGTTGATTGTCCCATCGCGGCTGAGTGCTCTTCCATGGTTTATCGAAGGCATCGGGAATTGGACCCAGCCATCCTGGATAGCGAGATAGTGTCTCTTTGGTTACTGGAAAGACAGGAATGAGCTGCTGTTTTGGAACTTTTTCGTTATTTAAAATCTTATAAGCTGTTCGTAAGGCCGCTGCGCCCAAAGGACCACAAAATTGAGCCGAGTCAATAACGATCTGACGACCTGCGCGAATCATCGCTACACTTTCAGGATCACCATCAACAGTCGCAACCTTAATTTCATTTCTTCCTGCTTTTTCTAACTCTTTAGCAACAGAGATCCCGCCACCATCATTAATACAAAAAACGACGTCAAGTGAGCCTTTCATAGGAAAATCGGCAACAATTTTGCGCCCAGCAATACGACCACTTTTGGGTTCAACCGCTTTATAACTTTTGACGACCTTATAAGGCTGTCCTGCCCTCTTGAGAGCATCCAAAAAACCCTCTACACGATCAACAGGACCAGAAACATGTGGATACTCCACGAGCGCAACTAAGATGGTCTTGCTATCAGGATAGAGTGAGGCGATATATTCACCATCAAGCCATCCAGCCATATAATTGTCAGATGTTAGAAAGGAGGCGAGCTTACCTTGACTGATATATTGATCATAGGCGACAACGGGAATTCCCAAGCGGTTGGCCTCGAGTAAGGGTTTGGCTAAGGCAGCGTTATCTGTGGGCTGAACAATCAGGATATCGGGTTTTTGACGGATTGCTTCATACATCTGACCAATTTGACGCTCCATCCCCTCAATACCATCCCCAGCTACATAAGTAAACAATTCAACACCACGCTTCCCTTTGACGGCAGCTTCTTTGTTGATCTTCTTGGCTTCTGCTTCAAGTCCTTGACGCATCGCTACCTGTCCAGGGATATTCATCGACCAATACAGGACGCCGACCTTGAAATTCTGAGCCCCCTCCACAACCAACGCAAGGACAACCAGCAAAGCACCCAGACGCATCAACGCACCTCCTAAAAATTGGCACCCAAACGCAAAAAGAGTGTCTCGTCCGCAACACCAACCTCTAAGAAAGGTTGAACACCTCTTATTCGCTGCCTTAGCTCACCATAGAGACCAAAAATTTTAGAAAAAGAGCCATTAGAACTCCCTACGTACGCAAAAGGTTGAAAAGTAGCCGCTTGGGTCGCAAGGGGATAGCCATACCCGAGATAAATTCCCTCTCCTCTCTCTTGGACGGAAGCTAATACCTTGGCATAACCACCACCCGCTTCAAGATGGGTATAAAACTCTGCAAAGGCATGCTCTGGATGCATCGAGAGACGAACAAAAGAGTAGGTGCCAGGCGCGAGGCTTTGGCCGTACTCTGCTTGAAGATAACTTCGTTGTCCCTCAACAGCCATCATCGAAGCTGAAACACCACCCCACAACCACGACACACAGGCGCACATCGCCACGACACTTCGTCGAATCACATCTACCCTTCAGTAAAAATTAGGCTATTATACCATACAACGATGACTTTTTGCTAAAAAATCTCATCCCCCTCCGGTAAACTGTAACAGTTCGACCTTTTCTCCATCAACAAGCAATCGTTCTTTCCACGCCTCTTTTTTGACGATCTGCATATTGACAGCAGCCGCCATCACCTTCTCTTCGACACCCAGCATCTGCATCAATCCCAAAAGCGTCGTCCCCTCAGGCACAACTTTCTCTTCGCCATTGACAATAACAATCATCTTATAAACTCCACAACTTTAAATTTCACTCCAAAATAATCAGGATGAATGAGCATCTTCGCCTTATTTACCTCGCGTAGATAAAGATCATAAGGAAGCCTCTCTTCAAGCGTTTGAAGCAAAGAGGATAGCCCCATTTTAATCAGCTCATGCCCTTGGAGCCCATAGCGAACCAGCTTCCACCCCTCAGCCTCAAATGCTCGTATCAGATGGTCAAAATTGACGCTATAGGTCACATCGCACGTCCCAAAGTACTCACGCAGATCGACCTCATCAAAGCGATAGAGTTGATGGCGCACAAAAAGACGCATCGTCATCTCTTGCCTTGGGTATCGCTCGCCATAATCAAATGAGAGAAAAATCGCTTGAGGAAAGGCTTTGGCCATTGAGGCAGCAAAGGATTCATACCCCAAGGCAACCTCACCTTTTTGGATACCATATCGGCCTGCCAGATCGCGAAGCGCCTCGTCTGCTGGTCGCCAGACAATCCTACCCTCCTCTACCCATGCCTCCAGTTCTCCATTGATGAGGGCAGCAGGAAACGCATCAAAAATCTCATTGGCAACGATATAGGCCTCGCCTCCTGAGAGCTCTGAAAAATCGGCAGCAAATGTCACACGAATAGTATCACCAAATGACTCTTCCAAGTAGCGGCGTTGAACCTCTCGTAATGCTTCAAAACGCTCGATAATGACAAATGAGAGTGTCGAGAGAAGCTCAGGGCGCAAGGTGTAGATCATCTGGATCATATCGGCCATTAAGTAGCCTTGATGGGCTCCAATTTCAACAACAGCGGCATTTGCCGAGAGCTTACCATCATCAATTAACGAAACAAGATATGCACCAAGCGTCGCACCAAAGAGAGGGGTGACCGAAACAGAGGTGATAAAGTCACCCTCTTTTCCAATCTCGCGAAAATTAGCATAATACCCATCGGCTCCATAGAGCCATGCTTGTATATAATCGCATACTCTCACTCGTTAGCCATCCTGACATATAATCCCATCAAAAGCTCTTGCTCTTCAAGAGAGAGGATCTGCTCTTCAATCTTTTTACTCTCCAAGCTATTAGCCATCACGGTCACATCATCGGCAATTTTACGACCAGCATCATATTGGGCCTTTGTCTGTTCGAGCAAATCGGCATAGATCGCCTGATCTTCTCGAACTAAGGCTATCTTTTTTTGAATCGCCTCCAGCCCCTCTTGAACCTTGATCCAGGCAAGCTCCTCGTCGCGTTGACGAATCGCTTCGCGACTTAAGGCAACCTGATAGTCAAGCCTTGCCGCCTCGGCGTGGCTACTCATCGTCCACTCCAATGGCCACGAGAGGCGCAGACCAAAACTATAATTCTCATGTGGTGTCACGATCAACGGTCGGCTATCCTCATACTCTTGGCGAGCGTATGAGCCTATCAAACTAAGCACCGGCCAATAGCGACTCGATGCGATCGTAGCACTCTCTTTTTTTTGCATCGCCTCGATGCGACTGGCCTTCAGGGCAAGATTTTGGGATAAAAATTGTTCGCGCGGTAAAAGTGTAAACAAAGGAAGCTTGATCGTATCGGGGTTGGCTGAGGAGAGCGAGGCAAACTGCGCCGTTAGTTCGCGCTTAATGCGATCTTGATCAGCCAATGTCGCCTCATAGCTGTTTTTGGTCATCAGTGCTTGATTTAAAAAGGAGATATCAAGCAAGCCAAGGAGATATTGCTCCCGTTTTTTTTCAATATCCAGACGCGCATTGGCAAGCAAAAGCTTTGTCTTGGCGATTGCTAAGTCATTTTTACGCAGCGCAAAAAGAGTCTGCCACGCCTGAAGCAGCAGCGCTCGTCGCTCTTGCATCGTCGAGAGTTTCGCCCCCTCTTTCATGAGGCTACCTAGCTTTATCGTTGCTTCAATTGCTCCCCCTTTAAAGAGGGGCTGATCCACCGAAATACTAAATGCCCAACCGCGAGTGGTGTAACTACCAAGAACACCACTTTCAGTGAGTGAAAGCCCTAAGGACAAAGGAGAGAGCCACGACCATGCGCTCTCTTCCCCGCGCAGCACGGCAGCTTTCTCTTGTTGCATCAAGAGCAAATCACGCTCTGTACGCCACGCAAGCTCTGTAGAAGTTGCGCTTGAGAGTAGCAACAAGCTACAAAGAAGCCAACGCCGCATGAAGACGCTTAAATCCCTCATCGATTTCGGCGCGCGAGATTGTTAGTGCCGGAGCAATACGCACTGTCGCACGCCCAGCTTTTAACAACAGCAGCCCCTTAGCTTGTGCGGCTGTGATCACTTTTTTGACGATCTCCTCATCATGGCAGCGCAGGCCACGCAATAGCCCAAGGCCGCTTGTCGCATTAAAGAGGGATGGATAGACCTCGACAATTTTTTTAAGCTCCTCTTCAAAACGAATAATCACCTCATTAATCGCACCCCGCTCTGCCTCCTCTTCAAGAATATCAAGCACCTCAAGTGCAGCGCGTGTCGAGAGGTAATTCCCACCAAATGTGCTTCCATGATCTCCTGGTAAGAAGATATCGACAAGTCGTGTCATGATCGCCCCAATCGGAACACCACCACCAAGACCTTTTGCCAAGGTGATTACATCTGGTTCGATCTCGTAAAGATTGGAAGCAAGAAACTCCCCAGTGCGCCAAACTCCCGTTTGAACCTCATCGATGATCAGCAAAATATCTCGCTCTTTAAGTGTTTTTGCAAGCTTTTGGACTGCCTCTTTGGACATTGCCTCAACGCCACCCTCACCTTGAATGAGCTCAATCATCACCGCAACCGTATGATCATCAAGAAGATTCTCAACCTCTTCAATGCTTGAGGCATAGACAAAGCCATCAGGAAAGGGGCCAAAGTAGTTGTGCATCTTCTCTTGCCCCGTTGCTTTGAGAGTTGTGATGGTTCGCCCATGGAAGGAGTGTTTGAGTGTGATGATCTTGTACCGTTTGGGCTCCCCCTCTACTTCACCATATTTTCGAGCAATTTTAATCGCCCCTTCATTAGCTTCAGCGCCTGAATTGGCAAAAAACGAACGAACCGGATAGCCTGAAAGCGATGCTAAGCGCTCGGCAAGTTTGGCTTGAGGCTCAATCAGATAGAGGTTAGAGATATGAATGATTGACGCTGCCTGTTCGGCAATCGCGCGCGCTAACCTCGCATTGCCATGCCCTACGCTTGTGACGGCAATACCTGAGGTAAAATCGATATAATCACGCCCCTCATCATCCCAAAGCGTAGCATTATCGCCTCGAACAAAATTGATCGGCGTACGGCTATAGGTATGCAATACATACGCCTGATCCCTCTCCCACAGTGTCATAACCAACCTCCTATTTCCATTGTGAAAAAAGCCAAACGATCCCTACAAAAAGCAGAACCAATCCAACAACACTCCCAAGCGTCTTGATAATGCTTGGAGGTGGGGTATTGTAGGTTTTTGGGGGGAGTTTGCCCATGCGCCGAAGCAGCTTAATGGCGATCATCCACCCCAATAACCCAAATGCCCCTAGTGTCACAATCAGCTTGATCATCTCTTAGATCGAAATCTCTTTAATATCGGCAAACTCTTTAAAACTACGATAGATCCCTCCGACAAGTGCTAACCTATTGGCTCGCAAGCGCTCATCCGGAGCATTGACCATCACGCCATCAAAAAAGGCCTCAAGGTGCGATCGTAGTCCAAAAAGGGCATGGAGTCGATCGGAACCTGTAAGCGTTAGCGCCTCTTGCCATGCTTGAAAGAGTGCCTCTTCTTCAGCTTTTTCAAAAAAATCAGTCGAGACGCTACCGAGTGTTGAGAGATCAAGATCCTTCGTGATATTGGCAACTCGCTTGAAGGTCGAGAAGTTGGTGCGAAAATCATCGCTTTTGGTTATTTCATCCAGCATCGCTACACGCTTGGCGATATCAAGGATATTGGTACTTCCCCCACCAAGGACTGCCTTAACAACCGAGATATTTGTCTGAAAATATGAGTAGAGCCGCTCCTCCATAAACTCCCAAAGCCGCGTCAAGTCAAATGGAGCATAAAGATCGGCAAGTGCTTCTGGGGTTGCACGCAGATCAAAAGGAAGACGATAAGCAAGTGCAATACGCACAACCCCCAAAAATGCGCGCCTAAGTCCCAATGGATCTTTTGAGCCTGTTGGAATTTTACCGATGCTAAATAGCCCCATCAGATTATCAAGCTTATACGCCAATGCCGTGATGGCAGCTAGTGGAGTCGAAGGAAGTGGTGAGTGTTCGCCAGCCGGTAAATATTGCTCACGGATCGCTAATACCACATCCTCACTTTCTCCAGCCGCCTGAGCATAATAGCTACCCATCACACCTTGCAGTTCGGTAAATTCATAGACCATCTCACTCATCAAATCGGCTTTGGCCAATTCAAGCGCTCGACCAAGTGCCCTTTCGTCCAATCCAACGCTCCATAGACGATTCAGTCTCAAGCCAATCTCTTGTTCACGTCGGCTCTTTTCCAGCATACTTCCAAGCCCTTCCATAAAAAGTACCGACGCAAGCTTGGTTGGATCAAGTCCATGGCGTAGATCATTGTCATAAAAAAAGAGAGCATCTGATAAGCGCGCGCGCAAAACCCGCTCATTGCCGGCAACAACTTTGCTAAAATCCTCCGTCAAAGCATTAGAAACAACGATAAACTCATGAGAAAGACGCCCATTTCTAAAGACAGGGAAGTAGCGCTGATTAGTCTTCATCGATGTAATGATCACCTCAGGAGGCAGACGCAAAAATTGCTCATCAAATTGCCCCACAAGTACCGTCGGATACTCCGTAATCGCAACAACTTCAGCTAAAAGCTCCTCATCTTTTTCGATGATGAACCCCAGATCGTGCTCTAAGATTTCCATCTTCGAGAGTATCCGCGTTTTACGCTCCTCTGGATCAAGGATGACACCGCCCGCACGAAGTTTGGCACGATAATCTCCCCATCCTGTCACACTCTTGTGCACCTCATCAGCCATCCGATGCACTCTTGTAACATCGCCACTCATAACACCATAAAGCTTACATTCGACAACATGGCCATCTAAGAGGATCGTCAGCCAGCGAATGGGGCGGATAAAGTGGCTTTGTAAACTCCCCCAGCGCATCGATTTTCCAAACGAGAGGGAACGCACAAATGATTCAACCATCTCTGCAATAAATCCACGACTCTCCTTACCCTCGACTACGGCACTATAATAAAGCACCTCTTTGCCATCTTTTTGCGCACGCGTTAGCTCATCAAGATGAACGCCACACTTTTTGGCAAAACTAATTGCCGCAGGGGTTGGCTCATCATGTTTAAAAGAAATAGCCACAGGGGGACCAAAGAGCTCAACTCTCTCAGCCACCTGTGCTGTAGGAAAGGATTCATGAAAAATGACTAAGCGGCGTGGTGTGTAGTAGAACTCAAAAGAGGAGTCCAGTCGATGTTGGATTAAGATCTCTCTCCACTTTTGGGGGATATTTTCAAGCTCGGCAAGTAACGGAAGAGCGGGAAGCTCTTCAACGCCAATCTCGATTAGCAACTCATGGGCCATTCAGTGATCCTTAGGGGTATGTACCATTTTTTGGCGATTATAGCAGATGGGGCGTTAGAGGCGGGTTAATCGATCGCGCGTTTGTTTAATTGTTGTTTGTCGTATTCGCCTCTTCAAGCTCTTTGAGGTGCATGGCAATGATCTTTTTTCGCTTGGGATCTGTGGTGACCTTTAAAAGCCAACGCAAATCCTCAATCGCTTGAGCACGACGGTTTTGCGCAACTCTAGCGGCTACCAAAAACTCCTCAAGCCAACCTTCAACATTAATCTTCCCATAGCGACGCGCTCCGGGTAACAAAGCCGCCTGTTTGACTCTTTTGGCAATCAGCCCATCATAGTGATTACTATATGTTGCTAACAAAAAAACCTCAGTCATGATAAGATTTAAACTTGAAGGATAACGAGCAATTGCTTCATCTAAGAGTTCTTTAGCCCCTTCTATATCGTGAGGAATTGTTGCTAAGTAGGTTGCCGTGTACAGAACGGGAACAGTAAATCGCTCATCGAGTGCTCCAATCGTTCGTGTCGCTCTTATTAAAGCTTCAAGATCAACATGATAACTATCTTGAGCGCCTGTCTCGTCTACACTTCCCAACTGCAGCCACAACCAATCAGCCATTAAGGTATGTGATGGCCCTGTTAGAGCACGTAGAAGCAGGGGATGGGAGAATAAAAGGGGGGCGTCATCTCTTTGTTTTGATGGCGTTGGAAGTGTCATCGAGCCAACAATCAGCCCGACTACTGCCACAAACAGTGCTAAGACTTTCTGGCCAACCATTACAACCGCCCGACCAAAAGTGAACGCTTACGAAATTTCCAACTCGCAACAAGATAAAGAGCCCACCCCCATGCCATTGCGTAAAGGATAGGATAAACAAGAAGCTCTCTTAAGTTACATCCATCTTGACTCAAAATCAATGAGAGATGATCAAATCGTGAAAAATTAGGCAAAAGATAATAAACAACCCACGCTACAATATGAAGCATTTCATCCTTTTCTTGCTGGGAAAAGAGCCACAACTCATCAGCTCCCTGCCCGATCATATAAAAAAGTAGCGTATAGATAATTGCATTCATCGACGAGACCCACTGAGATGTCGTCAAGCCTACAATAGTCACTAAAAGTGCTGCCAATGCGTGATTAAATAGCTGAACCAAGATCCAATAGTTGGCCTTTTCACCCTCGATCAACCACAATAAAAGCCCATCAGCAACCAGATATAGCCCCAAAAGTAGCCCGATGGCGATAGCAATACCACCAATTAATGCCAACAGATATCCGTCGCGCGACAGGGGAGTTGAGAGTGGAAGGACAAAAAAACCACCTAATCGCTCTTTTGAGAGTGTTTCAAAAAGATAGACCACAGAGGCAATGACAAGCAAGTAGGCTTGGGATGCCAACATAACATTCTCAAAAAGGCGAAAAGGAACAGCGATATTAAGCTCGCCAAGAGAGAGTGACAATCCAATCATTGCTAATGAAAGGAGAAGAAAAATCAGTGTTGCCCGCTGACGTAACAGCGATCGCGCCAAAAAAAAGGCCAATGATGCCACCGCTCTCATCGATCAAGCTCCTTGGGCCGACAATTGCGAAATAGTGTCACTAACTCTTGTTGACTCTTAGGTCGTCCACGCCATGCCACATCCCCTTCTTTGAGGATAATAACCTCAGCCTCAAGACGGCAAGCTAAATCGAGTGAATGGGTTGAGATAATCAGCTGATGATTTTTAGCCAAACCAAGAAGCAACGCCTCGATCTCCTCTCGTCCAAATGGATCAAGTCCACTTGTTGGCTCATCCAAGACAAGAATTTGAGGATCTCCCACCAGCGCCAATGCAAGTAATAGACGCTGTTTCATCCCTTTAGAGTAGCTTGCAATTTTTTGATCCGGTGCGGCTCTTAATCCCACACGCCCCACATGATCAAAAAAATCGGGAACGTCAACCCCTCGCAAT
>JAINCO010000063.1:0-5208 GCA_036574095.1 Campylobacterales bacterium | reverse complement strand
GCATCGCTGAGTGGGCGAAAAGCGAGAACATATCGTACAATCTCATCAAAATTTGGGAAGGTGACCGCCTTAAAGCCGACGATCATCTCGTGGTATTGGGTGGGCCGATGAGTGCCTATGATGATTTGGCCTTTATTTACGAAGAAAAGGAGTTTTTGCGACGCTATATCAAAGGTGGGGGAAGGGTCTTTGGCATATGTTTGGGAGCTCAGCTTATTGCCTCGGCATTGGGTGCTTGTGTCTATCCTGGCGCATGGCGTGAGGCTGGATGGGGAAGTGTAACTTGGATGGCGCACCCTTATTTTGGTAAGATTGCTAACGAAGAAGTCGTTTTTCATTGGCATGGGGATACCTTTGATCTGCCTCCTGGTATAGTTCGTTTAGCAAGAAATGATGCCTACGAGAATCAGGCCTTCGCCTCACCTGATGGTAAAGTTGTCGGGGTGCAGTTTCATTTAGAGATGACACCCGAGAGTATTGAGGCACTACTTGAAGCTGATGGTGCCTATTTATCCTCAAGCTCTCCCTATGTCCAACAGCCTTACGAGATTCGTCAAGGGGTCATAGCTACACAACGAACGAATCTGCTCTTGGCGACACTTCTAAGTAGGTGGATGCGTTGTTAAAAGTCCACCCCCTCAAAACGATCATAAATCCATGCGGCAACAGCCTCTTTTTCTTGTGCGCTGAGTTTTCCTTTTAAGGAGGGCATGATACCAAAACGGTCAATTGCTCCAGGATGACACATGCTGTAATCGATATTTGGATTGTCGATGTAATGTTTTATAAAAGCGATCACAACACCCCTTTTAACAAGAGGATCGCCATTGGCTATCTGGATATTGGCCTTTAGTCTCGAGGCTACTTCAACCATCGGCGGGGCTTTAAGAGTTGTAAAGCGTTGCAAAGTTTCACTCTTGCTAAGATACTCTATATGGCACTGGCTACATTTCTTTTGAAAGACTTTTTGACCAGAAAGGGATGATCCTAAAAGCAGAGAGGCGCTGATGGCCATGAGTATAGTTACCTTCACTCTTGTCTCGCTTGATATTGTTGCTGATTTATTATAGCTTTTTTAAATTTCTTTGTCATTGATTTTTATCAATATCATCCGCAGAAGGGCCTAGGAATGGCAAGGTGTCGAAGTTAAGTTAAATCGATCGATGAGTCGTCATTTGTGTGGTAGAGGCTTTTAAGTCCCCCATCGATATAATTTGATCTTTAATTGGCACGCAAGCAAGGGGGGTTTATGCAACGCGAAGAGATACGCGCCGAGATTTTGCGAATCAAAGAGAAGATGGGTATTACGATTGTCGCCCACTACTACCAGCGCGATGAAGTCTATGAGATGGCCGATATTACAGGTGATAGTCTGGAGCTTGCCAAGCGTTGTGTCGCCGATCCTAATCCGTGGGTTGTTTTTTGTGGTGTTGGTTTTATGGGGCAAAGTGTCAAGATTCTCGCCCCTCACAAGCGTGTTGTCATGCCCAAAATTGCCTGCTGTTCGATGGCAAGGATGGTCAGTGCTGAATATTTCGATGATGCGGTGCGTTATTGCCAAGAGCATGGTATCCCCAAAGAAAACATCTTGCCTATTACCTACATCAACTCCAATGCTGATGTGAAGGCAAAGGTTGGGGCGATGGGGGGATATGTGTGCACCAGCTCCAATGCTCCCAAAATTATCGCTAAAGCGTTAGAGGAGGGCAAAAAGATCCTCTTTGTTCCCGATCGATGCCTCGGGGTTAATACAGCCAACAAGATGGGGCTTTCGTCGTGTGTGATTGGGGATGGTAAGGATCCTAAAGAGGCTCAGATCATCTGTTTTGATGGTTTTTGTTCGGTTCATCAGCTCTTTTTACCTGAGGATGTCGATTTTTACAGGCAAAAATATCCAGGGATTAAGGTCGCTGTACATCCAGAGTGTCGCCCGGATGTTGTCGCTAAGGCTGATTTTGTTGGTTCAACCAGTCAGATCATCGCGTATGTTAAGGCACTCGATCCTGAAGAGAAGGTTGTTGTGGGGACTGAGTGGAATTTAGTCCATCGTCTGCGCCCCGCCAACACCTATGTGCTTAGCCAAACAAAGCCAGAGTGTCCGACAATGAATGAGACAACGCTTGATGATCTGTTGGCGGTGTTGCAAGCGATTGAGAAGGGTGAGCCATTGAATGAAATTGAGGTTGATGAGGCAACTGCGCGTGATGCGCGGGCGGCTCTTGAGAGGATGATGGCGCTGTGACTCCGAGCGAACTTGTCGCGGCTGCGCTCAAAGAGGATTTAGGGCGGGGGGATCTATTTGCTCGTTGTGTAGAGGCTAAAAAGGCGAGCGCGACGATTCTTAGCAAAGATGAAGGGGTATTGGCCGGAAGAATCTATGCTGATGAGCTCGCTAAACAGATGGGCATTGCTCTTTTGTGGCAAAAAAACGATGGTGATCTTTTAGTGCGCGGTGAGGTTATTGCGAGGGTTGAGGGGATGCAGACGGCTCTTTTGGCGGCTGAGCGCACCCTTTTAAATTTATTGCAGCACGCAAGTGGCATCGCCACAAATGCCAGGCGCTACGAACGCCGACTTGAAGGATACAAGACGGTGCTTCTTGATACTCGAAAAACAAGACCTGGTTTGCGTGAATTTGAGAAATATGCCGCACGCATTGGTGGGTGTCGCAACCACAGAATGGGGTTGGATGATTGCTTGATGATCAAAGATACCCACCGTGCGATTGTTGGCGACTTGGCTCTTTTTGTGCAGCGTGCGCGCCAACAGATCCCGTTTACAGCGATGATTGAGATTGAGTGCTCAAGTGTGGCCGAGGCGTGTGTGGCGATGACCCTTGGGGCACAGATTGTGATGTGTGACAATATGACTCCCGCTGAGGTGGCCCAGGTCGTGGCGTGGCGGGATGCACATGCGCCCGGCGTGTTGCTGGAGGCGAGTGGAAATATCACCATAGAGAACCTTGAAACCTACGCCCAAACGGGTGTTGATGCGATTAGTAGTGGAAGTATCATTCATCAAGCGACATGGCTTGATCTTTCGATGAGGATGGATGAGAGCTGATGGCGGCTGACGAGGAAGAGCGAACCGAAGAGCCTACCAGTAAGCGGATCGAGGATGCGCGTAAAGAGGGTAACGTTGCCCGAAGTATGGATCTGGTGGCCGCCATTTCGCTGACGGTGAGTATCATGGCGGCAATCGCTCTGTTGGGATTTATGATCGAGCGCATGGGGCTATTGTTTCGCTATTATTGGGGGCTGATCGGGCAAGAGCTAAGCGTCGAGATGGAGTTAGAGATTGCGATTGTGACGGCCAGGGAGCTTTTTTTGATTATTGTGCCGTTTGCTTTTGTGATCATGATCGCGGGTATTGCGGCGCATGTGTTGCAGTTTGGTTTTTTGTTTACCACCAAGCCCCTGATTCCTGATTTTAAAAAGCTCGATCCTATTGCTGGACTCAAAAACCTCTTCTCATTAAAGAAAATCGTCGAAGGGATAAAGACGACGCTCAAGGTCGCCACGGCTTTTATTATCGGTGCGGTGATTTTTTGGGGATTTGTCGAGGAGTTGCCGACAGTTGCCCTCTTTGATTTTTACAAGCAACTTGAATGGCTAAGTGAGAAGGCGATTGAGCTGGCGATGGTGATGCTGGCGATTTTTATTGTTTTTGGTGCGATCGATCTTTTGTGGCAACGCTACAGCTACTTTAAGAGCCTGCGCATGACAAAGCAAGAGATCAAGGATGAATTCAAGCAGCAAGAAGGAAACCCAGAAATTAGGCGTAAAATTCGCCAACTTCAGATGGAGATGTCGCGCAAAAGGATGATGAGCGAGATCCCAACAGCCTCCGTCGTTGTGACCAACCCAACTCACTACGCCGTGGCGATTCGCTATGAGCAAGGGAAGGATCGTGCTCCGAAAGTTGTTGCAGCGGGGGTGGATCTGTTGGCGCTACGCATCAAAGAGATAGCGCGTCAACACTTTATTCCAATTGTTGAGAACCCACCGCTTGCGCGATCGCTTTATAAACAGTGCGATCCAGGCGATGAGATCCCTGAAGAGCTCTATAAGGCCGTGGCTGAAGTTCTAGCCTTCGTTTATCGGACCAATCGAAGAAATCAGGCACGATATGTATAGCGCGAATAGTTTGATGGAATTGTGGATGGCGGTTGGCTGATCGCTGGATACGCGCAAGATTAAGAGCCTTTTGGTTACAATCTCTTCATGGAAAAAGTGGCTTGGAAGATGATCACTTCGGCGAGAAAGGTGGTTGTGGTGTCACACCTTTATCCTGATGGTGATGCGTTGGGAAGTTCATTGGGGTTAGCAGCATCTCTTCAGGCGGCCGGAGTGAGGGTTGTTGTTGTCAATGCGACGCGTCCACTACCCGTGCGATACGATTTTCTTCCGGGGTTTGCAAAGATTCGACACGAGTGGCCCGAAGGCGCTGATCTGTTGGTGAGCGTTGATTGCGGTTCGCGGGAGCGACTCGGTTTTGTTGTGCCTGAAGGGGTTGATATCATTGTTATCGATCATCATGCCACCAATAGTCGCTATGGGAAAATTAATATCATCGATGAGGAAGCACCCAGTGCCTCCTCGGTTGTCTGGTCACTTCTTAAGAAGGTTGGGGCACCTTTAACGGCTGATGCAGCAACTGCCCTTTATGCTGCCTTGTGGGAAGATACAGGGGGGTTTGGTTTTAGCTCTGTGAATCATTTGGCTTTTGAGTTGGCTGTTGAGATGATCGATGCGGGGGCTCATCCTGGCAAGATTGGCTTAGCTATGCGTGAGCGGATGCCTCTTTCGGTCTTGAGGTTAGAGGGGGCGGTGCTTTCAACATTTAACTTACGACACAGTGGTCGTGTGGCTGTTGCCATTGTGAGTCGCGAGCTTTTCGAACAAACGGGAGCACCAAGGCAAGCAACGGATGAGATTGCAACAAAACTGAGAACACTTGCGAGTGTGGAACTTGTCTTGCTTTGGAGGGAAGAAGAGAATGGTGATGTGAAACTTTCACTTCGTAGTAAAGAGAAAATTGACTGCGCTGCTTTGGCTCAATCACTCTATGGTGGAGGGGGTCATCGTCGTGCTGCAGGGGCAGTGATTCCTGCCAGAGAAGATTTATCGTTTTCTGCTTTGGTATCACAATTAACTGAAGAGATTTTAGGCAAGATTGAGGGAGAGTTGGGGTAATGTTTATAGAGCG
>JAINCO010000062.1:0-2840 GCA_036574095.1 Campylobacterales bacterium | reverse complement strand
GTATGGTCGTTGGGGCACGGCTAATTTATCCTTAGATTTTCTCCATTTTTAAACGCTATACCTTTAAAAAATTTTAAAGTTATGGTATAATATCGCTCGACATTTTTACGAGGATATAGTTGATGCGCATTCTCATTGTTGAAGATGATATTGGACTTAACAAAACTCTTTCCGAAGGGCTTAGTGAACTTGGCTTTCAGATTGATGATGCTGAGAGCATTAAGGATGCACACTATTACATCGGCATCCGCAACTATGATCTCGTCCTCTTAAGCTGGACAATCAGTGGTGGTGATATCATCGAAATGATCAATGAAATTAAGCGCAAAAGCACGCGCACAGCTATTGTTGCCATCTCGTCAAAAACAGAAAAAGAGGCTGAAATTGCTGCCTTGCGCGCTGGTGCCGATGATTTTATTCGCAAACCTTTTGATTTTGATGTCTTAGTTGCCCGTCTTGAGGCACGCTTGCGTTTTGGTGGCACCAATATCATCGAGATCGAAAATCTTATCATCGATCCAGACGAAGAGAAGATCCTCTACAATGGCGTCGAGATTGAGCTTAAGGGTAAACCATTCGAGGTTCTCACTCACTTAGCCCGCCATCGCGATCAGATTGTAAGCAAAGAGCAGCTGCTTGATGCGATTTGGGAGGAGCCAGAACTCGTTACCCCCAATGTTATCGAAGTGGCGATTAATCAGATTCGTCAAAAAATGGACAAACCTCTCAATATTTCGACGATCGAAACAGTTCGTCGCCGTGGGTATCGCTTCTGCTATCCTAAGCGAGCAGAAAATACCTAATTGGTACTCAGATTTAAAGAACGATAAAGTTTTTGTATGGTAAAAGCCTTAGCGCTATCCAGTAGAAATAAAGGATTCTTTCATGGCTCTAATGATAAATGACGACTGCATCGCCTGTGATGCTTGCCGCGAGGAGTGCCCTAACGAAGCAATTCATGAGGGTGATCCTATCTATACGATTGATCCTGACTATTGTACAGAGTGTGTTGGTCATTATGATGAACCAGCCTGCGTCGCAGTCTGCCCAGTTGATGCGATCATTCCCGATCCTGATAATGTCGAAACAGTTGAAGAGTTAAAGTTCAAGCACAAGAAGATTGAAGAAGAGCGCTAATGGCCAAACGAACGGCCATTATTGATATTGGCTCAAATTCAGCCAGAATGGTTGTTTTTGAGCGTACCAGTCGCTTTGGTTTCCATCTATTGCGCGAAGCTAAAAGTCCTGTGCGCATTAGCGAAGGGGCTTTTGAGCACGGTGGACTTTTGCAGCCTGCTGCTATGCAGCGTGCGGAAGAGGTCTTAGGTGATTTTTTAACAATTGCTCGTGCGCTTAAAGTGCGCAAAATTCTCTGTGTTGCCACAGCGGCAGTCAGAAATGCGCCAAATAAAAGTGAATTCGTAGCGCGGATTCGTCAACGCCATAAATTGTCAATCAAAGTTATCGATGGCAAAAAGGAGGCGTGGCTTGGGGCTTTGGCTTCCGTTAATCTTTTACCTATCACCGACGGTATCACAGTTGATATTGGTGGTGGCTCAACAGAGCTAGCACTCATTGA
Organism: Campylobacterales bacterium; assembly: GCA_036574095.1. GTDB lineage: Bacteria > Campylobacterota > Campylobacteria > Campylobacterales > UBA6016 > JAINCO01. The sequence continues at coordinate 1,261 of JAINCO010000062.1, read as the reverse complement.
AAAGGGAGAGATAAAAGAGACGATCTCCTTAGAGATTGGCACCGTTCGTCTCAAAGAGCTCTTTGTTGATCGGGGTGCTGGAATCAAAAAGATTGAAAAGGCTATCGCCGAAGAGCTTAGTCGCCTTCCCGAAAGCTTCCGCAGCAAGACCCTCATTAGCATTGGTGGTACGGGTCGCGCCATCGCGCAAGCTATCATGACAACAGAACACTACCCCATCGATACCCTCCATGGCTTTACCTATAACTTACAAGAATGGTTAAGATTTATCGATAAAATCATTCACACCCCTGTCGCAAAACTTAAAGAACTAGGGATCAAAGAGGAGCGCCACGATGTCATCCGTGAGGGTGCGATGATCTTTCGTGCCGTCATCGAACAGACGGGTGCACAGCAGGTCATCGCCAGCGGTGTTGGTGTACGCGAAGGGGTCTTTCTCTCCGATCTTTTGCGAGGTTGCGGACTTCGTTTTCCTGTCAATTTCAACCCCAGTGTTCGTAGCTTGCGTGATCGCTTTGATCAGACACCACTGATCACTAATGCCGTAGTCAAAACAGCGCTCGCCCTTTTTGATACACTCGCCCCAATCCATAAAATCAACCCACTCTATCGTCGTTATCTCGACATCGCCACCAAACTCTCCAAAATCGGCATTGCACTCTCTTACTACAATAAATCATCCCATGCGTGGTATTTCATCATCAACAACCTCAACTACGGCTTTACCCATGCTGAAAAATTGCTTATCGCCAATATCCTCAAACTCTCTCGCAAAAAAGAGATGAAAAAAATGATGCTTACAGCTGGCGAAAAGGCTCTGTTGCCACTGCCAACCCTCAAGTGGCTTAGCTATCTCTACTCACTTGCCGCGGCGCTTCATGCAGATTATAGTCGAGAAAGCTGCCGTTTGAAACTTGAAGGAGATCAACTGACTATTATCCTTCCACGCAATTCGGCTATTGTCCGCCAAAGTGTCGCAAGGCTCTATCACCCCTATCCCTTTACGATCACCTTGGTCACCGATGCGCATTAAAAAAATGATTGGTCTGGGTGTGGCCGGTAACTTTGCAGGCCATCTTGAGCAAGCAAAAAGAGTTAGCCGATTTTGCTGGGCTCTCAATCAGCGACCCGAACGCCCCCAAAGGTCTTTTCCCTTTCTACTTACCCCATCATCCAACCTCACCCATCAGCCTCTGCCCCATTAGCCACGACACAACCCTTCTTCCTTCACCAGAGGCAACACTTCAAGTCGAACCCGAAG
>JAINCO010000061.1:0-1269 GCA_036574095.1 Campylobacterales bacterium | reverse complement strand
TAGCCTCATCCCGACCACCGCAACAAGCTCAAACATCGCGACACAAGATAAACTAAGGATATTGACCGAACTCTTAAAACAGCGTCGAAACACCTATCCTTTTGATGACACTTCTTCAGATGTAAAGAAAGAGCTTGATGAGCTTGCGCGTCATATCATTCATCTAAACCAAAACGATATGAGAACAACAGCAGAAATTGTCCTTGTTGCGAGCCGAATCACCAAAGGTGATTTTGCTTGTCGGGTTCAATCACAGCCTGAATCGGCACAATTAACAGTTCTTGCCAAAACCTTCAACCATATGATTGATGAGCTCTCCTCCATGCTTGGTGCAGCCCAAAAGAGCCTTAGCTCCTATCAGCATCATGATTTTTCTGCCGCTCTTAAGACAGATGGCTACACTGGCCTTTCACTTAGTTTCATGGAAGGAATTAATGCCTTAGGTCAAGCTCTCATGCGCATGGATCAAGAGAACCGCGACAAAGAGAAGGCGATCAAGGAGAGTGCCGATAGGCTCACAGAAGCCATTGCTCTTTTGAAAACAACGACATTCCGGGAACTTGAAGAGATTGTCATTGAGGTAGCAAGCAACATTAACGACGCAAGCCACAAAGAGAATGAGCTGGCCAATGATCTTCAAGCACTTAGCCAACAAGCCGAGCAGGTCAAACAGGTTTTGACAGTCATAGGCGACATTGCCGACCAAACCAATCTCCTTGCCCTCAATGCCGCCATCGAAGCAGCGCGCGCTGGCGAACATGGTCGTGGTTTTGCTGTTGTTGCCGACGAGGTTCGAAAATTGGCTGAACGAACCCAACGAAGTCTTATTGAAATCAACACCACAATTAGCAGTGTCGTTCAGTCAATTAACGATAGCTCTGAAACAATGAATCGCAATGCTGAAGGAATGGATGAACTCGCCGCCCGTATCAACGGGGTTAGAGCAAAAACAGACGAAGCACTTGCCGTCATGAATCGACTGGTCTAAGCTAACAAACTATCACTGACTCACACCCAAAACCGCCTCAAGCTTTTGCTTGAGGACTTCAGGGGTAAAGGGCTTAACAATGTAGTTATTTACCCCAGCCTTAAGAGCAGTGATAACCTCTGCTTTTCCTCCTTCGGTTGTGACCATGATAATCGGCATATCGGCATACTTAGCTTCGGCGCGAACTTTTTTGACAAGCTCTAATCCATTCATCTCAGGCATATTCCAGTCGGTGATCAAGACTGCGATGTCAGGTGTCGCATTCATAATGCTCCATGCCT
>JAINCO010000060.1:0-34615 GCA_036574095.1 Campylobacterales bacterium | reverse complement strand
GTATCGTGAAGTTTGCCTAAGAGTGAATTAAACCAATGGGCAACATCGCCAGCTTCATCTTTAAGATGCGTCTGAACATTGAATGTAAAGTTACCTTTTGTGGCATTCTTAATGCTCTCAAGAAGCGATTCAAAAAGCTCGAGGTAGGGATTGAGTAGGCGATTGGTAAGAATGATAATAATAGCGAGTGTCACCATGGTTGTAAGTAGGATATAGATAATTGTTCGAATACCTTGAGTGCGAATGGACATAATGTCAAATTCCATACTGATCGCACCCAGTGTGTCACCGATATTGGCTTCATGGCAACTGATACATTTAGGAACCTCATTGGCTGAGGCGACATAGGGAATCGTAACACGCAGTGTCGCGCTATCCATCGTCTCATTGAGAACCACAATTTTTTGCCCGGTAGCTAAGACTTTCCGATCAATGGCATCGCGAGGAAGCTCATCGGACCTAGGAGGTCCATATTGTTTATTAACAAGATCACCACGCACAACCCAAAGATTCTGAATATCTTTAACATGGGAGATATTTGCAAGAAACATATCCCGTTTGTCCATAGTGCCATTGACCATATGACTTGTTAGTCCATCTTTGACAAGATTGGAGATGATGGCTGCTTTATCTTTGGCGGCTTGGATGCCGTAATTGCGAAAATGGAAGGTAACAATAACAATGGTTGCCATAGCCACCAGAAGGATCATCAGACCCATGCGGCTTAGAATCTTGTTTTTGATCGTCATCAACTACCTCTTTCGCCTTTTTCAATTAAGTGAATCTCTAACAAGTTATTAAAAGTCATTCAATAAACGAACTATTCTAATCAACCCGACATAAAGAATGGCTAAAACTTTACTCCACAGTAACACTTTTAGCAAGATTTCTTGGCATATCGACATCGTTACCCATTCGAATAGCGATTTCCATTGACAGAAGCTGGATGACAACCATCATTTCGAAAAATTCTAACATTGGGTGCTCGTGAGGATGGGTCGTGATGAAATCATCTGCCAGCTCAAAAGGTTCGGGTGAAATGGCAAGAATTGTCGAGTCACGCGCCGAGAGCTCTTCAACATTACTTTTGATCTTATCATAAAGGAGCGTTTTGGGCATCAGGGCAATCGTGAAGAGTTCACTATCAGCCAGTGCAATAGGACCATGTTTCATCTCTCCAGCTGGATATCCCTCTGCGTGCAGATAGCTAATCTCTTTAAGTTTCAATGCCCCCTCAAGAGCAAGAGGATAAAAAAGATCACGACCGATAAAGAAAAAGCCATGACCATGCAAATAGCGTTTGCTTAGTCGTTTGAGTTTTTCATGAAGGGTAGGGGTTACTTTGGTCACCTCTCTGATATGGCGCAATGCATTGATCTCGGTTTCGAGTTTTTCTCGGGGGAGCGAGTGGCGAAGTTGCGCTAAGTATAGAGCAGTCATCCATAACACTGCTACCTGCGTGGCAAAAGCCTTTGTTGATGCGACACCTTTTTCAATTCCAGCACGCGTTAAGAGGGTCGCATCAGCTTCGCGAACGATCGATGAGTTATCGACATTGCAGATAGCAAGAGTTTTAAGTCCGGCTCGTTTGGCCATTTTGAGTGCTTCTAAGGTATCGGCTGTTTCACCGCTTTGACTAATGACGATAAAGAGTGTTGAGGGTCTTAAGAGTGGCTCTTTGTATCTAAATTCACTCGCAATTTCTGAAGTTGTGCGGATTTTGGCAAGGCGTTCAAAGAGATAGCTTGCAGTAAGAGCTGCGTGATAACTCGTTCCACACGCACAGATTTTAATCTCATCGATCCCTTCAAATAATGATGGTGAGACTTCATCATCAAAGCTGATTTTTTGATTAACCACACGACCCATCATCGTATCGATCAGTACCTGGTGTTGCTCGTAAATCTCTTTTTCCATAAAGTAGCGAAAACCCTCTTTTTGGGCAAAGTTTTTGCTCTCAGGAAGTCGTTTAAACTGGGGTGTAATCACCTCATCTGTCTCAAGCGTGTGTAATTCGAGTTTGTTAGTTGTAGCAACGCCATACATCCCATCCTCAAGATAGACAACCTCGCGCGTATATCCGATGAGAGGTGCATCGGATGAGGCAAAGTGAACCTCTCCGTCTTCTGCAAGACCGACGATCATGGGAGAGCCATGTTTGACAAAATAGATACGATCAGGCTCACTTTTGGTGATCAGAAGAATCGCAAAGGCACCTTCAAGCCGCCCAATCATCGCGCGAAATGCTTTTGATGGATCACTAAGGCGCGATAACTCATCCTCGAAAAGATGAACAAGAACCTCCGTGTCGGTCTGGCTTGAAAACTTAAACCCTTTCTTGATCAACTCTTCTTTAAGTAAAGCATAATTTTCAATAATACCATTATGAACAACAAAGGTCGCCTCACCGCTATGTGGATGGGCATTGGCTTCTGTTGGTTTGCCATGGGTTGCCCATCGGGTGTGACCAATCGCAACTGAGAAACCTTGGGTCTTGAAATCTTTACACTTTTCAACCAAGTTTGTGAGTTTGCCGACCGCTTTAAAGAGTGTCGCCTGATTGTTGTTGAAGATCGCGAATCCTGCCGAATCGTATCCTCGATATTCCAGCTCTTTTAGCCCTTCTAAAATGATCGATTTAGCCTCTTTGACGCCTATGTAGCCAACAATTCCACACATACTTACCCCGAATATTCAATAGTAGTGCGTTATAATACCATAAGAACAAGTAAAATGTGTTTATGTGAGAAAGGTGAGGGATGGAGTTGGTCGAAAAAGTTGAAGCAGGTGCGCGCCTTGGGTTTGAGGAGGGGTTGGCACTCTATGATTTAGAGCTGATGACACTCGGAAAATTGGCCAACCGTATCAGGCGCGCACGCTTTGGTGATAAGGTCTATTTTAATATCAATCGTCACATTAACCCCTCTAATGTCTGTGCCGATGTTTGTAAATTTTGCGCCTATAGCGCGAGTCGAAAAAATCCCCATCCATATACAATGTCGATCGATGAGATTATCGCAACGGCTGATGAGGCGATCGCCAATGGTGCCAAGGAGCTTCATATTGTCTCGGCACATAACCCAGAGCTTTCACTTGCGTGGCATGAAGAGCTTTTTAGGGCACTTAAAGAGCGTCATCCGCAGATTCACATCAAAGCGATGACCGCGGCAGAGGTCGATTTTATCCATCGTCAGGAAGGAATAGGTTATGAAGAGATCTTGTTGCGCCTTCAGCGTGCTGGAATGGATTCGATGCCCGGGGGTGGTGCCGAGATTTTTGATGAAAAGGTTCGTGACTATATTTGCAAGGGAAAAGTCTCAAGTGAGAATTGGTTGGCGATTCATGGAATTTGGCATACCTTAGGTGGGAAATCGAATGCTACGATGCTCTTTGGTCATGTTGAAACCAGGGCCCATCGCATTGATCATATCTTGAGGCTACGCGAGCAACAAGATAAGACAAATGGCTTTAATGCCTTTATTCCACTCTTGTATCAACGAAAAAATAATTTTTTGCAGATCAAGGATATTCCCACAGGACAAGAGATTCTTAAAACAATCGCCATTAGTCGTATTTTGCTTGACAATATCCCCCACATCAAGGCCTATTGGGTGACATCGACGCTTGGATTGGCTCTGGTAGCTCAGGAGTTCGGGGCCGATGATCTGGATGGCACCATCCAAAAAGAGTCGATCAACTCTGCAGCGGGAGCCAAAAGTGCCCATGGAGTTCCGCTTGAGGTTCTTGTTAGCCAAATCATGGATGCCGGCTTTATTCCTGTTGAGCGTGATTCGTTATATCATGAATTGAAGGTGTGGTAGTGCGCTATTATAGCTACCCAGAATTTCTACGCGATATGAAGCTTCTTGTTGCTAAGATGGCAGACTTTAGGCCAGATGCCATCGTTGCAGTGGCAAGGGGAGGATTGACGATAGCGCAGATGCTTTGTGAGTATTATGATATTCGACAATTTTATGCGATTAACTCAACACTCTATGATGGAGTGAAGCGCCTAGATAGCGTTCATCTAGCCAATATTCCTACCATTGATAACGCTAAAGATGTGTTGGTTGTCGATGAGATTGTCGATTCAGGCAAAAGCTTAGCAACAGTGATTGAGGCGCTATCCTCTGCTCATCCTTGGATCAATTTCAAAAGTGCAGCTCTTTTTCAAAAATCAACCGCTTCTTTTTGTGCAGACTATTATCTGCACGATCCGGGTGATGTGTGGGTAGAGTTCTTTTGGGAAGTCGATCTGTTACGAGACTAACTCAAACTGCTCTTTTGGTGCGCCACACTCAGGGCAGACCCAGTTATCAGGAAGCTCGGTAAAAGGTGTTTTAGGATCGATTCCGCCGTTGGGATCACCTACGATAGGGTTATAGATATAGCCACAGAGGCTGCATTGGTAGCTTTCCATGAGAGTATGTAAGCCTTTAGTGACAAAATTTCTAAGAAGTTTTATCGTAGCAGCCAAAACTTTAAAAATGTGTTAAATTGTGCCGCAATGAAGCTCTAAAGGTGTATAATTGTAGCAAAGGAGAGGTTCTATTATGGTTTTGATGATCGATAACTATGACAGTTTTACCTATAACATCGTTCAGTACTGTCGTGAGCTTGGTGCGGATCTTAACATCATCCGCAACGATGAGCTGACGGTTGATGAGATCGAGGCGCTTGCTCCCCAAAAGATTATCCTCTCGCCAGGCCCTGCAACACCTGATGAGGCTGGGGTGACGCTGGATGTGATAAAGCGCCTTAAAGGAAAGATTCCGATGCTTGGGATATGTCTTGGACATCAGGCGATAGGACAGGCTTTTGGGGGTAAGGTTGTTCGCGCCCCGAGGCTAATGCATGGTAAAACGTCAATCATGCGCCAAACAGCCCAAACCCCACTATTTAAAGGTATTCCCAACAAGTTTACCGCCACAAGATACCACTCGTTGGTTGTGGAAAAAGAGAGTTGCCCCGCAGCATTGACAATCACGGCTGTTAGTGAGGATGATGATCAGATTATGGCATTTGAATCCAAAGAGCTGGGTGTGTATGGTGTTCAGTTTCACCCTGAATCGATCATGAGCGAATATGGGCATGAAATTTTGAAAAACTTCTTGGAGTTATGAGCCGCTCGCGCTTTGCTGATCACGAGCCCTACATTGTTGGCGTATTGCTTGCGCTGTATGGGGCATGGCTGATCAATTTTGCTGGTATCCTTTCGATTTCACCTGATGAGGCGAAGCTACTTTACGAGGGGAGGGGGTTCTTAGCATCACTGGTACAAGGATCGATTGCACTCTTTGGCCAGAGTGATCAAGCCCTCAGAGCCCCCTTAATTGTGATCCATCTTCTTAACCTCATGCTCTTTTGGATCATTCTTAGGCAAGAGCGATTTTCTGTTTCTGATCGTCTATGGTCGCTTGCAACCCTTATGCTTCTTCCGGGGCTTAATTCAGCAGCACTGATCATAACAAAAGCTGCGCTTTTGATGTCTGGGGCACTTTGGTTTATTCTCCTTTATACCCATCCTAAAAGTCGTCAGCTCTCCTATGTTGTATTAGCCATCCTCTCTATTGCTGATAGCAGCTTGATTGCACTTAATCTTGGGCTGATCTTTTATGGTTTGGCGCGCAAAGATCGCTTGTTAACAGCGATGGCTCTGGGGCTTTTTGGTCTTGGTATGTCGCTTGGTGGTGCGAATTTGACAGGCAAGCCTCGAAACTACTTCTTAGATATCATGGGGGCGTATGGTGCAGTCTTTTCACCCTTTGTTTTTTTGTGGCTTGTCTATACACTCTATCGCTATCTTGTGATTGAAGCCTCCAAACCTATCACTTGGTATATTGCTTTGGCAGCTTTTCTTTTTTCGCTTTTGCTTTCATTTAGGCAGCGTCCACCAATTGAACTATTTGCCCCCTTTGTTGTGTTGATTCTGCCATGGGGTGTTGTGGTGCTTAGGCGCTCAATCAAGCGCCGTCTTCCCATGTTTCGCTGGCCTTATTTGATGCTTGCCTATCTACTGGGAGCAACGCTGATAGTCAACTTTCTTGCTACTTTTTTTAATCGCCCCTTTTATCGCATGGTCGAGCGACCTGAAGAACATTTTATTTGGGCATGGGATGGGTTTCGCGAGACTGCACTCAAGCTTAAAGCGATGGGGATTAATGAGGTTGAGTCGGATGATCCGAAGCTTCAGGCGCAACTGAGATTTTATGGCATTGGTAAGGGTGGTGTGTGGTATATGAGTAGGAATCCCCAGCCCATGGCAAAGGTCGTTTCTATTCGACACAATGGTGTTGAGATACGACGATATTATGTTACAAAAATTCACAAATAATCTATAGTATCCCCTTTTTTTGCTTATTTTAGCCTCTTATATTGATAGAAAATGTTACAATATGTAAAATCATATTGAAGGGGACGGCATGGCTCAACGAGCGATACGCGAATACGACGGCAAAGCCCTCTTTGCCAAAGTGTGGGACAAATATTTTGAAGGTTTCCATTATAGCTTTGAATCGGTTCTGGTCGAAAGTGGTGCCGAACTAAAAGAGAAAGCGAAAGATCCCAAATATGCATGGCTCAATACGAAAGCACTGGTTGCTAAGCCTGACATGCTGTTTGGTAAGCGCGGTAAAAATGGGTTGGTGTACTTTAAAGATGCTAAGCCGGGTGATGTAACGCTTGAGAAGGCAGCAGCATGGATTGATGAAAAGCGAAGCGTTACGACAACTCTTCTTTCGGGTCAAAGTGGTCTATTAACCCACTTTATTGTCGAGCCTTTCATGCCGCACACTCAAGAAGAGGAGTATTATATCTCTGCGACGACGGTGGGTGAAGACGATGTTTTGTATATGTCAGCCGAAGGTGGTATGGAAGTTGAAGAGAATTGGGATAAGGTTGTTGAGGTTCATATCCCGATCACGATGAGTGATGAGGAATTGGAAGCTAAGATCAAGGCCAATATCCCAGCTGACATCAAAGACAAAGAGCGATTTGGCAAATTTGCTGTAGGTTTCTTCAAATTTTACCGAGATCTCAATTTTGCCTACCTTGAAATCAATCCTATCGTTATCCAGGGTGATCGCTGTGAACTTCTTGATTTGGTTGCTCGTCTGGATGATACTGCAGGATTTTTGATGCGTGATATTTGGGGAGATATCGAGTTTCCTACTGCTTTTGGTATGCCTGATCTTTCACCCGAAGAAAAGAAAATTGCCGAGGCAGATGCTAAATCGGGCGCTTCATTGAAGCTTACTGTTCTTAATCCTAAAGGACGCATCTGGACAATGGTCGCAGGTGGTGGTGCGTCAGTTGTCTATGCAGATACAATCGCTGATCTTTCTGGAAGTGTTGAGGATTTGGCCAATTATGGTGAATATTCGGGTGGTCCGACGACAGATGAGACAGAGTTTTATGCATCAACCATTCTTGATTTAATGACGCGCGAAAAAGATGCTAAAGGGCGTGATAAAATCCTCATCATCGGTGGTGCGATTGCGAACTTTACCGATGTTGCCAAAACCTTTACCGGTATTATCAAAGCATTTGAAAAATATGCCGACAGGATGAAGGCTGTTGGTACGCGTATCTATGTTCGTCGCGGCGGTCCTAACTATGAAAAGGGTCTGAAAGATATCAAAGAGGCTGCTGAGCGACTTGGTTTATATATCGAGGTCTATGGACCTGAAACCCATGTAACAGATATCGTGCGCATGGCACTTGAGAAATAAGGAGAAGAAGATGAGCGCACTCTTTACACGCGACACTCAAGCTATTTTTTGGAATAACAACAAAAGCGCGATCCAGCGTATGTTGGATTATGACTATGTGATTGGCCGTGATAAGCCTTCAGTTGCTGCTATTGTTGCGCCTACTAGTGAAGAGAAGTTTGATCGCTTTTTCTGGGGCGCCGATGAGATTATGATTCCGCTCTATCGCAATATAGCCGATGCGGCCAAGGTTCATCCTAATGCTGATGTCTTGCTGAATTTCGCAAGCTTTCGCACCGCCTATGATGTGACAATGGATGCGATCGGGCTTGGTCAGTTCAAGACAATTATGGTGACAGCTGAGGGTATCCCTGAGAGGATGTCGCGCAAGATGATTGCGGCTGCACGCAATGCCGGTATTGTTCTCATTGGTCCAGCCACCGTTGGTGCTATCGTGCCTGGTGCCTTTAAGATTGCCAATGTTGGTGGTACGATCGAAAACATCATCAATAGCAAACTACATCGAGCTGGTAGCTGCGGACTTGTGACCCGTTCAGGTGGTCTTTTTAATGAGCTTTGTAACATTATTAGCATCAATGCTGATGGTATTGCCGAGGGTGTTGCCATTGGTGGTGACCGCTTTGTAGGAAGTGTCTTTATTGATAATCTTTTGCGCATGGAAGATAACCCAGCGGTTAAATATATGGTTCTTTTGGGGGAAGTGGGTGGTACGGAAGAGTACAAAGTGATTGAGGCCGTTAAATCTGGTCGCATCAAAAAGCCCATTATCGCATGGTGTATCGGAACGATTGCTAAGCACTTTAGCTCTGGTGTTCAGTTTGGCCATGCAGGTGCGTCAGCTAATGCAGAGGCTGAGACAGCAGCTGCCAAAAACAAAGCGATGGCTGAAGCAGGCATCTATGTTCCAGATAGCTTCAATGATCTACCCCATAAGATTGCCGAGGTATATACGAAGCTTAAAAACGAGGGTGTGATCGGAGAGATCGAAGAGCCAGTTCTAAGAAAGCTTCCTGCGAGCCGCAAGTCTAAAAACTTCATCTGTACAATCTCTGATGACCGTGGCGAAGAGGCGACTTATTGCGGCTATCCCATCAGCGCTGTCGCAACACCCGATACTGGCTTTACGATCGGTGATGTGATGAGCCTCTTGTGGTTCAAAAAACGCTATCCGCGCTGGGCAGTTGATTTTATCGAGACGGTGATCAAGACGGTTGCTGACCATGGTCCTGCTGTTTCGGGTGCCCACAATGCTCGTGTCACTGCGCGAGCAGGTAAGGATGTTATTAGCTCGCTTGTTTCGGGGCTTCTTACGATTGGGCCTCGTTTTGGTGGTGCGATTGATGGAGCAGCGAAGTACTTCAAGTATGGTTATGACAATGGCTTAAGTCCAGCTGAATTTATCGAGTATATGAAAAAACAGGGTATTCCAATTCCAGGTATTGGCCATCGAATCAAATCGGTTCGCAATCCTGATCTTCGTGTTTCGGGGCTTAAGAAGTTTGTTAGTGAGAAGTTCCCGGCTACACCACTTCTTAACTATGCTCTTGAGGTAGAGAAGCTAACAACAGCCAAAAAGGATAATCTAATCCTCAATGTCGATGGTACGATTGGTGTGTTGATGGTCGATATGTGGCGCGCACTTGGTTACGCTGATGATGAAATCGATGTCTTCATCGACGCAGGTGCTCTGAATGCCTTCTTTGTTCTGGGGCGCTGTATCGGCTTTATTGGTCATATTTTAGATGAAAAGCGCTTGGGTATGCCAATGTATCGCCATCCATGGGATGATATCCTTTATGATGTCCATCTGGCAGAAAATCTCTAAAGAACCTCTTACTCTTTGGGGCCTTGGGCCCCTTCTTTGTTAGTTATAATTCTTCTGTGAAACTTTATTATTCTTGATTTTCCCGTAGAAAAAAAGGTGTCAGAACAAATTTGAGTTGTCCAATAGAAGATGTGGAAACAAAAAGAATCCGACCTCTTATACTTAACTTGACTCTCTTGACAATGAAGATTTAAATATATATAATGATAACGGATTTCAAGATCAATAATAAGCTTGAGATCTTAATCAGTAAAAAATGTTGGAGATGAAATGGTGAGAGGTCTTTTGGTAATAACAGCGCTTGTTGCGATGGCGCTTGAGGGTCATGCACAGATTAATGGCGAAATGAGAGTGATGGTTGAGCATGATCGACAACCTGGTATGCAGAGTGTTCATGCGGCGTCACTTATTCAGCTTGGCGCAGCATGGGAGCTAACCCCCCTGCTTACCACAGGGGTGGTGGCGTATGGAGGGGTGCCTTTGGGATCTGAGCATGAAGAGCTTTTGCGTGATCCGAAAGCTATGATCGCAGAAGCGTGGATAGCACTTAAGGGTGATCGAGGGCATCTGAGTGTGGGGCGGCAAAAAATTGAGTGGCCGATTCTCAATACCAATGATGTCTCGCTTGTCCCCAATCTTTTTGAGGCTTTAGAGGTCCAGTGGTCGTTGATGCCAGAGTGGCATCTTGTGGCCGGTCATGCAAGGCGAATGGCGGGATGGGAGAATGGTGCCGATCCATTCAAGTTCGTTGAGCTAACCAGTGCGCTTGAGTCGTCGCTTGGTGGCTTTTTTGCTTCACCCTATGCACCTACAAAGGCACCGGTGACAACCATAGGGGTACGCTATGAGCAAGAGAGCCACTCAGCTCAAATGTGGGGTTCGGTCGTTGAAAATATCATGTCGCAAGGATATGGTGAGGTTCGCACGTCGGTGGGTGAGAGTGAGTTAGGGGTTCAGGTCGTATGGCAAGAGATGGTAGGAGCACTCAAGCACTACCGTGACAGTGGTTCTGGGGTTGGGATTAATAGGATGATAGTCGGTTTTGAGGCTAGTTGGAGGGGGCCCATTAGAGGCTCGGTAGCTTATAACTACGCCCATGCCAAAAGACACAACCAATCAGAGGGCTCGTCCGATCTATGTCATGGTTCGGGAGATATTCTCTATACAGCCGGATATTATGAGACACCGCATAGCCGCCATGGAGCTCAAGGGGTGAAGTTGTCGCTGGGCCTTGGGGATTCTGAGTACAAACAGTTAGGTGCCGATGTGGCTTATACACAACTGCGTGAGCATGGGATCAATTATGCTGAAACCTCATTGACGGTGGGGAAAGTTTTTGGGAAATTGCGTACTGAGGGGAGAGTTGTTTATCTTACAAATGGTGAGGAAGTTGATACGACACAGGTAAGAATAGCTGGATATTGGGAGTTTTAGGCAAAAGATGCCTGAATGCGGTGCGACGATTCAAAAAATAAAGATCGATATGATGGCCGCTGGTCGCTTGAGAGGTTGAAAGGTTGCGTATCGTATAATAGCGACTTTATGATGATACCATCTGACAAAGGATTGATGTGATTGCCCAAAAGTTTCGTGTTGTCGTGGTGGCTATCTTACTGATGGTTGGTGTCGTAGGCTGCTCATCCAAGAACGAAACGACGACCCAAACCAAAATAATTGTTGTTGATCTATATCCGGTTGAATTTTTGACAAAGGCCATTACGGGCGGCAAGTTTACAGTTATGAATGTTATTCCTTATGGGGTGGAGCCTCATGCCGTTGAGCTTTCGCTTGAGGTGCGAAAAATCATCGAAGAGGGTGGTGGCTTTATTCGCGTCGGCGCTGGTCTTGATAGCTGGGCGAATAAGATCGCCAAACCTGACACTCTTGATTTAAGTCGCGTTGTTAGTCTACGCCAAAACAACGGCGTGATCGATCCACATTATTGGAGTGATTGTGATAATCTCAAAAAGATGGTTACGGCAATTACCGACTACATTGTAGCCAAAGATCCGGCGAATAGTTCGATCTATCGTGCAAATGCAGCAACACTTATGCAAAAGATTGGCGAAATTGATCGCCTCTATGTATCGACACTCAAAGGATGTGCTAAGAATAAAATCGTCGTTACGCACGATGCCTATGGGTATCTTGCCGCAAGATATCATTTAACGACCCTCTCGATTTTAGGGATCGAGCCTGATGAAGAGCCCTCTTTGGCGACGATGAATAAGATTCGCAACATTATGAATAAAGAGGGACTTAAGGTGCTCTTCCTCGAAGAGATTGTCTCATCGAAAATTCCTGAGAGAATTGCGCAAGAGACAGGGGCTAAAGTGAAGGTGTTATATTCTTTAGAAAATCTTACGGAAGCGGATGCCGCCAACGGGGTTGATCTTTTTGAGATGATGCATAGAAACCTTGATGCCTTAAAGGATGCGCTCGCGTGTCGCCCGTAGTCTCTGTTAAAAACCTCTCATGCCAACAAGGAGGGACGATTCTTTTTAGTGGTGCCAATTTTGAGGCGTGGCCTGGTGATGTCATTGCGATTACTGGACCAAATGGTGCGGGCAAAACAACCTTTGTTCGAACGATTTTAGGATTGATGCGCCCAGCGGCTGGAGAGGTGATTGTTCGTGCCGATAAAAAGGGGTATGTTCCACAACGCATCAACCATGAGGCTGGATGGCTTCCATTTACTGTAGCGCAAGTGGTAGGCTTTGGGGCTGGTAGCGATACTCAAGCGCTTGAAGAGGCGCTGGAAGTTATGGGGCTTTGGGAGTTTCGAAGAAGATTTTGGGGAGAGCTCTCAGGAGGACAGCGCCAACGAACCCTTATTGCCAGAGCAGTGGCGACGCGTGCCCCGCTACTTGTGATGGATGAGCCCACAGCGGGGTTGGATCAAGCCTCAATGGAGCGATTTTATAGCTGGCTTGAGCGGCGTCGCCAAATGGGCGGGGTTATTTTTTTTGTCACCCATGATTGTAGTGCGATCGCGAGCATCGAGCATCGTTTGGTTGTTATCGATAGGGGATTAAGGGAGGTTGCGCATGGGCGCCATCGTTGTTGATTCCTATCTGATCGTTATCCTAACAGCAGCAACGCTTATCGCGCTAACAGCTGGCGCCTTGGGTCCTTATGCGCTTTTGAGGCGTTACGCGCTTCTTTCAGATGCCTTGTCTCATGCGTCGATGCTGGGCGCGGTTGTAGGGGCGGTTGTAGGGGCTGGGAACTTGATGCTCTCAGCGCTGTTGTGTGTCATCGTAGCGGCGGGGCTTGAGTATCTGAGGATGCGCGGGAGGCTTCAGGCCGATGCGCTGCTAGCAGCCTTGATTGCCGCATCGTTGGCTGCAAGTGTGACAATTGCCTCTTTGGGTAAGCTTGGTACGGCTGGTCTTATGGGGCTACTTTTTGGCTCCTTGGCAACGGTCAAAAGTGATGATTTGCTACCCATCGCTGGTGTTTGCCTGGTGGTGCTAGGCGTCATGGCCTATTACTACCATGAGTGTGCTAAGATCGTTTTTGATGAAGAGAGTGCGTTGGTTGAGGGTGTTGCGGTCACGCGGATTAATCTTATTATGATCTCGCTGCTTGCTCTTTTTGTCTCTGTCGCCATTTCGGTTGTCGGGGCACTGATGATTTCGGCTCTTTTAGTCTTTAGTGCCCTAAGTGCCCTACAAGCAGGAAAAGATTTTGCCTCGTCGATCATTCTTTCAGCGCTCTTGGCAGTTGTTGGAAGCTGGGCGGGGGTGGGGCTATCGTGGTTTTATCCAATTCCTGTAGGACCTGCGATTGTCTTATCGATGGCCGTGATCTTTGGTTGTTCGCTTCTTTTAAGGCGACGCCGTGCGTTGTGAGTTTTTATTGAATTGATCATAGATGAAGTGAGGTTATGATATGATAATCTCATGAGAAAAACACCCCGAGGATTTCGTCGCCGCTATTTTACGCTAGCTGCCATTCAGGCGATGGTGGCTGAATGCAAAGAAAAAGCAGTTCATAGCCGTGTTCGATCGATTCGGTTCACAAGACGATTCAATGGTGTGGCGTATCCAGATGAGGATCCTCCAGAAGATCTGCCACCCGCATTACAGGCTTTAACGGTTGGTGTTGTCGCACAACAATCAACAAGATGCCCTTGCCACTGTAACCGCATATTCGCAACACGCGCCCACGCGATTCTCTATCTCACCCAATTCTTACGCAGAATTTGCCCCTGTCGAAAAACAAAAACCGGTCTTGCTCCCCCCTTGATCATCCTCTAACGAATCAAAAAAGATAAAAATTTCTAATGATCAAGGATTGAACATGAAGATTTGGATCACTGGATACCCTCGTATTGGTCAAAAACGAGAGCTCAAGTGGGCCCTTGAGGGCTATTGGAATAATCGTCTATCATGGGAAGAGGTCGAGCAGGTTGGGCGGATGCTTCGCCTTCGTCATTGGCAGCGACAGCGTGAGCTTGGAGCCGATTTTATAAGTGTAAATGATTTTAGTTATTATGATGTTATGTTAGATACCATCATGATGTTGGGTCTCATACCCCCACGCTTTGCCTTAATCAATCATCCACAAGAGCGCTACTTTGCTATGGCGCGTGGCACAGATCAGCAGACGGCCTTGGCAATGCGCAAATGGCTTAACACCAACTACCACTATCTCGTGCCTGAACTCTCTGGGTCCATGAGATGTGACATTGATACCTCCAAGATCGAACAAGAGTACCGCGAGGCCAAAGAGGCTGGTGTTGTTCATCCGAAGATCAATCTCATCGGGCCACTAACTTTTTTACTTTTTGCCGAGGTGGTTGATGGAGAGGATCCCTTGGGGCTTTTGGAGATGGTTCTTGAAGGGTATGAGGAGGTTTTACGCAGGGTAGCGTTGCTTGATGAGCGGGTTGTGGTGCAGTTAGATGAACCAGCTTTTGTTATGGATCGACACCCAAGGGAGTTAGAGGCGCTAAAAAGAGCCTATGAGCGTTTGGGGCAAGTTGCTGCTAATCTTGATTTAGTAGTGATGACCTATTTTGATGAGGCTTGCGAGGCGGCGAAGGTTTTAGCCACAACACCAATCTGGGCGATTGGCTTGGATTTTGTAGAAGGGGTAGAAAATTTCAATGTGGTTGAAGTGGTGGCCTCACGCGGAAAACAGTTAATCGCGGGTGTTGTCAATGGGCGCAATGTGTGGCATCTTGATCCGACGAAAACATTAGAGATGTCGCAGCGGTTAGCCAACATCATGGGGGATCGGCTCCATTTAGCCCCTTCATGTTCGCTGCTACATCTACCTTATAGCGCTTCCCATGAGACCTCGCTTAACCCCGAGGTTCAATCATGGCTTGCTTTTGCCGACGAAAAAATTGAGGAGCTTGTTGCATTAAAGGCGGCTCTTTCAGGAAAAATTACGCCTACTTGGCACCATCTTGCTGAGGCACACCAAAAAAGAAGCCAAAGCTTTTTAACCCACAACGAGTCGGTACGCGACAAGATGCGTACCCATCCGCTACCAACCCATAGAGCCAACCCTTATGAGGAGCGAATGGCGGCTCAAAAAGAGAAACTACACTATCCTGAGCTTCCAACAACCACAATCGGTTCATTTCCTCAAACGGCAAAGATTCGAGAAACTCGATCGTTATTTCGCCAAGGGCGTTTAGGTGAGGCCGAGTACCAAGAGGCAATGAAACAAGAGATTGCCCAGTGTATTGCCTTCCAGGAGGAGATTGGCTTAGATGTTTTCGTTCATGGAGAATTTGAGCGCACGGATATGGTTGAATTCTTTGGGGCACAACTTGAGGGGGTGGCGATTACCGAAAACGGTTGGGTTCAAAGCTACGGGACGCGCTGTGTAAAGCCCCCTATTATCTATGGTGATGTATGGCGTCCAAAGCCAATGGCTCTTTCGTGGCTTTTGTATGCCAAGAGTCTTACTGACAAGCCTGTTAAAGGGATGCTCACAGGTCCCGTGACAATTCTTAACTGGAGCTTTGTGCGCGACGATCAACCCAAAGAGGAGACAGCCTGGCAACTTGCTTATGTGATTGCCGAAGAGATTGATGATCTGCAAGAGGCTGGTTTTTCGATTATTCAGGTTGATGAGGCGGCCTTTAAAGAGGGGTATCCGTTGAGGGCGGCAAAGCGAGGTGCTTATGAGCGGTGGGCGGTAGCCACCTTTAGGGCAGCCACGGCTGTAGCCAAGAAGACAACCCAAATCCATACCCACATGTGCTATTCCGATTTTAGTGATATTATCGAGGCGATTGAGGCGCTGGATGCCGATGTCATCACAATTGAGACAGCACGCAATGGCAATCGACTCTTGGAGATTTTTAGCGAGCGCTCCTATCCGAGGGATATTGGGCCTGGGGTTTATGATGTCCACAGTCCACGGGTGCCAAGTGTGGAGGAGCTTGTTGCGCATATTCGCCAGCTTTTAACAATTTTTCCCAAGCATCAGCTTTGGATTAATCCTGATTGTGGCTTAAAGACGCGTGGGTGGCCAGAGGTAAAGATGGCCTTAAAAAATATGGTTTTAGCAACAAAGCTTGTTCGTGGCGAGCGTCAATGGATCGCATAATTGTTGGAGGTAAAGATGGAGAATTTGACAAGAACAATGATGGCGCTTTGTCTTGTTGGTGTAGCCGGATACGCGGCAGATCTAAATTTAGAGACCATTACTGTTGAGGCGGCGGGGCGACAGAGTCAAAAGCTAAGTGACATAACGGCCAATGTGGAGGTGATCACACACGAAGAGATCGAACAAAGCCATGCGCTTACTGTCGGTGAGCTTCTTGCAAGCGTGCCGGGACTTTCGATCACCTCAAATTGAGGATTAGGCCAGTCCTCCTCCCTCTATGTGCGGGGGTTTAAAAGTGGCCATACGGTTGTCTTAATCGATGGGGTGCGTCTTAATGATCCAACCTCAATAGAGGCAGCAGCGGCCTATGAGCATCTGATGGTATCGGATATTGAGCGCATCGAAGTGGTTAAAGGTGCCATGTCGGGCGTGTGGGGTGCGGATGCGGCGGCTGGCGTGATCAATATCGTCACCAAGCGTGCCACTCAAGGCCTGGTTGCATCAGTTGATCTGATGGGAGGAAGTTATGGCACAGCCAAAGGAGCCCTCTCATTAAGCTACAAGGATAAGGTGTGGGATTTCTATGTCGGGGTATCGCGGCTTGTAAGTGATGGCTTTAGTGCCCAAGCCCCAATTGCTTAAAAGCGAGATTCTTATGAAGATGATGGGTATCGTAACACAACCCTGACCGGGCGCATTGGGTGGATGGCCACACCCCAAGATCGTGTTGATTTGTTGGTGCGCGAAAGTGATGCTACAGTTGAGTATGATGGCTATAATGCACCCGATAGCACCTATTCAAGCACCAACAAAACCCGTATCGCCTCCTTGGCTTTTGACCATCACGATTCAGTACATAACACAAAACTAACCCTCAATCGAACGACCGTCAAGCGGCGCGATCCTAATGGATGGACGAAGGCTTTTGATGGAACAGTTGATGAGGCGGGTCTAATCTCGACAATACCCTATGGCGAAAGCCACGCTGTGCAAGCAGCTCTTAACTGGCGCGCCTCTTCTCATGAGAATGAGATCAATCATCAGCTTATTGAGCGCTCCTTGTCGGTGGCAAACCACAACCAGTGGAAGGCAACAGTTCTGGAGGAGTCGCTTCGCTACGATAGCTATTCGCTCTTTGAGGATCGACTGACGGGACGCGTTGGAGTGCGCCATACCTTAGACGCTGGAGCCACACTGATGGCCTCCTATGCCACTGCCTACAAAACGCCATCACTCTATCAGTTATATGACACCAGATATGGTAATGCTTCGACCGTCCCTGAGAAGATACGTAGCTGGGAGGTTGGGGTTAAGATAGCCTCGGTTAAGATGAGTTGGTTTGAAAATCGTATCACTGATCTTATCGGATTTGACCCTGTAACTTTCAAAACAGCAAATGTTCCTGGCCAATCGACACTCAAAGGATATGAAGCTGTTTGGGAGTCTAAGTGGGAGGAGAAGCTTGGTTGGAGGCTTGACTATACCCGTATGGTGAAGGCAGTTGATGGTAATGGTGATCCTTTACTCAGGCGTCCTAAAGAGGTTCTTCATGCCCGCGTCGATTTCTATCCCACCGCAAAACTTCACTGTGGCCTTCAGGGTCGCTATATAGGATCGCGTCTAGACCAAGATTATAGTACATGGCCAGCTACTACTGTCAATACTGGCTATGTGACGGTCGTGGGATTGGTGGCTAATTATGATTACTCTAAGCAGATTTCAGGATATATCAAGGTTGATAACCTCTTTGATCGAACCTATCAGGATCTCTATGGCTACGCGACGGCGGGTCGAAGTGGCTATGTTGGGGTAAAGGCCAATTTTTAATGACCTATAGTGCGTGGATGAGCGCCCATCAGGCGAAGCATCGGCAGATTGTTGCGAAGCTTATCGATGAGGGGTGCTCACAAGAGCAGATCATTGACTATTTTTCATATGAGTCGATGCGTCGAAATCACCCAGACTTTTGTCCCCTCTATGCAACCGCCACACACTGTCATGAGATCGAGGATCTTAACTGCTATTTATGCGGTTGCCCCCATTTTCGCTACAACGATACGGGGCTTGAGAGGATCAATGGGCAAACACTCTTAAGCCGTTGCGCCATCAATTGCCCTGATGGGGCTCTTTTTGTCGCTGGCGATCAAATTCATCAGGATTGTAGCCGGTGCAGCTTGCCCCATCGCATCCCCTTTATTCGACGCCACTTTGATAGTGATTGGGGTAAGATCATGGCAAATTGCCTGGAGCTACGATGAGAGATCGCAGGGTGAGATTGGTCTTTCGCCCCTATGTATCGTATAAGTTTCTTAACTCTTTTGTTACGGGAGTTGTGGGAACATCGGTTTTTTCGATCTATGGATCTCTTCCTCCTATCACCTTTTCGGTGGGGGGTGTGGCGTTGGCACTGGGGCTGATGCTCATCGCATGGCTCTATCCTAGGATCGCAACCCTCTCGTGGTTTTATCGAATCAATCTAAGCGTTGAGGTTGTGATGCTCTTTCTCTTTGGTTGGTATCTATTGTTTAAGACAACCCAAATCACCCCCTTGCTAATTTATGTCGGCTATCAGCTAACCTTTGTCTTCGGGGGATATCTTGTTCGCATCGAAACACTCGCAGCGCGCAAGGTGTGGCTTTTAGGGGTTATTGATCGTGTTAAGCAGACGGGCTATTTGGCTGGGTTATTTGCCTCTTTTTTATTCTACTTAGGTAGCGAGAAGATGGGTATCACCTCGTCTAATGAGCAGCTTCACGCGCTTTATGCGATGCTTCTGGTGCTTCAACTTTTCGTCGTCTTGACTTTGATCGCAAGCTTTAAACGATTGCCGCGATCATGTCCAGTAACATAAGGGTATTTTGAAATTTCAGACTTTTTAGATCGTTGGTCGTTGATCTATTTTTTAGTGCGATTTAGCTTTACTTAAGAGTCTTGAGTTATTTGTATGCATCGCCTCGTGGGCTTGCATCATAAAAATAAATAATTACTTTTTCATCGATAATCGTCTATAAGAATCTGTATTTTCCAACCCTTAGTCGATACTGATTGGTTTGGCCTTGAAGTTTTTTGATATCAACATAGGGATTGGAAGGAAGAGGATCGTCGGTGATTAACCTTAGATCATCATAAAATCGTTTGACAACATTTTGCGGCAGCTTATCGAGCTGTTTAAAAATGTTTCGAAAATTCAATATCATACATCGATGTTGCGAGACTTTGCGTATTCTTTCCAATTTATTGTCTGCCCGTTCTTGAAGTCTTCCATCGCTTCTTTATAAGACGCTGCATTCGCATCGCTAAAGGCAAGATCTTCATCATCTTCGATGATTGAAAGCATATTTGGCGGATAAAACTTTAAAAACTCTTTAAAATGCTCATAAATGGAGTCATCTAATCGAATACTCAATGTACGCACAGAATATCCCTTGCCGTTTTTTAAATTATATCAATACCAATCTTTTGAATTTCTTCTATTTTTCGAAAAACCAAAAAGAGATCATAAAAAGGTCAACTATTTTCTATCTCATCATTTTTTTGAAATTTTCGATTTTTGGATCGTTATATATCTTTGGAATTTTAGCCTAAATTGCTGCGATTTTTTACTTGCGATCCTTAAATAAACTTCAAACGCGATCTTGCTTTCAGCACCACCTGACGACTCTTTTGGTAAGATATCATTTTAAAAGATGGAGAAACAAAAGAAGTGATCAAGTCGTTCAAACCTGAAGTGTGGCTTGTGGCCGCAATCGTGGTGCTAACGCTCTATCGGCTCATCGTTGCCTGGCAGTTGAGGTTAGGGCTTTATGTTGATGAGGCGCAGTATTGGAGCTGGGCGCAACATTTAGATTGGGGCTACTATTCAAAACCACCAATGGTCGCTTGGGCGATTTGGCTATCAACGGCTCTGTTTGGGGATAGTGAATTGGGAGTTCGCGCCTGGGCGCTTTTGCTTCATCCTCTCACAGCTTTATTGCTTTTTTTGGCGACACGACGACTTGTTGATTCTTATATAGCGCTTGTGGCGGCTCTTTTGTATCTTACGATGCCCGCTGTCTCTCTTTATAGTCTTGTGGCCACAACAGATACGCTCTTGCTCTTTTTTTGGAGTGGAGCTTTATGGGCGTTTGTTGCTTCGTTGCAGGAGAGAAAAGTTGTGTGGTGGGTTGTCGTAGGGATTTTTGGCGGATTGGGTTTGCTCTCAAAACCAACAATGATCCTTTTCGCGCTCGTTGCTCTTCTTTTTTTGGGCTTCTCAGCAACCTATAGAGGCCTATTATTAACACGTGGCCCTTGGATTGCTGTTGGTGTGGCGTTGCTTGGTTATCTTCCTAATCTGTGGTGGAATATCAATCACGATTTTGTTACCTACCGCCATGTTGGCGAGATTTCGCAGCTTGATCAAGAATTATTTCATCTTGGGAAAGCTGCCGAGTTTTTGGCAGCGCAATTTGTCGTCTTTGGTCCGCTTTCGTTTGCTTTGCTCCTCTACCTGACATTCAAGCAGGAGTTATGGCATGAGGAACTTCCTTGGCGGCTACTACTCGTTGCAACTTGGAGCTTTTTAGGGGTGATCTTTGCACAAGCACTCTTATCGCGTGCCTTTGCGAACTGGGCACTTCCTTCCTATGTTGCAGCATCGATACTGCTGGCTGGGTGGCTGATGCGCACCGGCCTTCGTCGGTTATTGGTTGCAACGATGGCACTTAACCTTGTGATGATGGTTGTCGTCTATCATCACCAAACAATTCTGGAGCTAGCCGGGATTAAGATGAGTGCCAAGATCGATCCAGCCAAACGCAACAAAGGATGGGATCAATTGGCCCATCAAGTTATGCGTGAGTTGACTAAGCGTCCTGGATGGGTAGTGGCGAGTGATGATCGGACGGTGATTGCGCAGCTGTCATACTATGCGCGCCCAATTGAGCCTTATGCTTGGAATCCTGGGCATCTTGTGCGTAACCACTATGAGCTAACAACAGATCTCAATCGCCATATTGGAGGCAATTTGCTACTGATTACCAAAAGCGCAACATCTGCCGATTTGGCTACATATGCCGAGCGTGTCGAGGAGCTTGATGACTTGGTTGTGATGATCTATCCCGATTATGGTCTTCATTATAAAATCTTTGTCCTTTATGGATTTAAAGGATATTAAATGAAACTTTCTGTTGTTATTCCGGTGATGAACGAAGAGGAGAATATTGCCCCCTTGATGGAGGCGTTGCGTCGATCGTTGGCTGGTATCGACTATGAGGTGATCTTTGTCGATGATGGCTCGAGGGATCGAACGGTAGAGCGAATCAAAGAATTGGCCGATGAAAGGGTGAGGCTGATCGTTTTTAGTCGTAACTTTGGTCAGACAACAGCCATGGCTGCTGGCATCGATGAGGCGCGAGGCGAGCTGATTGCTACTCTTGATGGTGATTTGCAAAATGATCCGGCCGATATTCCGATGATGATTGAAAAAATTGAAAAAGAGGAGTGGGATGTTGTTGCTGGCAGGCGCGTAAAGCGTCAAGATGGCTTTCTTTTGCGTAAAATTCCAAGCAAAATCGCCAACTGGTTAATCAGGCGCTCAACTGGGGTCTATCTTAATGACTATGGCTGCACGCTAAAACTCTTTCGGGCTAATGTGGCCAAAGGGTTGGGGCTTTATGGTGAGTTGCATCGTTTTATTCCTGTCTTGGCAGCGCTTTATGGTGCAAAGATGTGCGAGGTTGATGTCAGACACCATCCTCGTCGTTTTGGTAGCTCTAAATATGGTCTGGGGCGAACTTTTCGTGTCTTTAGTGACCTGTTGTTGATGCTCTTTTTCCAAAAATATGGCCAAAAGCCGATGCATCTTTTTGGAACTATTGGAAGTTTGATGTTGTTGGTTGGTTTAATGATCGATATCTGGCTTTTAGGATGTAAAATTGTCGGAGAGGATATTGGCACAAGACCACTCTTAACGCTGGGGGTGATGCTAACCTTGGGGGGTATTCAGCTGATTACGACAGGCTTTTTGGCTGAAATGATCATGCGTATCTATTATGAGGCTCAACATAAGCGAACCTACACGATTAAGGAGCGTTTTGAAGGGAAGGCTTAGGCGCACGGCCAAAATAGGGATTAAACTTCTTTTTTCCTTCTTAGCGCTCTACATCGTCTTATCGCAAGTCGATAATCAACAGATGGCGAAGGCGCTTGCACAAGCAAATGGGTGGTGGTTAGTGGCCGCGCTCCTTTTTTTTAATCTCTCTAAAATTGTGAGTGCCCTGCGGTTAAATCTCTATTTTAGCCAGATGAAATTAGCGCTATCAACGATCGACAATCTTAAGCTTTACTATTTAGGGATGTTTTATAACCTCTTTTTGCCTGGTGGGATTGGTGGGGATGGATATAAAATTTGGCTACTGCACAAACGATACCACGCACCCGTCAAACGCCTCATGATGGCTACTTTGCTTGATCGCGTTAGTGGCTTTGTGGCCTTGGTGGTTTTTGCTTGTTTGCTTTGGCCTTTTTCGCGACTTTCGTTATACATTCCCTTCGCATGGATGGCGCCCGGTATTGCTCTTATTGTAAGCTTAGGGTTTTGGTGGGGGCATCAGCGGTTTTTTGCCCTGTTTCATCCCGTTTTTTTTCAAACCTCTTTATTGGGCGCGGCTGTTCAGCTATTGCAGCTTTGTTGTGCGGGGATGATTCTTGTGGCACTCGGGTGCGATCATCTAAGTGATTATCTGCTTCTCTTTTTAATATCATCAGTTTTGGCAACTCTCCCTTTATCAGTTGGCGGCATTGGAATCAGAGAGTTGACGCTGCTTTATGGAGCTGGAATTCTTGGTGATAAGGGGGTTGAGGCGGTTCTCTTTTCACTCCTCTTTTTTACCATCACGGCACTATCATCGCTGGTTGGTCTCTTTTTTCAAGGAGAATATCGATGATCATGGAGGCCTTACCCCCCGAAGCTCATAAGCTTTCTACTTCTTTTTGGGAGAGATTAGCCACGCTCTACCCACTCGAAACAGTGATCCGTATCGCCCAAGCTATGATACTTCCATCAAGGCAGCCCACAATTCGTATTAATACCCTCAAAATCAGGGTTGATGAGGCGCTGGGTGAATTGGCGAAGGAGGGTATTGTTGTTGAGGGGTTTTCTTTCTCACCTGTTGCTTTTTTGGTCGTGAATGCTAATGAAGAGAGACTTGCGCGCACGAAGCTCTATCAGGAAGGAAAGATTTATCTGCAGCAGATCGCCAGTCAAATCCCGCCTTTGGTGATGGATCTAAAGCCAGGACTAAGAGTTCTTGATGCGGCTGCAGCTCCTGGTAGTAAAACAAGTCAAATAGCAGCCTTGATGGAAGGGAAGGGCGAGATTGTTGCCAACGAAAAGGATCCGATACGCCTGAAGCGACTCATCCATAATCTGACGCTTTTGGGGTGTACTAATGTTTTGGTTCGTCAAGGGGATGCGCTTGATTTGGGTGAGTCGTTTGCCCCAGAGAGTTTTGATCGTATTTTGGCCGATCTTCCTTGTAGTGCTGAAGGACGCATCAACCTGAGGCGTGAGAGAAGTTATGGGTATTGGCACGAAGAGCTTCCATCCAAACACTATAAACATCAGCGTTCTATCATGCGCCGTCTTGTACCCCTTTTGAAGCCTGGAGGGATTATGGTCTATTCAACCTGCACGATAGCGCCTGAAGAGAATGAGGCGATTGTCCACTTTTTGCTTTGTAACTATCCTGAACTTGAGCTTGTCGCACTAACGCCAATGGCTTCTTTTATGCAGCCAGCTGTGCATCGATTTGGTAGTGTTGCCTATCGACGCGAGACAGTTGGAGCGTTGCGTGGCCTGCCTTCTCCTGAAAGTGAAGGTTTTTTTATTGCAAAGTTTAAAAAAAGAGGCTAATACTCCTCAGTGTGGCCACTTGGGGTCTTTTCGGAAAGAAG
Source organism: Campylobacterales bacterium (assembly GCA_036574095.1). Lineage (GTDB taxonomy): Bacteria > Campylobacterota > Campylobacteria > Campylobacterales > UBA6016 > JAINCO01. The sequence goes on along the minus strand of JAINCO010000060.1, from coordinate 10,552 downwards.
ATGGTTAAGGACAAAGAGCCTGAGCTCTTTGCGCGGGATCTCTTGTTCCTCGGCTTTGGCATAGATAGCTGCTACCTGACTGGCGTGCTTATCATAGTCAAAATGGGGAAAATGGATGCGCCATGCCTCTTTGATGAGCTTGAGTGTTACTCGTTCAATCATCCATCCCTTAAAAATCGAAAATGACGCAAAAAAGATAATTGTTGCTAAGCCAGCGAGGATGATCGAGAGATGACAATCAAGTTTGGCCAAGAGAGAATGAAAGATCGCGATCAATGGCAAAAGAATAAGGTGCCAAAGCAGAAGGAAGAGGATATAAAAACGAAACAGTTTGAGTTTGAAGCCTGGCATCTTCCCCTCAATCGTGCCGTCGATGTACATCTTGTTGATCTTGAGAAGCTCTCTGAAGAGAATCGGCTGGCGTGAGATATCAAAGACATATGGGATGATTTTGTGATCGATCAAAGCCGATACCATACTCCTTAACGTTCTCTCACCCATGATCTCTCCTTTTCTTAAGAATTGATGGTGTATGATTACAAATTATACAAAAAGATAGCTTCATTCCGCTTACAAGGGGTTCTTTGATGCTCTTTCCCACCCTCGATTCCATCGCCTCAAAGGATGTTATCGTTATTGGTATCGATGCAACGGTCGATGAAGCGTTAGATGCGATGCAACAGAGTAACCATCGAATGATTGTGGTACGAAACCGCAGTGTTTACCATATTCTTCGTACGAGTGACCTCATCCAGATGAGGATTAACCACATCCCCTTTTCGACACCACTAAAGGAGGTGCCGTTGGAAACAGCCATTACAATGGCTGGTAATACCAATATCATCAATGTCCTTGGGGTTATTGGAAATCGTGATCACGAACATATCTGTGTGGTTAATGAGAAAGGGGAGCTTGTCGGGCTTGTGACCAATACCGATATTGCTGCGAGTGTCGATCCAAAAATCCTTATCGAAAATATGCCCCTTAGATCGATGTTTGAAGGGCGACAAAGCTACACATTTGTCAAGCCAGATGAACAGATGTGTGATGTGATGATGCGCATGCGTAGTTGCAGGGCTGACTGTCTCATTGTCCAAGAAGAGAACAGGCCCATTGGCATTTTGACATCGAAGGATATTCTCAAGTTTATCGATACACCACACAATAGTAAGTTCTATGTTCGTGATTTTATGTCATCTCCACTTGAAACACTTCCATGGGATGCAACAATCAGCGAGGCACTCGAGTTTAGTCGTAAAAAACATTTTAAACGGATTGTCGTAACAGGCCCCTCGAATGAGCTTGTAGGGATTGTTACGCAAAAAGAGTTGATTGCCCACACCTATATGAGATGGTCGCAGCTTGTTGAAAATCATTTTCACGAGCTTGAAGAGCTCTCACATATCCTCGAAGAGCGTAATAAACAGTTGGCAAAAATGGCCACCCATGATGCCTTGACGCAGGTCTATAACCGCTACTTTTTTAGTGAACTTTTTGTTAAAGAGTATGCTTATGCACAGCGTTACCAAGGCTATATCGCTGTTTTACTCCTCGATATTGACCATTTCAAACAGATTAATGATACCTATGGCCATAATGTTGGCGATAGTGTGTTGCGCGAATTCTCAGCTCTATGTCGCAAAAGATTGAGGCGATCAGATATTTTTGCGCGTTGGGGTGGTGAAGAGTTTGTTGTGTTATTGCCTAATACATCGGGTAAACAGGGTGTAGAAGTGGCGGAGAAAATTAGAAAAATAGTTGAGCAACATGCTTTTAGTGGTGTAGATCGAGTGACATGTAGCGTCGGTGTGGCTGAAGTAAAAGAGGGTGATCTGCTTGATGATGTTGTGGGGCGAGCTGATGAAGCGCTCTACAAAGCCAAAGAGAGTGGGCGCAATAGGGTCGTTCTTTTTGAAAAGGGAAATTAAGAGATCTTTGAAGCAATCCTAAAGAGTTCTGCGAGTAGCTGTCCTTCTTGCTCGCTCCAAAATGTGTAATCGCCAACAAGAATCAGCCGTTTTTTGGCACGACTGATAACGGTATTAATAAGATTGAGTCCAGCTGATAAGGTGCTGTTGGTGTTCGTAAACCAGGGGCGGCGCCCCTTATCTTCCCAGCTATTATCAACGATGCTAAAGATCACCGTCTCCCACTCTTGCCCTTGACTTTTGTGGATCGTTGCGATACGCTCTTGCCAGTGTCGTCCCAGGGTTCTTCTAAGAAGTGCTGCTTGCTGTTGATAGGGGGTGAGGATCATTGTTTTAGAGTGATTGGGTAATGATTTGACGAAAGAAGCGATTGCGACTGCCTCTTCCCATGCCTCACGCTTCCCTATCTGGGTTGGAGTCACAAAGGGTTGTGTGTCGATATAGTCGATTTGCAAATCGCCATCAAGAGAGGATCGAAAGCCATTCTTGTAGATATAGCGGTCTAAAAGGGTTGCTAAATTAGAACCAAAACGATGGGTTAGAGTGAGAGGAGAGCGTTTTGTTATCTCATGGCGGGGCGGTTCGTTCAAAAGGGTTGGTAGTTCCTTGGGATGGGCGCTAAAAAGTGTTTCGGCATAGATGGCTGAGACTGAGAAAAGATAGAACTGGTTGTCGCTTGTATTGGGTGGCATGGGTGAGACAGGAGGGAGTTGGCAGTGATCCCCTAACATCGTTATGGGTGTTTTGCCGGCAAAAAGAGGGAGTGCCTTGGCCAGTGAGGCATAGCCAGCCTCATCAAGAAAGATATGATCAACATCAAATCCTCCTTGTAGCGTGCGCCCGATATAGTGATCTAAGGTCATGCCAAGTATCAGTGCATGAGGGATTTTGGTGCGCATTCCTGTTGTCTTGATTCCCTCTTTGATTATCTCAAGCTGTGCAAGTTCATTGTTAATCTGCTCTTCTGTCAAATCATCATCAAGCAAAGAGAACTTTACACCATGGTGTAGCTGTTCGATTTGGCGGTGTAAAATTTGCATCTTTTTTTCGATGGCATCATATTCTCGTTCGATTTGTGACGATTCACATAGAGCCGGATATCGACGGGCAAAGTCACTACTGGCAACACCTAATCGAAGCATGAGGGTAGGTGAGATACGGTGGGCTTTGAGGCGGGTAATGACCCCTTCAAATGCCTGTTCGAGGGCTTTATTGGTGGGTGCGAGAATGAGAATGCGTTGCTGTTGGCGCAAAGCCGCAATCACGGCATGCGCCAAAACTGCTTGAGTTTTGCCCGTGCCAGGTGGTCCCCAGATATAGCTAAGACCAGATGAAGCGATGAGTTCGAGAGCTTTGATTTGATCATTATTGAGGGGAAGATCATCTAACTGTTCATCAAGGGGGCGAAGGCTTGGGGTCTCTTTATTGATACTAAGCTCTGAAGCGTGGGCTTCGTACCAAGCTAAAAGATTGGCCAGCAAAAAGGTCATATCTGATTCAAGAACCAACTGACGCTGATCAAACCTTTCGGGAGGCTCATCAATAAAAGAGAGGAGAAGTAGTCTCTGTCCTTCATCCCACGATTCAATGATGAGATCCTCACCCGAGCTCCAGCTAAGAGCCTCGTTTTGGTCTTTGAGGATGAGTTTGGCGTTAGGAGAGATTGCACTATCTAAATGGAGCAGATAGCTTTTTGGATTGGTGGCTTGGCGAATTCGGCGCACACCTACCGTGATGATGCCTAAATTGTGGGTTCGTGAGGCATTGAGGTAGTCGCTTGTTTGCTTGATACAAAGAGTCGCAAGCTCTTCTTGGGTCATCTTAGAAGGGCTTGATGACGGCTAAAATCACAATAGCAATCATCAAAAGTGTAGGGATTTCGTTGTAAACACGAAAAAACTTACCACTATGACAATCAGTATCGTTTGCGAGTGCTTGAAGGAGTCTGCCTGCATGAAAAAAGTAGATGATCAAAACGGCGATGAGTGTGAGTTTGGCATGGAGCCATCCGGTGCCTGTCAAAAGTCCTGGGTTAAGAGCAATCATCGCAAGACCCGAAAGAAGTGTTGCCCAAAAGGCGGGGATACCGATGTAGCGGAAAAGTTTGCGCTCCATAATTTTAACAACCTTGACAAATTCACTATTGTCGCGATGTTCAGCGTGATAGACAAATAACCTCGGTAGATAAAAGAGCACAGCAAACCATGAGATGAGTGACATGATATGAAAAGCTTTGATGGCAAGATAGGTCATGATACTCCTTTGGTGTGGGTAATGATGGCGGCAGCCGCAGCGAATCCGCCATCGTGTGTGATTGAAAGAGCGATCGTAGGAGAGCCGTGACGTGCTGAAGCTTCTGGGGTTAGAATTGCCTGTGGGCGTCCTTTGGAATCTTTGGAGAGAATGATGTCATGAAAAGAAAGCTCGCTACCAATACCACATCCTAACGCTTTGGCAATGGCCTCTTTGGCAGCCCAGAAACCAGCTATTGTTTCACTTTTTTTAGCAATATCTATCTCATCAGGAGAGAGAAAACGCGCCACACCACGCTCTCCGAAACGCTCAATCATTGCCTCAATACGTGCAATGCTTATTAGATCGATACCTATCACTGAATCATAAACTCCGTGATATAGACATTACGGAACTCACCATCTTGCATTTTTTCGTTGATCTTTTCGAGAATCTCCATTTTAAGGTTCTCTTTTCCTTTGGGAGTTGTCACCTCTTCAACTGTTTTGGATGTCAAAATTGTGAGAATAATGTCGCGAATAATCGGTTTTTTTGCTTCAACCTCTTTCAGCATCAGTTCGTTCTCAGGCTCGAGTTCAAGGTTGATTGTTGTTTTGAGGTAACGCTGCATCCCTGTGTCACTCATCAGGTTGACGATAAAAGTATCCAGAGGAACCATTGGTCCAACCTTAAGCTCCTCGCTATGTTTCTTTTTCTCTTTTTTGGCATCGACCTCATGTTCTGCTGCTGGTGTGCCAGCTGTCGCTCCTTCCTCCTCGTGACTACCACTCATCAAGAAAAAGGCAAGTGCACCACCGATCACTAGTATCAACACCAAAAGGATAGCAACGATAATAATGATGATGATCTTTGATTTACCGCTACCTTCCTCTTTTTTCTCCTCTTCAGCCATTTTTTCACTCCTATAGGTTATACTTGTTGCTATTGTACAACAAACACTTTTAGGAAAGATTGAAGCTTGGGCGTGCTGGAATCTTTTTTTTCCCTGTTGGGCGTGATCGCTCTGGGTGCGTTACGTGCGTTAGAGCAGTTTGGCCGTTTTTTGGCTTTTAATGCCTTGCTGCTTAAAGAGTATTTTACGCCCCCATTCAGAATGGGAGAGCTTGCACGACAGATTGAGATGATTGGTATTCGCTCGGTCGGTGTTATCTTTTTAACATCGATGTTTCTTGGATTTGTTCAGGCGATGCAGCTCTATCAGGGGTTTCATAAATTTGGTGCCGAAAACCTGATGGGGTATACGACATTTTTTGCCATAGGGCGAGAGATCGGGCCAGTCTTTACGGCGCTCATGATTGTCAGTCGTGCAATTAGTGCGATGGCAGCAGAACTTGGGACAATGCGTGTGACAGAGCAAATTGATGCGATCGATGTTCTTGCCATTGATTCACGCAAATATCTGATCGTACCACGTATCCTTGCTACAGCGATCTCTGTTCCTATCTTAGTGGCACTATTTGATGTTGTTGCTAATGTGAGTGCCTATCTTATTGCGACCTATGGACTTGATGTCAATCCAACTGCCTATACCTCCACAATTACGCAGCATGCTGAGGTTGCAGATTATATGATCGGAATTGTCAAGGGGGTTGTTTTTGGATGGCTCATTGGTATGGTGGGCGCTTATTGTGGCTATCATACGAGAGGCGGTGCCCGTGGTGTGGGTATCGCCACAACCTACGCTGTTGTGATCTCAGCTGTTACAGTTCTTGTTGCTGATTACTTCCTCGGTGCCCTATTTATCCTTCTCGATTTATAGGAGCCCTTAACGAACTTTTTGCTATAATCGTCCTATTTATGGATCGGGGGGAATGATGCTGGATAAGGTATTTGGGGAGATTTTTGAAGGATCGCCAAAAGATCGTTTTTTCGAGATACTCTATCAGGCGAATCGCAATCTTGTTAAACAAGAGATCGATAATTATATGCGTCGCGTGGCTGCGATGGAGATGATGCTTGAGCGTTTGCATCCTGAGTGGGAACGCGATATCCCTTCGATGCTTGTTACTGAAGAGAAAGAGATTGTTGCGTTAGCTGATAATAATTATATCGACCTGATGGCTACAATTGTCTCTCAAAACGAATAGTACGGGTGATGGCAATCGTGCGCTCCCTTGCTATCTGGCTGATGGTAGGGTGCTGGGTCGTTGCGGCCATGCCCAAGGGGTATTGGGGATACAAAGATGGGGTTGATTTAGCAAAAGATCAAGTTGTTCACTACACGATAGACTCAGCAAAAAATGAAGCGGGTTATCGATTTGACTTTTTCTTTCGCTGGACCCTCTGGAAAGAGCGGGGGTTGGTTATGCACTTTAGTTTTGATGGTTTTCGGCGCCAGACTATCCTCTACCCCGAATATAAGCGCGATACCTTCCGTTACTTCTACCGTGATCGTCATGGGTCGTCTGATGAAAAGCCGATGATCATGATTCGGCTCTTGGCGTTGAATGACCAAAATAAAACAGCGACATTTGAGGTTTTAGTTCGCGATCCCAAACGAACCATCGTTGTGGAGCGAAATATGAGCGCAAAGGGGTGGTAATGCAGCGTGTCATAGAGGAGATGGTAAAGCTTCGTGTAGGACTAAGCAGTGAGGCTCAAAAGATGGCCGAAGGACTTGGTGGCGGCAAGATGTTACGCGCCAAGCTTTTGTTGCACATTGCTCCCCATCACCCTCTATCGCCTCGGATTGCAGCTATTATTGAATTTATTCATGCAGCAAGCCTCCTTCATGATGATGTGATCGATGAGGCAAGATTAAGGCGAGGCCTCCCTTCTGTGAATGCCCTCTATGGCAACAAAAGTGCCGTGATGCTTGGTGATATTCTCTATTCGCAGGCTTACTCTGCCTTGGCAGAGCATGATCCTTTTTTGATTACGACGATTGCCAAAGCGGTCGTTGCTCTATCTGAAGGGGAGTTGGCTGATGTGCGGCTAAGCCAAGAGTATCATGAAGATGAATCAGCTTACATGGCGATGATTGAAGGCAAAACAGCAGCGCTTATAGAGGCGACAGCTGTTTGTGGTGCTTTTTTGGCAGGTTTGCCTATAGAACCCTTTGCGCTCTATGGCCGAAATTTGGGGTTGGCCTTTCAAATTGTCGATGATCTGTTGGATGTGACACAAGATGAGGCAACACTGGGCAAACCAGCAATGGGTGATCTGGCCGAAGGAAAGATGACGCTTCCATATCTGATCATGGTTCAAAAATTAGATGATAATGAAAAGGTACGGTTTCGCGCGCTTCATAGTCGAGCTCTCGATCAAACAGAGGCTAGTTGGATTAAAGAGATTATGCTCTCTCGAGGGGTCATTGATGAGACGACGGCGCGCATTCGTTGGCTTGGTCAGCAAGCGATGGAGGCGTTGGCGAACGCCAAGATCGATGATAGCTTGATGGCACAACTACAGAAGATCATGGACGCAATGACACAAAGAGAGTTTTAATGAACTACCTGTTGCTGAGTTTTTCCCATAAAAATAGTGACATCTCTGTTCGTGAACGGCTTGCGTTCGATGATGCAACAAAAGAGAAGACGCTTCAGCTGATCGTTGATCACCCAGCAATTAACGAGGCAATGATCCTATCGACCTGTAATCGTGTTGAAATTTTTGCAAGCGTGAGCGCTATCCGAGATGCTGCAGCCCACCTTTTTACACTTCTGCAAAAGCACTCGGGGATCGATGGCTATGAATTAGAGGGGCGTGCCGATCTTTTTGAGGATCAAGGGGCGATTCATCACCTTTTTAGTGTTATTAGTTCACTTGATAGTCTGGTCATCGGAGAGACCCAGATTACAGGTCAAGTGAAAGAGGCTTTCCGGTTTGCCTATGAGCGGGGTTTTGCTGCTCAAAAGATCGCACGAGCGATGGATTATGCGCTTAAATGTGCCGCTGCTGTGCGAAGTTTGACTGAAATAACAAAAAATCCTGTTTCGATCGCTAGTGCTGCTGTTGCTATGGCGAGGGAAGTTGTCGGGAATTTGGCTGGCGTGCGCGCTGTTGTTGTTGGGGCTGGCGAGATGGGGGTGTTAGCGATGAAACACCTATCAGCACAGGGAGCCAACATTCTCTTAGTTAATAGAAGTCGCGCGCGTGCTGAGGCTGCTGTGGCGGAGGCTGGCATTGAGGTATCTATCTATGGGCTTGAGGCTCTTGCCTCGCTCCTTCATGAGGTACCACTGGTTTTAACAGCAACAGCATCATCCGAGCCGATCATCACCAAAGCGATGGTTCGTCCGTGTGATTTTAAGCGTACTTGGATCGATCTTTCTGTGCCACGCAACATCGAAGAGATGTCGGTTGATGGGGTTAAGATCCTTTTTGTTGACGATTTGCAAGATGTTGTTTCTAAAAATCTTGCCTTTCGGGAGGAGCAAGCGCGCATTGCTTATGGAATTGTTGGGCGTCAGACTGAGGAGTTTTATAGATGGCTTGAGATGCTCTCGGTTGATCCGATCATCAAAGCCTTGCGTGCTCGTGCCCAACAAGCGATCAATAAGGAAGTAGCACGAGCGATTGACAAAAAGTATTTTCCTGCTGAGTATGCCGTGCAATTAACGCGTACACTTCAGGCTGCTTTTAATACCTTTCTTCACCACCCAACTGTTCGCCTTAAAGAGATCGCATCAAGTCGGGATGCTGATGATTTTATCGATATGTTTTCATACCTTTTTAATCTGGATGCTCCTAACTTTATTTCCAACGAGGATTCGCAACAATGAGATATTCACGAGCTTTTATCCCCACAACCAAAGAGTCTCCCAAAGAGGCAACACTCGCTAGTCATATCTTTCTTACGCGTGCTGGTTTTATCTCACAAGTAGCCGCAGGTATCTATAACCTTCTTCCTTTGGGCAAGATCGTTTTAGAAAAGATCTCACGCATTGTGCGCGAAGAGCTTGATAGGGTTGGTTGCATCGAGGTTCAGCTTGGGTTTGTGACACCAGCGCAGATGTGGCGCGATAGCCAGCGCTATGAAAAGTATGGTAAAGAGCTTTTGCGCTTTAATGATCGCAAAGAGCAAGAGTTTGTCTTAGGGCCCACCCATGAAGAGATGATGGTGGAGCTTGTTAAAAATCGCGTCACTAGCTATAAGCAGCTTCCATTGAATCTCTACCAGATCAATTTGAAGTTTCGTGATGAGGCGCGCCCTCGCTTTGGCCTGATGCGTGGACGCGAATTTATGATGAAAGATGGCTATAGTTTTCATGCTGATTATGAGGATATGTTGCGTGAATTTCATCTCATGGAGGCTACCTATCGAAGGATTTTTGAGCGGTTGGGGTTGAAGTTTAAAATCGTTGATGCTGATAGTGGCGCGATTGGAGGAAGTGGTAGCAAAGAGTTTATGGTGTTGGCTGAGAGTGGTGAAGATACGATTGTCTTGTGTAGTCAATGTGACTATGCGGCCAACCTGGAGGCAGCAAAGCGTCGCAAGCCTGAGCGTTGCGATCTTTTGCACACAACAGGAGAGATTCATACGCCAGGCCTTACGACAATCGAGGAGCTCTCTAAATTCCTAAACCGCCCTAAATCTGACTTTATCAAGGCTGTTGCCAAGCGGGCTATCTATGATGAGGGGAGTGAGATTGTCCTCTTTTTTATCTCTGGTAGCGATGAGCTTGAAGAGACAAAGGCTAAAAACAGTGTCAATGCCAACGATCTTGTCGATGTGAGTAGTGACGAACTCTCCCAAATGGGGCTTGTGCCCGGTTTTATCGGGCCGATAGGGCTTGATTGGGTTCGCTTTGTAGTTGATGAGGAGCTTAAAGGGCGTTTTGGTATGGTTGGCGGGGCCAATAAAGTCGATTATCATCTAGATGGCATCGCAATTGAGGCGGCTGGGGATGATATTGTGTTTGCTGATCTGATCGCAGTTCAGCCAGGTGATGCCTGCCCATGTTGTGGTGCACCGCTTGAGTATAGTAAAGGAATTGAGGTTGGCCATATCTTCCAGCTTGGTGAGCGCTATTCTGCTCCACTGGAGGCAAAATTTCTTGATCAACATGGTAAAGCGCGCCCCTTTGTGATGGGAACATACGGAATCGGGGTTAGTCGCTTGATGGCTGCGATCATTGAACAGTGCCATGATGAGCGAGGTTGCCAATGGCCACTCTCTGTTGCTCCTTATCATGTTGCCATCATCGTTAGCAATATTAAAGACGAGGCGCAGCAAGCCTACGCTGCTGATCTTTATTCGGCGCTTAAAGAGAGCGGCATTGAAGTGCTTTGGGATGACCGCGATGAGCGTTTTGGTGTGAAAATGGCCGATTTTGAACTTATTGGTATCCCTTATGGTATCATTGTGGGTAAAAATCTTGCCGAGGGTAGTGTTGAGTTATTACGACGAAGCGACCTTTCTAAAGAGA
>JAINCO010000059.1:0-11657 GCA_036574095.1 Campylobacterales bacterium | reverse complement strand
CCCCGATTGCGACACCACTTAGTGAACTTTTTATGTTCACGATTGAGGGTAATGTTTCCAAGCAAGCAAAATGCAATCTGCTTGATTGGGTGATACGACCCAGACTGAGGACAATTCCTGGAGTTGCAGATATTAATGCCTTAGGAGGTGAGGTAAAAAGCTATGTTATCAAGCCCGATTGGGCACTCTTGGGCCGCTATCAACTCTCGCTCAATGATCTTGTTTTGGCGATTGAATCTAATAACAAAAATGATGGGGCCGGCAGAATTACAGTTGGGGAAGCAGCATTACTGGTACGCTCCGAAGGGGCCATACATTCAATTGATGAGATGAAGAAGATCGTCATCAAATCTGATGGCGGCTATCCGATGCTATTAGAAGATGTAGCTAAAATCGAGATTGCTGCCATGACACGCTATGGCTTTGTCACAAAAAATGGACAAGAGACAGTCGAAGGATTGGTGGTCGGTCTTAAAGGAGCGAATGCCCAGAAGGTTTTAGATGAAGTAAGGAATGCACTTGATGAGCTCTCCGGGCGTCTTCCTGAAGGTGTGAAAATTGTCCCCTTTTATGATCGTAGCGAACTTGTCAACAAGGCGACTACGACAGTAGCAAAAGCTCTCCTGGAAGCTGTTGTTCTTGTGGTAATCTTGCTGATGCTCTTTTTAGGGGATCTACGGGCTGCGCTGACAGTTGCTCTCACCCTTCCTTTAGCGGCTTTGCATACCTTTGTGATGATGGAGTATGCAGGGATGTCAGCTAATTTGATGAGTTTGGGTGGCTTGGCGATTGCTATCGGGATGCTAGTTGACTCATCAGTGGTTGTTGTTGAAAATATAACAACAAGATTAACTCCTGGAATGGGAAGTCATGAGAAGCTTGAGACAATCTATAAGGCGTGCAGCGAGGTAGCTATGCCAGTTGTTTCAGGCATTGTGATCATTGCGCTTGTCTTTTTGCCATTACTTACACTTGAGGGCTTAGAGGGTAAATTGTTTGCCCCCGTGGCATTAACGATCATTTTTGCCCTCTCAGGCTCACTTCTTCTTTCCTTCACTGTCATTCCGGTCATGACACACTACCTCCTTCGTGGCTCTGGTAGCCATGAAAGCTGGCTTGTGGCCAAACTCTCCTCACTCTATCGACCCGTCCTCATCTGGGCCTTGAGGCATGCGCGTCTTGTTGTTATCTTGACAGTTGCCGCTTTTGTTAGTGCTGTTGGCCTCTACTTTTGGGTGGGTAAAAGTTTTATGCCAACCATGGATGAGGGGAGCATTATCGTAGGATTAGAGTCGCTTCCATCAATATCGATGGAGAGTTCGGCCAGGCAAGTTGCAGCGATCGAACGAGGATTGCTCGAAATTCCAGAGATCGTAGCTGTCATTGGTCGCAGTGGTTCTGATGAGCTTGGCCTTGATCCTATGGGTCTGAACCAAACAGATGCTTTTATTGTAACAAAACCCATAGATGAGTGGCAGGTTGCTGACAAAGAGTGGTTGATTGAACAAATACGAAAAAAACTTGAACACTACCCTGGGATAGGCTTTGGTTTTACGCAACCGATTGAAATGCGCATCTCTGAGATGTTAACAGGTGTGCGTGGAGATGTTGCGATCAAAATCTTTGGGCCAGATTTACGGCAGCTCGAGGCGAAAGCCGTATCGATTGCGGCTGTTTTGGAGCGGATTCCGGGAGCAAGTGATGTCTATTACGCAATGAATAGTGGCATGGAGTATCGACATGTGATCTTTGATCGGATGCAGTTAGCCAGGTTGGGGCTTTCACAGGCTGATGCTCAAACGATTCTACGAGCCTCTCTTGAGGGTATCTCTGCCGGCTTTGTTTTGGAAGAGGGGTGTCGGCGTCCGATTATTATACGTGCGATCGACCCTGATGAGACCCAAAAGATTGACCTTGGGGCACTACCTCTTCCATTACCAAACGGCGAGAGCGTGACCTTATCGGAGGTTGCGCGCCTTGAAACGGTCGAAGGCCCAGTCAAAATCGAGAGAGAAAATGGACAACGAGTAGCTGTGGTTCGGTGCAATGTCGATGGAAGAGACCTTGTCGGGTTTGTCAATGAGGCCAAAGCCGCTGTAGAAAAAGAAGTTAAGCTCAGTGAGGGGTATACCCTTTTATGGGGTGGTCAATTTGAGAATCAGCAGCGAGCTTCAGAGAGGTTAGCTCTTGTTGTGCCTGTTGCACTGGGGCTGATCTGCGTTATCCTCTATATGACATTTGGCTCTTTGAAGCAAGCGCTTTTGATTCTTTCAACCGTCCCTTTGGCGCTGATTGGTGGTATGTGGGGGCTGGTATTAGCAGGAGAATATCTTAGTGTTCCTGCATCAGTCGGTTTTATTGCACTATTGGGGATTGCCGTACTCAATGGTGTGGTGATGGTTAGCTACTTTAACCAGCTAGCTGAGAGTAGCCTATCACCTCATGAGGTCATTATCCAAGGAGCGATGCGACGGCTTAGGCCAGTCCTCATGACCGCCTCCATTGCTGCATTTGGTCTTATTCCATTGCTTTTTGCATCAGGACCAGGGTCGGAGATACAACGACCATTGGCGGCTGTTGTGATCGGAGGTCTTACAAGCTCAACACTACTCACACTGATCCTCTTACCGATTCTTTATCGGCGTTTTGCTTTAGACAACAAGGCCTCTTCGTAAAATGTTACTCTACTTTCAGAAGTGTCCAGAGACACTGGGCGCTTCAGCAAACGATACAACTTACCATCAAAGAGCCCCCTCCAATCCAACATATCGAACTTTGTGTCATAACTTTTTTTGGTTGCGGCGTGGTGGGATTGTGCAAATGCTGTGTCCACACCATCAAAAATGTTAGATTCGCAGATTTTCTAGATACGCAACTCTGTTTTAGTCTAATTTTTGTTTTTTTTTAAAGAAAATAGCGTTATAGTTTCTTATGAAAAAACAAGATCGCAATATCTTGGCGGAAAAAGCCGCCAATATGACACTGCTGTTAGTTGAAGATGACGAGCTTACACGGTCATCGTTACAGATGAGGCTTATGCGTTATTTTAAAAAGATCTATAGCGCTGCATCGGGCGATGAGGCTTTGGCGCTTTACCAAAGACTTTTTGATACAGGTGAAACTCCCGATATTATTTTGAGTGATATTGTGATGTCTGGCAAAAATGGGTTAGAGATCTCTGCAGAGATTAAATCTCTTCGCCCAGATCAAAAAATTATTCTCATTTCAGCTTTTCACGACCTTGACAATCTTGTTGATGCCATTAGAATTGGCATTGACAATTTTCTTTTTAAACCAATCAGACTTTCACAACTCTTTGAGATGCTTGCAAAAACTGTTGCCAAATGTCATCAGGAGCGTGAGCTGGAAGAGAGTAGGCGCCTCATTCAGCAAACACAAGAGCAAATGGCAGAATTGATCCGACGACAGGATAAATTTATCAAAGACTCTATCCACGAGCTCAATACGCCTTTAGCCATTATTATGACCAATATCGAATTGATGCGCAAAGAAGGGATCACCTCCTCTTTGCTCAATCCCATCGAGGCTGCCTGCAAAACCCTCAAAAATACCTACGAGGATATGAGCTATCTACTTAAGCGCGATCGAGAAAATCATCGGTCCAGTAAAATCGACCTTGTTTCGTTTCTTCGAGAGCGGATTGACTATTTCAGGGCAATTGCTCAAGCCAACAGACTGACCCTTCATGATGATATTGGCCTTGATGAGGCATGGATCATCATTCCTGACATTAAACTTCAGCGACTCATCGATAATAACCTCTCTAACGCAATTAAATACTCTAAGCGTGACACAGTAATTACAGTTTCGCTTCAGGAAGAAGATGAGAGTTACATACTCTCTTTTCATAATGTTGGTCCTGTGATTAATGACAAAGATACGATTTTTCAGCGTTTTTATAGAGAAAGCGAAGTAAAAGGTGGCTATGGGATTGGTTTGGCGATTGTCGCTGAAATATGCAAAGAGGAGAAAATACACTACACCTTAGAATCATCAGAAGAAAAAGGGACAATTTTCAGTTATGTGTTCCAGCGAATTAAGTAATTTTCTCTTAAAATTATGGTAAAATTATGTTGAAAATCAACAGAAAGGTTATATCATGAAGATTTTACTGCTTGAAGATGAATATATGCTTCAACAAAGCATCAAAACATTTCTTGAAGGAGAAGATTACTCAGTTGATGCTGTCGAAGATGGGCAGGAAGCTCTCAACTTAGCGATGACAAAACATTACGATCTGTTCATATTAGATCTGAATACACCGAGTGTAAGTGGACTTGAAGTACTTCGCCGCATCCGCGAGCGACGTCCTGATGCATTAGTTGTCGTCATTAGTGCTTATACAGATATTGAGCACCTTGAACAAGCCTATGATTTAGGGTGCAATGATTACCTTAAAAAACCATTTGAGCTTAAAGAGTTGAAGCTTAGACTAGATCGTCTTATTCGAGACGCCAGCCGCCCAACCTCGTTACTCATTCAGCTGACACCAAACTACCAGTTTGATCCAAAACATGAGGATCTTTACTATAAAGGTAACAAAGTTCATTTGACAAAAAAAGAGCGTCATCTTCTTCGCTTCCTTGTGCGCAATTTGGGTGAGACACTCTCTGAAGATGCGATCTTTAATGAGATTTACCGAGGTGAGCGCTCTCAAAATTCAACAATCCGCTCACTCATCAATCGACTCCGTGGCAAAACACACGAAAACTTCCTAAAAAACGTCCGTGGTGTTGGATACCGCATCGATCCTTTCCCTCCACGCTAATGATGAGTAGGATGGTACCCCATCCTACTCATTGCGCAAAACTGTCAAAACATCGATCTCGCTCGCTTTTTTAGCTGGATACCAACTAGAAAGCAAAACAACTGCTGTTGCTCCCAAGATAATAGCGCTTAAATCAAGTGGATCAAGCTCCATAGGCAGCTTCGAGGTACCATAGACATCTGCAAGGGGTGCTAAAAGATCAAAGGATGAGAGAATCTCCATTCCTACAAATCCCAAGATCACCCCAGCCACAATCCCGCTCCCTCCAATAATTGCACCAAGCCAAAAGAAAATCGTACGCACCTCATGTCTGGTCGTACCCAATGAAAGCAATAGTGCAATCTCTTTGCGTCGATTCATCACAGTCATAAGAAGTGAGCTAATAATGTTCATTGCCGCCACTGTAACAATCAGCATCAAGACGATAAAGAGAGCACGCTTTTCCATCGCCATAGCAGCGAAAAAGTTTCCATTTTGCTCCCACCATCCCACGACAGTCAGAGAAATAGGAAGAATTTCTCTAAGTTTTTGCGCATCCTCCATCGGATTGTCCGAATAGAGATGAATACCACTCGCCATTCCCTCTGGAATATCAAGTAGTGCGCGCATCGCCTCAAGTGTTGTATAGACATAGGCTTTATCGTAAGCATAAAGTCCTGAGGTAAAATTGCCTTCAACACTAAATCGTTTCATCACCGGCGCCATCCCCATCCCTGCGGCCTCAAGACGGGTGAAATAGAGATTGAGTCGACCATCCGCATCAACCATATTTTCAGCAATCAACTCTCCAACAACAGCACCAAAGGGCGAAATCTCCTTTTTTGCAGCAAGTGCACGCCTAAGGACATCATTGAGTGTCACCTCACGCGCGAAATCGACGCCAAAAACAATCACTCCCTCCATCGTATCACCCCCCTGTGCAACCGCACCACTTGTAATAAAAGGGGAGAGCTTGAGGTGGGGCATATTGGTGGTAATCTCATCCATAATGGCTAAATCAAGTGTAGTCGAGGCTCTGGGATAGATCGTGAGAGGATAGTTCATCGTAAAGAGTTTTTTTTCAAACTCTTTGGACATACCATTCATGATCGCCATCGCGATAATGAGCACCATCACGCCAACCGCAACGCCGCCAAAGGCTAAGAGTGCGGCAATCGAGATGAAAGGTTGGGTACGATCAAAGGAGAGATATTTGCGAACGATAAAAGAGATAAGAGGCTTGTTTGCCATCTTAGCCCTGTTTTTTTTGTTGGTATTTGCGACGACGCTCTTCGCGTTTTTTATTAGAGGCCTCTGGATGAATTGCGCTTGTTCCTTCAAATGCTTCATCTTGGAGATGGTGGGCGGTTTGTTCTGGATCGTCATTAAAACGCAACTGAAGCGAGAGAAGGACTTTGGCGCTGCGGATTTTGATTGTGGTAATAAGTTCTGTAAAGAGATTAAAGCTCTCTTTTTTATATTCAACTAATGGGTCTTTTTGGTTGTAACCACGCAGTCCGATACCTGTTTTTAAGATATCCATCTGATAAAGGTGCTCGCGCCATGCTTCATCAAGAACTTGCAGGTAGATAATTTTTTCAATCTCGCGCACACGCTCCTTATCCAAAGGTGCCATTTTAGCTACATAGTAGTTTTCAACAGCCTCTATAACTGCAGCTTTGACATCTTCATACTCACGATTTTTTAAAGCAGCCGTATCAAAGATTAAACCAATCTCTTCAGTTAAAAGTTCACCTAACTTGACAAGATTAAACTCTTCGCTCGAAAGCCCTGCCATGATATCGCACTTTTCTAATAAATGATCAACATAAAGGGCTCGGTTATCGGCGATCTTTTGGCTAATATCAACATCATCAGATAGTAGCTCGTTCCTGAAGCCAAAGATGACTTTGCGCTGAGCATTTCCAACATCATCATACTCCAATAGATGCTTGCGTGATTCAAAGTGCATTGCCTCCACGCGTTTTTGAGCATTCTCAACAGCTCTGGTAACCATCGCTGACTCAATGACATCTCCCTCTTCGATACCCAAGCGATCCATAATGCGACGGATTTTATCACCACCAAAAATACGCAAAAGGTTATCTTCTAAAGAGAGATAGAATTGACTAACACCAGGATCTCCCTGACGCCCACTTCGACCGCGCAGCTGGTTATCGATGCGACGACTCTCATGGCGTTCTGTACCAATAATATAAAGCCCGCCTAACGCCCTTGTCTCTTCGGTTAGCTTAATATCAACACCGCGTCCGGCCATATTGGTCGCAACCGTCACGCTCCCCCGAAGACCTGCATTTTTAATAATTTCAGCCTCTTTTTCGTGATTTTTGGCGTTGAGAACGGTATGAGGAATAGCTGCACTTGTTAAGAGCTCATGAATCATCTCACTTTTTTCGATCGATGCGGTACCAATCAAAACTGGCTGCCCTTTGGCATAGAGCTCTTTGACTTTGGCAAGGACCGCATTCATCTTCTCTCGCTCAGTCTTATAGATTAGATCATTCAAATCCTTACGCGCAACGGGGAGGTTAGTTGGAATCGAGATAACCTCCAGTCCATAGATTTGCGCAAACTCTGCGGCCTCAGTTTGAGCTGTGCCAGTCATCCCAGCAAGTTTCTCATATTGACGGAAGTAGTTTTGGTAAGTAATTTCAGCAAGTGTCTGGCTCTCTTCTTTAATTGCGACCCCCTCTTTAGCCTCTAGGGCTTGGTGGAGTCCTTCAGAGTAGCGACGCCCTTCGGCGATACGCCCTGTAAATTCATCGACAATCAACACCTCACCTTTGCGAACGACATAATCAACATCGCGCTTAAAGAGGTAGTTAGCTTTTAATGCCTGATCAAGGTGGTGAGCCAAAATAGCATGTTCAAGTTCATAAAGATTGTCAACACCAAAAAGTTCTTGGGCGCGCTCAATCCCTTCTTCTGTTAACAACACTGTCCTATTTTTTTCATCGACAGCAAAATGAACATCGCGCTCAAGCGCCTTCGCAACCTCATCGGAGCGGATATAGTTATCTAATCGACGATTGGTTGGTCCAGAGATAATTAGAGGTGTGCGTGCTTCATCAATGAGGATTGAGTCAACCTCATCGACAATAGCAAAAAAGTGACCCCGCTGCACTTGTGCTTCACGCGAGTATTTCATATTATCACGCAGATAGTCAAAGCCATATTCGTTGTTGGTGCCATATGTGATGTCACATGCGTAGGCAGCTTTTCTTGATGCCTCATCGATACTTGAGGTAATAGTTCCTACTGAATAGCCAAGGAAGTTATAAAGATGTCCCATCTCGGTGGCATCGCGGGTTGCTAGATAGTCATTAACGGTAACCACATGGACACCTTTGCCCATCATCGCATAAAGAGCCACAGGAAGTGTTGCAACCAGCGTTTTTCCTTCGCCTGTTTTCATCTCGGCAATGCGACCTTCAGAGAGGACAAGACCACCGATAAGCTGAACATCAAAATGGCGCATTCCAAGTACACGTCGCGATGCTTCACGAGTGATCGCAAAAGAGTCCTCTAAGACTGCATCAAGAGTCTCTCCGGCAGCAACTCTTGCCTTGAGCGCATCAAAGGCGGCTCTTAACTCACTGTCGCTCATAGAGGAATATTTTGCCTCAAGCGCATTAATCGCCTCGACACGTTTTTTGTAGCGTTTTAGCTCTTTGTCGTTTTTAGTACCGATAATTTTTTGGATGAGTTTTAGCACGACGCGGCTTCCCTGAATTCAAAGTAGTTCAGGCAATTTTAGCACAATTGTGCTGATGAGCCGCTTGCTAATCCTTATAGAACGCACTACAATTGCTGAATCGAGGCTAATGCATCAGCAAGTGCTCGCCTGTTGCCTTCTGGCCAGATCAGTGGTAAGACCTCGGGCAAAAGCTCCAGCACCCCCTGTTCATGGCAGGCAAAAATCACATGTGCAACGGTATCATCGACAAGTTGTTCTGAAATGGTGCGAGCTAACTCATTGACATCATTCATGGCATCCCTCCTAATTGGCTTTGTTCTTTGAGCGCAATTAAACCCCAACAAAAGAACAAAATGGTAACAACGGATGTTCTTAAGCCAAAAAATCGTATGATGTAGCACATAGTAACACAAGATAGATCATATTTGAAGGATGCAAAACGTGTTAAAACGACTTATAGCCTCTTTTTTACCGTTGGCTCTTTGGGGCGAGATCCTCTCATTTTCAACCCTCACAGCCAACTTTACCCAGTCAGTTGTTGCACCTGGAGGTAAAAAAATCATCTACACGGGGACAATTGCCCTCAAACAACCCAACAGTGCCTACTGGGGCTATACCAAGCCCGTTCCCAAAGAGATTTTTGTCAATGGTCATGAGGTGATTATCCATGAGCCAAGGCTTAAGCAGGTAACCTGGCGGCGTATGGATGAGAGCCTAAACTTAGGAACGCTACTCAAAAAAGCGGTTCGTGTAAACGAGGGGGTATGGAGAGCTTCGCACGATGGGATCGATGCAACGATTACAGTAGAGAATAATCTTCCTAAAACCCTCTTTTTTACAGACAAAAATGGCTATCAAATCACGATTGAACTTAACGAAATCAAGCTCAATCCCACCATTCCTGTCTCCCGTTTTAGTTTTACACCCCCAGAGGGGTATGACATCATTAGGTAGTCAAAGAGGTTGAACTGAGGATCTCTTTGGCTTCGATGAGATCCTGAGCGATGCGCTCTTTAAGCTGGGCAAAACTTTCAAAATAACCATTAGGTCGTATTCGTCCAATAAAGTCGATACAGCACTTATCGGCTGCTTGAATAGTGTCGTCTAAGATATGACTCTCAATAGCGAAGTTTCCATCAGTACTAACACGATGACCTAAGAAGGTTACCGAATCGTGCCATACTCCCTCAACTTGCGTGTGTGTTGCATAGACTCCTTCTGCAGGCAGCAAATAGTGCTCTGTTTCGATATTGAGGGTCGCATAAAGATGGTGACGCCCGATCCCCTGACCTTTCACAACTTTGCCACAGATACGATAAGCTCGTCCTAAGAGTTTGGCAGCATGGGCAACATCCCCTTGTAAAAGGTAGTAGCGAATTAGACGCGCATGAACCACCTCGTCCTCGACACTTACCGGATCAACCACTATTACATCACCCTTAAAAAGCTGCCGTAATGTTGTGGCGTCCCCTTGGCGATCATGGCCAAAGCGAAAATCGTAGCCAACAACGATGGTGCACAACATTGGGAAGTCGCGCAAAAGAAGTGCGACAAACTCTGACGCATCAAGATCGCGAATCTCTTCAAGCTGGTAATAAAAAATAGGGTAGGGTACCAACTCTTCAGCTGCGGGTCTTGGGGTAAGGTTGGCAAGTCCGTTGTCAATGATCAATATGCCACCATTTGTGCCAAGCTTATTAAAAAGTGCCTGATGACCCAGATGCATCCCATCAAACCGACCGATAGCAAGTGCCGTGATGGTCTTATTTTGTAAAATGGCAGACATACTCTTGATTACCTTCTTTTCCTTCTATTTTGGCTTTCTTCCATGCGATCAATTGCCATCCTAAGGCCTTTGCTGCCTCTAAAAAGCGCGTTTTGGCCGTCTCAATCGCTTGAAGATCTTGCACCACTCCTTTGCTGTTTCTCTTGACCGCTGGTCCTACTTCAAACTGCGGTTTAAACAGTAAAATAATATGAGAGTTAGCTAATCGATCAATAACAGACAACAACCCCGTCAGACTAATAAACGATAGATCTCCCGTTACCAACTCAAAGGGTGTTGAGGCTTTAAATGCGCGAATGTCCATCCCTTCATAAAGAGTCACACGCGGATCTTGCCTCAATGAAGGATGAAGCTGATCTTTGCCAACATCAACACAGGTAACATGGGCTGCACCATACTCTAAAAGCACTTGCGTAAAGCCCCCCGTTGAAGAGCCGATGTCCAAACAGGCAACCCCCTTGATCGAGAGCCCAGACTCTTCGAGGTAGCCCTTAAGCTTCCATGCTCCACGCCCAACATAAGGCTCTTCTAAGAGCATAACATCGCCATTCTCAATCGCAAAGGATGGCTTGGTGATGCTTCGCCCGTTAACCAACACCTTTCCTGATACGATGAGGGCTTGTGCTTTGGTGCGCGACTCAACTATGCCTTTCTCTACAAGCCAGCTATCAAGCCTCATCACCGCTCCATCGCTATTTAGTCAGTAATTATATCCAATTCGTCTTTTGGTGGTCAAATTTTTATTAGCATTAAGCTTAGGGATGCTACGATGTGACAGCCAATTTGGAACACGAGGTTGGCATGGCGCGTCTATTTGGAAGATTTTCTTATTTTGGTGTCATCAAGCAAGATTACGAAGTGATCGAATTGATTAAAGAGGAGCAGACGCAGATGGCTGGGGTACAAGGATTCGAACCTCGATTGACGGAGCCAGAATCCGTAGTCCTACCGTTAGACGATACCCCAACAGCGACGCGAATTATATCGATCAAAAACTTAATACTCCATTAATAAGCACTTCAACAACTAAAAAATGGGCATGGAGTAGTGAGGCGACTTATTCTTCTTAATTGATTAGATCCCATCTCGGACTATTTGAAATATGAGAATCAGGCATTTCAATGTGGCGACAACAAGAAAAATATAGAGTAGTCGATTTTTATGATATAATAGTTTTATGTTTTTTGATTGGGTTGAGAGCGGAGCTGATTTTAAACCAAGTAGATAAGTAATATAGCTGAATAAAGTTGGGTCTCGAGTAGAATATCGCAGCAAAACTGTGCTAAAGTACCGAGAACATGGGAAAGAACAAGTATCTAAAAAATTCAAAGATTTCAGAACCCAAGACGAGAGAGATTATTCGAGGATTTGCGCTTGATCTTACA
>JAINCO010000058.1:0-45618 GCA_036574095.1 Campylobacterales bacterium | reverse complement strand
GCCACAACTGCAAAACCACGCCCGTGCTCACCCGCTCGTGCCGCTTCAATGGCGGCATTGAGAGCAAGGAGATTCGTTTGGTCGGCAATTTCACTAATCATCGTCAGAACTTGACGGATTTGGTTCGTCTGTTCTATGAGTGTCGTAATTTTTTCAGCCAATTCTGTTTCAGTATCGCTTGCTTGAAGAATGGTGCCAACCAGCCGTTCAAGTTCAGCAGTCATCGCCGTAAGAACGGTATTGCTTGATTCGACATCTTCAGTTGTCTGGATCGCTAGCTCTTCCGAGGCATCGAGCTCCTTCTCAACCGTCATAGCAAGCTCATTTGACTCTTTAACCATCAAGGTCTGTCTCTCTGAGCTTTGCGCAAGGCTACGGGCATAACTTCGCATCTCATGGCTAATCTCCTCTGTCTGCTTTGATGTGGCAATCACCATCCTGACCGTCTCTTGGATTTTGCCAATAAAATCGTTGATATAGCCACTTGCGATGCCAACTTCATCCTTTGAGACAATCGGTAGGCGCTTCGTCAAATCCCCATCCCCACTCGAAAGCTCTTTAGAAACCTCTTCGATCATACCAACAGGTCTTAAGATCGTGCGGCCCAAAAGATAGTTAAGTAGCCCCAATCCAGCCATAAGGATCAACCCGATCGTTACGAGCCATTTTAAAAAGTTCTCTTTAAGATCTTGAAAGTAGTCAGCTTTATTGACACCAGGTACAACCCAAAGATCCCATGCAGGGATGTAACGGTAGGCAACAATCTTCTCTTGTCCTGTGGATGCCGAAACATACTCATAATAACCACCTCCCTTATCCTTACGGATATGATCGATGTAGTCATGGCCGGCCATCACCTTGCCCTCTTCCTTATGATGAACCACAAACCGACCATCTGCTGAGAGAAGATAGACATAACCACTTTTGCCAACTTTCATAGCATAGATGCTCTTTTTAAACTCTGGATCAAGGTATCCTTTTGCATCTTTTGATGCCAGATAGTTTAAACTTTGCTCAAGCGTCTGTGCGACTGTTGAGATATCAGAGATCATGATCTGTTTAATCTCTGCCACTGCAATAACATAGGCAATCACGACGCTGCCAGCAAGTGCTGCCATCGAAGCAATAACATTCAAGATTAATTTGAACTTAATTGAATACATCGCGCACCTATTCACTCACGGACAACATTAAGAAGTGATACTAATCGAAGACTCTCAAAGAGCTCGTACAACTCACTCTTCTTTGCCACAACGGTAAGATTAATGCGATCTTTTTGTATCAGTTTTAACAAGAAGCCAATCACCGATGATGTAACAATAAAAGAGTCATTAATGACCAGACGGAGCGCCACACTTTTGTCAGTTGCCAAAGCTGCAATCAACGCCTCTTTAATCTTCATCGAATCATCAACACTTTTGATTGTTCCACTGACAACAACTTCAACCATTTCAGGGGTACGATTCTCTTTAATCTCGATACTCATACACTCTATCCTTCTTACTTTTAAAATTTGACTTTTTTGAAATTTTTGTATGATACTGTACAAATTTTTATAAGAAAATTAAATCCAATAATCAATAGATCAAAAGGTAACAACAATCATGCCACAAAAAAGATCACCTTTATAAACCTCAACACGAAAACTCTTTCTCGAAAGATCTAGTGCATAATGTCTATTGATCTCTTCAAGGCTAATAGGTAGAGCATCTTCACTTTTAACCCCCTCTTTGATAAAGCCGATAACATTAACACGATATCCTTCAGGAACCACGATGCTAAAGGGAGAATTGACCTTGAGAATTGAACCTAAAGAAACCCGCTTATCTTCTCCTTTGGTCCTAACTGTGACATGAGTAAGCTTCTCTTCGTAGCGCACTGGAATTGTTAAAAGGGTCGTAACTTTAATGTGACCGTTATAGATGTCATAACCACCAGCTTTGGGTACAAGGGTAATGAGGGGGTTATCGCTTTCGTAAGAAAGAGGCTCGCCAACAGGAAGGTAAGAAATTTTCCCAACAACATCATGCAAAGGAAGAGCAATGCGCCCTTTAGGTAGATAAAGAGTTCCATGATCTTTAAGTAATTGCGCTACATTGTTAGGTGTTAGCTCAAATGTTCGCTCGAATTTGATTCCCATGATCTCCATAAAGCGCTCAATCGTCTGAAGTTGATAATAAACTTTAAGTGATAGATCTTGGATATTTTTACTTGTTTCGATAGCAAAAGCGGGCTTATTCTGGCTGATTGCCCAAAACGTTAACGTTTTTTGCATCTCTTTATCTTTTGATGCTGTATCGGTATTTTTGACATTAAATTCATGGAGATCTTCTTGGATGTGAATCTTTGTGGCGTTATTGACTTTTTTGGCAATCTCTTCGAGATTACCAAACTTCACCCCTTTGAGCGTCGGCTGATCGATCACAGTCGACTGACCCCACGCCTTAGGATTAACCAATCCACTTCGATACTCGGGATGATAAAATCCATAGCCATCATGAAGATTAAGAATCATATCAACCTCTTTGGCGGTGATAATTTTTTTGATATCCTGAATAATTGTATAATCGGGGTCTTTAGGATCAATTCGATTGAACTTTCGGTTCATATCATTATAGATACCCCGTTCAAATTTGATAATGCTATCGCGATTGAGATTAGGAACAACCCATAAATTCCCTTCGGTAATTTTGTAGTAACGCACAAGAAACGCGGGGGCAAAATAGCCTCCTGGCTCATTACCATGGATACCCCCAATCACTAATAGCGTATTCCCTTTGCCATTGCCAAATTGATGTAATGAAAAGTGGTGCGTCGCGCCAAAGAGTGAGGCAACCATCATAAACACCAAGAATAGCCGCATCACTGCTCCGCTATAATAGTCGCTTTACCATCAGCGACCTTGATATAAAGCTCTTTTGTGCCACTAAAACTATGGCTTGGTGCCCGATACTCTTCTTCAAAATTGACCTTATAGACCCGCTCACGCAACAGTGTAGGATTTGGCGCAACCTCAAAGTCATGAAAGATAATCTCTTTCTCCTCGCCTTTGTCAAAAATGCGCTTTTTATAGGCTGAAAAAGCCTCCTTCTTCATGCCATCGTAACGACGAAACTCATCTGCATAAAAGCTCAGATAGCTTTGAAGATCATTGTCAGCCCATGCTTTGCGCCATTGATAGATCATACTCATGATTAGAACGATATCCTCTTTGGGAACCTTACGAATCTCTTCTTCAAAAATGATAATACGGCTCTTGGGTAGGTCGATACGGCTTTTGAGTTTAAGGAGGAGATTGTTATCAAGGGCAACGCATCCACGCGTATCTTCATCTCGTTTATTGGAATTAAGTGGAAAGCCATGCACCCAGATACCTCCCCCATTGCGTCCTTCAAGTCGATCAAGAAGATTAGGATACTCTGTCACCAGCGCCAACGGACCATAAAACTGATCGACTTTTTCAAGCTTTTTAACAAGCCGATAAGCGCCAATCGGTGTCTTGCGATCACCCTCGCGCATCTTTGCCCCACTGTTTTTACCAAGGCGAACACTATAACGCGAATCAAAAGAGAGCGTACCGCCCCGATAACGCCACAGAAGCATTTCACGCCTCCCTTTTCCCACGATCAAAAGATCCTTATCTTTATCATAGAACCCAAAACTCGTATCAACTTTGGAAAGGTAGTTTTTCCAGTACTCATAACTAGCCAGCTCATTCTCAAGCTTGGCAGCAACAGCCCCAACACCGCTCTTGCGGTAAAGATCCCCTAGCTCCGATCCATTCAGAGCCAACACCATGAATAGTAGAATCACATATCGCACGCAAACTGCCCCACTTTAGTCTCTATGATATTATCTATCCATAACCATGACGCAAACTTCGTCTCATGGTTGTTCGGCTTCAAGCGAAAGCAACAAAAGTTCCCTATCATCTGACGTAACAATTTCAAGTGCCGCCGAAGCGGCGATTGTTCCTTCTTTAAAGGTCTCAAACGCACGCATCAATAGTTCGCTCTCCACGCCACTATAGCGGCCAATTTGCACAACAACCTTTGTCACCACCGTTGCATGATGGGCTGCTGCATGAAGCTCGCACTGATCCAAAAGCGCCTGAACAATCGAATATTCATGCATCAACACCCTTTAGCAAATTCTTGGCAGTAGCTCACCACTGGGAGCATCGAGGTAACGGGTTGTCCCCCAACCGTTTGAAAGAACAACACGCCCGGGATGCACCTCGACGACCTCTGCTATAATTGCGGCATCTTTGCCTAAAGGATGGCTTTTCATGATTGAGAGTGCCTCATCGGCCGCAACGCGATCTCGCAAAGCCAAAACAAATGTTCCTTCATTCGCCAGACTCGTTGCCTCAAAGCCTAAAAGCTCACATACCCCCCGAACCGCCTCACGCACTGGAATTGCCTCCTCAGCACAAACGATCCCAACATTCGATTGGACAGCCCATTCATTGAGTACTGCCGCTAACCCCCCTCGTGTCGCATCACGCATCGCAACCACTGGTAACTTGGCTGCCAACAGCTGCTCAATCAGTGGCCACAGTGAGGCACAGTCACTCTCAAGATCAACCCCCAGATCAATTCCCTCTCTTGCTGCAAAGATCACCGCCCCATGTTCGCCAATTGTATGGCTAACAAGCACAATATCCCCAGGCCTTAATGCTGACGCCGAGAGCCCTTCATAAAGAATCTCGCCGATACCTGTTGTGGTAATAAAAACCCCATCAGCTGCCCCACGCGGCACAACCTTCGTATCTCCAGTAACAATCATCGCTCCCGTTGTCGTTAGCTCCTTGGCCATACTAGCCACGATACGCTCTAAGTCAGCAAGCGCCAACCCCTCTTCAATAATAAAAGAGGCTGAAAGAAAGCGAGGTTTTGCGCCCATAACCGCCAAATCATTTGTTGTACCCGCCACAGCAATCTTACCAATATCCCCACCCGGAAAAAAAATTGGCTTGACTGTGTAGCCATCGGTTGTCATGGCAATACGCCCCGACACCGTAAGCAGAGCACTATCCTCATACGACAGGAGCGTCTTATTACCGAAATAATAAAAAAAGATCTCCTTGATCAGCTGGTTGCTCTCACTGCCACCGGCTCCATGAGAGAGTTGAATTGACCCGCCGCTTTTTTTCATACCACATCCATTGTCAGGTTTTTAAATCTATCTCAAGCTACCTGTTATGAACCTGAGGCTTTTTTGGATAGTATGATAAAATAGCATTCATGAAAAAGAGTTTATTATTCCTCATTCTCCTACCATTAGCGTTGTGGAGCCAGCAGGCGATTATCCTTTGCTACCATCGCTTCGCCCCCACTGTCGATAGCTCGATGACAACAACCAACGCCCATTTTGAAGCTGAACTTACCTGGCTTCTTGAGCATGGCTATACGATTGTTCCTCTGCGACGTGTTGTCGATGCCCTCTTAGGACGAGGTACGCTTCCTAACAAAGCTGTCGCCATTACAGCTGATGATGGCCATCGCTCCGTCTATTCTGATATGGCACCCATCGTCAAGAAATTCAAAATCCCCGTCACCCTCTTTATCTATCCCTCCTCCATCTCAAAATCAGAGCACTCGATGACCTGGGAGCAGCTGGCTGAATTGAAAAAATCGGGTCTTTTTGACATTCAGTCACACACCTACTGGAGCCCCAACTTCAAAACAGAAAAGAGGCGACTTACTCCTGATGCGTACCGAGTCTTTGTCGATAAGCAGCTTCTTGGCTCCAAAAAAGCTATCGAAGCAAAGCTTGGCGGCACGGTCGATCTCTTGGCATGGCCCTTTGGTATCTATGATACCGAGCTTCAAGAAGCAGCCAAAAAAGCTGGCTACATCATGGCCTTTTCGATCGATCGACGCCCTGCCACCCCTAAGGAGCACCCCATGGCACAACCGCGCTATATGATCCTCGATCGTGATGCGATAGCTGGCTTTATCAACATCTTTACCAAACAATAACCCTTAGCGGGCATACTTATAGTAGGCCGCGCACGCGCCTTCGCTTGAGACCATGCAGCTACCAATGGGATTTGCAGGGGTGCAGGCGCGACCAAAAAGGGGACATTCCAAAGGACCTACTTTTCCTTTAAGAATCTCACCACAACGACACAGCTTATGATCATCGATTGATTGCGCAGGGAGAATCTCACCATAGATGCGTTCAGCATCTAAGAAAGCATAAGCCTCTTTTAGGCGAAGCGAGGAGTGGGGAATATCCCCAATACCTCGCCACCGAAAGCTTTCGGCGCGCTCAAAAAAGGTATCAATCATCTCTTGCGCTTTGACATTCCCCTCCCTTGTGACACTGCGCGTGTATTGGATCTCAACCTCAGCGCGCCCCTCAAGCTTTTGGCGAAGGATCATCTCAACCCCTTGCAAGAGATCAACAGGCTCAAACCCGCTTACAACAACCGGAGTCTGATAGCGCGCCGCTATAGGCTCATAGATCTTACTTCCGGCAATGACACTCACATGGCTTGGACCAATAAAGGCATCAATAAGCGCATCCCCCTCATCCATGATCGCCATCATTGGCTCAAGAACCACAACATGATTCACATGTACCAACAGGTTATCGATCCCAGCGCTCAAGGCTCGCTGAATCAGCGCAGCCGTCATCGGTGTGGTTGTCTCAAAGCCGATGGCAAAATAGATCACTCTTTTTTGGGGATGGTCTGTGGCGATTTTCAAGGCATCAAGCGGAGAATATACAAAACGAACATCGGCCCCTTCGGCTCGAATCTTTTGAAGACTCACCATTGATCCTGGGACTTTGATCATATCCCCCAGGGTAACAAGAATCACATCAGGTTGGCGCGCTAAAGTGATCGCATGATCGATTCGTTCTTTGGGCATGATACAGACAGGACACCCTGGCCCATGAATAAAGCGGATGGCTTCCGGCATCAGTTGCGGCAGCCCATACTTCATAATCGTATGGGTATGGCCGCCGCACACCTCCATGATCCTAAGCGGTTCGGTTAACTTTTGGGCGAGCGTATGGATTTGTTGGGCATAGTAGCGAATGACTCCTGCCTGCCTAAACCCCTCCAAAAGATCATTGGTCGTTAATCTCACCACCGCCTCCATTAAGCGCTTCGGTACGCTCTTCTTCATCCATCTTCTCAAGAATCTCTCGAAAGAGTTCAATACTAGCAAGCGCATCAGCTTCATCAATTTTATTGATTGCATATCCAATATGAATCAACACATAATCCCCAACCGCCACAGGCTCAGCCATCAAATCAAGACCAACACGCCGCGTCACACCAAGTGTCTCTACTATTGCACTATTATCGTCTTCCAGACGAACAACTCTGGATGGAATTGATAGACACATCCCTACCCCCTTAGTTGTTTTTTCATCAATAAATAGTCGGCCACCGCGCGAATTGTTGCCTGATCATGGGCACTCACATGCAACACATCAGCACGGGGGTTAAGTTTTCGAAGCTCCGCCACAGCCCGCTTAGGATCAAAGTCGATATAAGGTAATAAATCGGTCTTTGTAATAAGCACAAGGTCTGCCACCTTAAACATCACCGGATACTTCTCAATCTTATCCTCCCCCTCAGGGACACTTACTAAGACAACATTAAGATGACACCCTACATCATAACTTGCCGGGCAGACAAGATTCCCCACATTTTCCACAAAAAGAATCTCAACACCAGTAAGATCAAGGTGATGAAGCGCCTCATGGACCATAAAAGCATCAAGATGACACGCACTTCCTGTGGTAATCTGGTGGGCTGCCACCCCTTTGGCCTGCAAGCGCTCAGCATCCCGACTTGTCTCTAAATCCCCCTCCACAACAGCAAAGCGAAAGAGTCCAAGCTCTGCTAACTTCTCAAGTAGTGTCGTCTTGCCACTGCCGGGACTACTCATGAGATTAACCGCTAAGATGCCATCTTGATCAAAATGGTCTCGAATGTGAGCCGCCTCACGGTCATTGGCGTCCAAAATTTTTGTGATGAGGGTGATCGTTTTGGGATCATTAAGCTGAGGATTAGCATGAAGGGTCTCATGATGGGCATGGGTATCATGATTATGGTGATGGCTATGGTGATGCCCTGGCCTCTGATGACCCTCTTTTGGTAAACTACAACCGCACTCTTGACACATTGTTAACTCCAATCATGTAAATGGTAATGAGAATGAGTAAGCCCCCCGTGATGGTGGCGGTGACGATGGGTAAGATTGGCCGTCCTAAGCAAAGCCTCATCCGATAACGCCTCCTCTAGCAACCCAGCAAACAAAAGCCGATGGTCCTCGCTTAAGATAAGCGCTTGATCACCAAACTCACCTGCAAGGGAGAGGTTGTGGGTTGAAACCACGAGTGTTCCCTTCCAATCAGCCAAAAAATCGATCAACCAACCGGTAAAACGAGGATCAAGGGCACTGGTGGGCTCATCAAGCAAAAGTACCTGCGGCTCTGTGACCAGAATTGCAGCTAACGCAACCTTTTGTTGTTGACCCCCCGATAGCCGCCAAGGCGACTCATCCAATAGCTCTTCAATCCCCAGGGTACGCGCCATTTGCAAGGTGCGCTCTTCCGCCCCCTCCATCCCCAGTTGCCTAGGACCAAAGGCAATCTCATCAAAGACGGTAAGATTAAAAAGCATCGCCTCAACCTGCTGAAAAAGATAACCAACCAAGCGACGAAACGAGCGCTGATCATCTTTAAGCCATTGAGAAATGGTTCGATTCCTAAACCAAATCTCCCCCTCTGAGGGCTTTATGATGCCTGCGAGCAACTTTAAAAGAGTACTTTTGCCCGATCCATTGGCACCAAGCACAAGAGTCTTTGAACCTTCCTTTAATAAAAAGGTCAGCGGCTCAAGCACCCTCTTGCCACGCACACAAACCCCAGCGTCCTCTACCTTATAAAGAACCATACCCACGCGCCTTCATCGCCATTACCCCCTCTTGGGCGCGCACGACTACTCTGATTGCAAAAAATCGAAGTTGTGTCTGTATCATCAATAGCCGCTCGCTTAGAGTGGGCGGACGCATCAGACGCGCCCGTGAAGCCTCTGAAAAGCTCTCAAGCTCACGGGAGAGCCAAACTGCTTGGGCCCCAATGAGCGCTACCACCATTGCTGCTGCCGGCCAGGGGCGTAGTAGCATAGCCCAGTGGATCTTATAGGCTATCACAAGCGCTACGGATGTCATCGACCACACACGAAGCCACAACAAGATTATATCGGCCTCTTTTCCAATGCCCACAAGCATAACCCCCCAAGCCAACACTCCAGGCAAAAGACCAAAGATAAGTCCCATCAGCGCAGCACGCCGTGCAACTCTCGCTCCTCCATAGATACTTGACGCAACAAGCGAAGCAACCATCCACCATTGATTCATCGCAAGCGAAAGAGAGATAAGCCATACAATCAAGAGTGTCAACTTAAGCCTCTCGTTGATCATACCCTATTCCTAACCGTTCGTTAGTAAGCACTTTCATCGCCCCCACTGTCAAAATTGCTTCAAGGGGTCCAAATAACACTAGATGCATCCCCGTAATCGCCCCCAAGGTCACCTCCAAACCAAAAGGAAAATAGAGTGGCCGACCAGAGGCATCATGGGCTATCAAGGGCTGCACTCCAAGTACCACGGCTACCAACAGCGAGGCTACGCTGACTGAGAGGTAGCCAGCCAAGGCATAGCGCCATAGTATCGGCCATCTTGATGTTGCTTGCCACACAAGCCAAGTCACCACGCTCCCAACGCATCCCATCGCCA
Organism: Campylobacterales bacterium; assembly: GCA_036574095.1. Taxonomy (GTDB): domain Bacteria; phylum Campylobacterota; class Campylobacteria; order Campylobacterales; family UBA6016; genus JAINCO01. The sequence goes on along the minus strand of JAINCO010000058.1, from coordinate 35,851 downwards.
GCGTATTAAGCCCCCATGTTGTTACCCCGCCATTACCAAACAACAATGCCTCAATCGCCAATAAGATGCCTATGGCAACCATCGCTCGCCATGGCCCAAATAGCAATGTTAGCATCGCAACCCCTACCGCATGACCACTCGTCCCACCAGGTAGTGGAATGGCAATCATCTGTCCTAAGAAGACTAACGATACCGATGCCGCAAGCTGCCCCAATCGCTCCTCTTCCTCACCGACCCTAATCTTTTTAAACGCAATAAAAAGCAGTGCTGCGGCTGCTACTGTCGTTGCTGCGTAGGTTATAGGAGAAAGAAAACCATCAGGTATATGCATAACAAACCATTTGTGCGATTTGATGAATTGTAATTCATTTTACATTAATTGTAACTAAAAATTGTTACGAATGATCTATTGACAAATGAATGACTATTCGTTAAAATAATATCGATAAGTATCTTGATATTACTTAAATAGGCAAAATTCGCAGTTAGGAGAAGCTATGCGCTATCTTTGGCTCATTATCATCACCCTTTCACTTGGCGCCCATGATCTGTGGATCGATACCAAAGATGGTCAATTAACCCTCTTTTATGGTCACTACCAATCACACGATGAAGAACCAACTCTTCCTTATGAGAGCAGCTCCATCACGACCATTTTGTGTGATGAGAGTGGCATCATCCGATCATTACCTCGTCCCTTGGCCACACCTTTGCGCCTTCCAAAAAGCTGTAATGCTTTGTTGGTGGTTAAAGATAGCGGTTTTTGGACAAAATCCCCCTATGGAACCAAGCATCTTCCTAAAACTGAGGTCCCAACTCCTCTTGCTTCTTGGAAAAGTCTTGAGATTGCCCAGTGGATTGAGCGAGGTGGCACCAAGGCCTTAGGAGAGTTTTTACAATTTCTCATCACCAACCCCAAACCCTCTCCTTGGAAGAAGGGCGAGAGAATTCGCCTACAACTCATCAAAGCCAATCGCCCCATCCCCAATGCCCCCGTGGCTGTCAATAGTCGTATTCGTGGCGTCACTGATCAAGAAGGGCGCATCAACCTCACTCTCCCCGAGGCAGGATTAGTGCTTATTAGCGCAAGCCACACAACCCCCTATCAAGGCCCTGAAGCCGATTCAACTATCACCACCACAACCCTTAGCCTCAAGGTCATCCCATGAAAATCGTCTTCATCACCCTTGTTGCCCTCATGCTTCATGCCCATGAGCTGCTTCATGCACCCGTCGAGGGCGCGTATGCCCTTCGTTTCTTCTATGCCGACAACACCCCCTTTGCCTATGAGACAGTCGAGATTTATGCACCAGGAGAGAGTGTAGCGTTTCAAACGGGGGTAACCGATAAACTGGGGCGGTTTGCCTTTGTTCCTGATCGACCCGGGAACTGGAAAATCAAGGCCTTTAGCGCCAACGGCCATGGTGCGACAGTCACAATTCATGTCACTGAAACGCTCCAATCACAAACCGACGATTTTTGGAGCCATTATGCCAAAATCGCCACAGGCCTTGGGATCATAGGTACTCTTTTTGGCTTAGTTGCTCTCTATCAATCTCGCAAAAGGAGTTTTCATGCGTAATGTTACCCTTATTACTCTTCTTTGCCCACTCGTATGGGCCCATCATGGTGTCGCCTCATTAGGCCCTGCCTCTTTAGAGGGTCCTGGAGCCCCTGTTGAGACCTCGACATCAGCGACCCTTCCTGAGGGGAGTTTGCTGGCATTGATGAAACTTGATTACAATAGCTTTGAAACCTACACACCTGCCGATGATCGGGAGGGTAAGAGTAACGCCTACTGGATGTATGGGCTAGGCTATGGCGCAACACCATGGCTCTCTCTTTATGGTTTTCTACCTTATACGGTCAAAAAAGATGAGAGCAATAGTGCCAACACGGCTGGTTTTACCGACATAAGCCTCATGGCTGTTTTGGGATTCAAATATGATGAAGGGTTCAAGCTTACCCCTGCAAGCGAAAGTCTTGATGAGATGGCCGATTGGCACTTTACCCTCTATATAGGAGGCACCCTACCAACAGGCACGCCCAATGTCTACCAGAATGGTCAACTTAATACCGATATGGCCTTAGGATTTGGCAAACCCTCATGGATAGTTGGTGCTACAGCAACAAAAATGATTGGTGAACGACTCACAAGTACTACTGAGTTCTCGTTGATCAACTTTCTTCCCTATACCTTTGAAGATCAATCAACCATTGAGTATGGTAGTGAACAGCGCCTATCCGAGGCTCTCTCGTGGCGCGCCATCACATGGCCTGAAAAGAAGTTTCGCCTTGACCTTGTGGGTGAGGCCAATTATCTGAAGCTTGAGCGAGATATTGAAAATGGTACACCAGCCGTAGCTACCGGGGGTCAGATTCTCTATGGACTCCTTGGCGTTCGTTTGTTTAAGGATAGCTCAAGTTTTGCCCTTGGGCTTAAAAAACCGTTCTGGACAAACTTAAATGAAGAGGATCAGCAGCAGGGTGCGGAAGGAAAGGAGCGCTATCGTCTCATCGTCACATTTTCAACGATCTTTTAGTCCTTCTATGCTAAACTCAAAAGATGGAACAAGATAAGTTTATCCGCTTTTCAGTCTCTTTGCCCGAGCCTCTTTTGAAGGCTCTTGATGGCGAAATCGTTTATCAAGGATATGTCTCGCGTAGTGAATTCATACGAGATTTAATCCGCGAACAGATCCTTGAGAGACGGTGGGAAGAGAATGAGGGTGAGGTAGTGGGTGTTTTGACAATGATCTATGATCACCACGAGCATGAGCTCACCCAACAACTTCTAGCTATCCAACATGATGCATCTGTTCACATTCTTTGCTCAACCCATGTTCACCTTGACCACCACAACTGCTTAGAGACGATCATTCTCCAAGGAGATGCGGCCGATATCCGTGCCATCACCACCAAAATCGCAGGGCTTGAGGGGGTCAAGTTTGCTAAACTCGTCAAAACAGGAGCGTTAGCCCATTAACGATGCTTTAGGCTAAAGCACTCCAGTCTAAAGATCTCCTCTAAAAGCTCCTCGTTGCTTTTATTTTCAACATCAATAATCACATCAGCAGCCGCATCATAGGCAGTTTTACGGGATTCATAGAGTTCGCGAGCCCGTTTTTTTTCTTTAAACAAAGGGCGCTTGGCAAATTTGGCTTTGGCGTTAGGATGAAGAGCGATTCGATTATAGATCCACTCAAAACTTGCTCTTAGATAGATGATCGTTCCAATCTCGCCCAGGCGCTCAACTTTATAAAAGCCACCCCCGGTTGAAATGATCGTATTCTCCACACTTGTTGCAAGCCAATCGGCAACACGCTGCTCTAAGGCTCTAAAATAGGCCTCACCTCGCTTTTCAAAAATCTTTCTGATCGGCTTTTTGGTCAAGCTCTCAATCAAATCATCGGTATCGACCGCCATCATCCCACTCTTTTTTGCCACCAGACGCGCTGTTGTCCCTTTGCCAACCCCCATAAATCCGATTAATACGATATTATTACGCTTCATCTTTGCCTTTCATCGTTTCTCACACAACGCTTTATCTCTCCTCTTCCTCCATGTAAGGCTGAGTGGTGCTTTGTTGCATCAACACTGTTCCAACACCATGCTCATAGACAAGCTCCCCGCCAACCTTACCTTGATAGAGAATCAAAGCTATCACAATTGCCAGTGCACCCAAATAAAGTGAGCGCATATAGGATGCCTCTTTGGTGCCAAGATAGAGTCTCGCAACGGCAAGCACGAGCATCAACCCCATCACCACCTTACCCATCACCTCATGGGTTTCAAAGAGCTCTTTGGCTGCAGGGCTTAAAAATGATTCAACACTCTCTTCGGCAAAATGACCTGAAAAAAACGCTAATGCTACCATCAAAGCACCCGCGATCATCATGATCATCGCACACCGTGCCCAAACCTCTGAACCACGCACCCTATGACCTAGATCAAGAACAAAGGCGACAATTGGCAGTGCCACGGCAAAGTGGACAAAAAAAGGATGAAGCGATCCTAACAATCCTCCCATCTAACGCCTCCTTAAAATGAGAATTGTTGATTATAACACAATTTCTCAAAAAGAGCTTTGTGGTATAATGTATTGTATGATAAGAAGGCTTTTGTTAGGATTTTTGAAGTTCTATCAGCGCTATTTGACCGTTGTCTCTTATGGCTCATGTCGCTACTATCCAACCTGCTCAGAATATGCTCGCTGGCAGATTGCTCAAGGCACGATGCCTCAAGCTCTTTGGGATACACTCTTAAGAGTCTTGCGCTGTAATCCACTTTTTGCGGGAGGAATTGACTACCCAAATGTCAATTGCCCCCGACCACGCCCCCTTTCGAACGCGGCACGTCATGGGGCAATTGTTTGGTGGTATATCCCAACTTCAGATGGGAGATGTTATCTGATCAAGGCTTTAGGCTAACTCTTTGCTCAGCCACAAGACGAGGCTTCGTCCACTCCTCACCCTTAACCCCCAACTTTTGGGCTAATGTTGGTGAAGCGAGGCGATAGATGATTTTTACGCGTGCCTCTTTAGCCTTTTTTGGTAGGCTGTAGCGCATCACTCTCGTTTCGGCTGGTTGCAAACGACTATCCTCACCTGCTTTAACAGCTAAAGGAGGAAGCGTTAGCTTGCCCTCTGCATCAAGAAACTTCGCAACAAGTGGTGTTGTTTGTGATGCGATCACCACCCCATGAGCGTCGATAAATTCAACCTCAACAGTCACAAACCTAGCTGCTGTTCCTGTTGGGAAGTTATGCGATGAGCGGTTGATAAGCGTCACTGCCAATTCTCTTGCTTCTTGGTGTGCAGAAAGCTTAATAGCCTCGGCTAAGAGAGTACTGTTGCGCGCACTTAAAAAACGGTGGCTTCGCATCGGGCGCTCTTTTGATGAGAGGGTCGAGATTTTACCCTGGATAGCCGCCCCCATGTGACACTCGATACAGCTCTTCTTCTCGCCGCTTGCCTGATGCTCAACGCCCGTGGCACAAACAACAACCTTTTGCTCATTTTTCATCATCTGATGACATGTCAAACAGAGCTGATCACTTGATGGTTGCATAAAATCACGCTTCACGCTACCATGGTATGGTGATGTCGCATCGTCCCATGGGCCTGACATCACCAACTCTTTCATGGGTACAAGCATATTGCGCCCCACAGGTGGCTTCGTGGCATCGCGATGCTTGATTGTATCAATCTGATGGCATACGCTACAGCTCACCCCTTCATGGGAGATATTGGCCTCCTCTAATGGGGCATGGCAGAGATTACAGCGCATTTGTGCCGCCTCGTGCGAAACCCCTTTGGCCGAGGCAATAGCAGCCACCATCTTGGCATAAAGTTCATTTTTTGATGTGTGCGCCATCGCATGCGCAGAGCTCTCCCACTCCTGCACGATGGCTGGATGGCAAGAACGGCACTCTTGCGCACTCGCAGCCCACGCACTTACTATCATCAACGAAACTAATAATAGGTAACGCCTCATCTTGCTCTCCTTACGACTCAATCACGAAAAAAGTAAGGTAGTATAGCAGATTCATCGTTAAATTTTAGACCTTGAGCCATCTGACTAAAAGCTTGATCCTTTAGCTTTGCACTTTAACGATGGCGCTCACGATCAAGCCAAACCATCAGACCTTTTTGGAAATGGAGGCGGTTTTCTGCCTCATCAAAGACAACACTCTGTCTGCCTTCAAAGACCTCTTCGCTGACCTCTTCACCTCGATGCGCGGGAAGACAGTGAAGAAAGATCGCCTCAGGATCAGCCAAACGCATCAACGCCTCATCAATAGTAAAGCCGGCAAAATCCTTGAGCCTTTTGGCACTCTCCTCCTCTTGCCCCATGCTCGTCCAAACATCAGTTGTAACAACATCAGCACCCTTTACCGCCTCTTTGGGATCGTGCGTTAATAGAATCTTTGCCCCACTATCAGCAGCAAATTCTTGCGCTTGAGCAAGGATTTTGGGATCGGGATCATACCCAGCAGGTGTTGCCAAGCGAAGCTCAAAGCCAAGTTTCGAGGCCAACATCAGCCAGCTATGGGCCATATTGTTTCCATCACCTACCCATGCCACAACTGGATGATCGCCTTTGCCATACTCTTGCATCGTCATATAATCGGTCATCACCTGAACCGGATGGTATTGATCTGTTAAGCCATTAATCACAGGAACGCGCGAATAGGCGGCAAACTCCTCGATTCTTGCTTGCTCAAAGGTACGAATCATCACCATATCGACCATGCGGCTAATAACGCGTGCACTATCTTTGATCGGCTCACCGCGCCCAAGCTGAAGGTCTCGGTTTGAGAGAAAGAGGGCATAACCACCCAACTGATACATCCCCACCTCAAAACTGACACGCGTGCGCGTACTACTCTTTTCAAAGATCATCCCCAGCGTCTGCCCTTCCAGGTAGCTGACCTGCTCACCGCGCTTCGTTTCAGCCTTGATGGCATGCGAAAGGCGTAGCATCTCTAAAAGCTCAGTTTTGCTAAAATCCCGGATTGTCAAAAAATGTCTCACGAACCCATCCTTTTGGCACTAAAAGATCATTGTAACATATTTCGCTTAAAAGGGCAACGGGCCTTGTTGCAACAATGTGGCCACCTCTTTGGCATGATACGTGATGATCAGATCGGCACCCGCGCGCTTAAAAGCGATCATTGTCTCAAGAAGAACACGATCATAATCGATCACACCTGCCTGACCTGCGAGTTTAAGCATCGCATATTCACCCGAGACATTATAGACACACAAAGGCAGGGTTGTGGCATTGCGAATATCACGAATAATATCAAGATAGGCCAAACCTGGCTTGACCATCAAGATATCGGCTCCTTGCCTCTCATCCTCAAGACTCTCAGCGATAGCCTCTCGCCGATTGGCTGGATCCATCTGATAGGTGCGTCGATCGCCAAAACCGGGTGCCGATTCGGCAGCATCACGAAAGGGCCCATAGTAGGCACTGGCAAATTTTGTTGAGTAGCTCATGATTGGTAGATGACTAAACCCGGCCGCATCCAATCCACGCCTCAACGCCTCAACCGTCCCATCCATCATCCCACTAGGAGCAATGATATCTGAGCCAGCGTTGGCATGAATGAGTGCTTGCCGTACAAGGATATCAAGTGTCGCATCATTATCGACACTTTGGGTGCGCGCATCCAAGATGCCACAATGACCATGATCGGTATATTCACAAAAACATAAATCAGTCACAACGATGAGCTCGGGGTAGGCTTTTTTGAGCGCGCGGGTCGCTTCAGCAATGATACCATGCTCACAAAGAGCGTCTGAGCCGATGCTATCTTTGATATCAGGAATGCCAAAGAGAATGACACTAGAAATTCCTAGCGCCATCGCCTCACCCGCCTCTTTGATCGCCTCATCAATCGAAAGCTGAAAGATGCCTGGCATCGATGCAATAGCGCGGCGCACACCGCTACCTGAACGGACAAAGAGGGGGTAGATCAGATCGTTGACACTTAGGGAGGTTTCACGCACCATTGCGCGCAAAGGTGAAGTCTGGCGAAGCCGTCGGAAGCGTTTCATCTTTTAATCTTTATCATGGTAAGGTCTCAAGAAACGACGATTTTAGCAAAAACAAGTTACAATAAAAATAAAAACGGATCGATACATGAAGATTTCAACCTCGCAGATGGCCAAATTACCCACGCGATTTGGCCATTTTCAGGTGCAAGCCTTTCGTGAAGGCGACAAAGAACACCTTGTCATCCGCACACCCCACCTTTGTGAAATCCCGCTTGTTAGGGTTCATTCAGAGTGTCTGACGGGAGATGCGATTGGAAGCCTTCGGTGTGACTGTCGCGATCAACTTAACGAAGCATTAAAGATGATCGATCAAACAGGGTGTGGAATGGTCATCTATTTGCGCCAAGAGGGACGGGGTATTGGCCTACTCAACAAGATCAACGCCTACCATCTTCAAGACAACGGATTAGATACCGTCGAGGCTAACCATCAGTTAGGCTTTCCCGATGATCTACGAAGCTACGAGATCGTTGATTATATTCTCCACTATTATGGCGTAACAAAAATTCGCCTTCTTACGAACAACCCAAGCAAACTTGAAAAGATCAAGGGGGTTAAGATCGTTGAACGCGTTCCTTTAGTCATCCCTCCTAATGAGCATAATGCTTTCTATCTTGCGACAAAAAAAGAGAAGTCGCGCCATATCCTATGAGCTATCTTGATGAGTTGAGTGCTTTGGGTCTATCCAAAGCACAAATCGATCAGCTCCAAAGATTTTGCGCCCTGCTATTAGCTTGGCGCAAAACCCATAATGTCACCGGTGTGCGCACCCATGAGCAGTGTATGGAGTATGTGGTCGATAGCCTCCTTCCCCTCTCATGGCTATCTCCATTTACCTCGTTGTTGGATATTGGATCAGGCGGAGGCTTTCCTGCCCTCCCTTTAGCGATCGCCCGCCCAGAGGCATCGGCACTACTTGTTGAGCCTATCGCCAAAAAAGCAAGCTTCCTCACGCTCACCGCCATTGAGCTTGGATTAACCAATGTACGGGTTGTTGCGAAGAGGATTGAAGAGATTACCCCCTTTCCATGTGATCTTATCACCAGCCGTGCTGTTGCAAAAACTGATACTATCCTTCAGCTTGCAGCCCCCTTTCGAACCAAGGAAACGACAATCCTTCTTTATAAAGGCTCCTCTGTTGATGAGGAGACCCCTTTTGAAGAGAGGGCGCGCATCATCAAGCAAGGTTCGCGCTCATATCTAATCATCGAAGGAGAAGATCGTGTTAGCTAAAATTCTAATTCTTCTCCTCTCTCTCGCGCTGCTTTATTATCTCTATCGTCGTAGCCGCACAACCCGCAAACTAGACGATGAAGAGCAGATGCATCCATGCCATCGATGTGGCACCTATGTTAGCCAGCACGATGCCATCCATAAGGATGGCCATCTTTATTGCTCTAAGGAGTGTGCTCAATGATTCTTATCAATATCGACCCCGCTCTTTCGCATCCGCCTGTTGTTCGTGCTGAAAACGATGATGAGATCGCGCAGACACCACCCCAGGCCATCATCGTCCTTAGCTTTGATGAAAAAAAGATGACAAGCTACCGTGCACTTATCGATGATGGCATTCCTTTGGCTCTTGAGGTTCAAAGCTTACGCCACTTTCTTTATGCCGCCAACTTAGGCGCACGCTGGGCCATCTGCTCTAAAACACTCGCCCCAACTCTCCAAAAAGCGGCCGACACCTACCTATTTGAGACAAAGGTAATTGCCATGATCACCTCCGTCGATGAGATTGAGCCTCTCGCCACAGTGGGGATTGATGGCGTTTGGTTAGTCAACAATGACTCTGGGAATTGAGGGTGATAGGCGCGTTGTCACCTCGTAGCTAATCGTGCATGCAAGCTTTGCAATATAGGCCGCATCATCCATGATGCAAACCTTCTCATCACTCCCCTCAATCGAAACCATATCCATAGAGACTTTTCCAAGCACCTTTTTCCCTGAGGGGGTCACGAGCCCTTCGGATCCATCAAAGCGAAAGAATCCATCCCCATACCCAACATCATAGGTTGAAATCTCCATCTTGAAAGGAGCCGTAAAGGCACCATTATACCCTACCTTTGCCCCTTTTGGAATTGTGCGTGTCGCGATCTTCTCACCCCATAACTTCAAGACAGGCCTAAGCGCAGGCTCCCTCAAGGCTGGATCCATCCCCAAGTAGCCATAAAGGGCGATCCCTGGTCGAACCCAGTCATAATCTGAGAAATCCTCTTGCCTAAAGATCCCGGCTGAATTGTGTAGATGACATGCTGGCAACGTATAACCACGCGCACGACACCATGCCTCAACTTGTTGGCGCGCCTTTTGGAAGTTGGCACGCTGCCAGAAAAAGGTGGTCGAAAGCTCATCAGCGCCACGCAGGTGACTAAAAAAACCAACCAGCTCTAACTTAGCCGCCTCAATACGCCCAAGCGCCTCATCCAACTCTTCAAGCGCAATACCACTACGATGCATCCCTGTATCAATCTTCAGATGGACGCGCGTCTTGGGCGCTAATGCCTCAATAACCTCAAGGGCATTCAGTGCCACCTCAACACCCTCAGGCACGCTACCTGTCACTCGCCCAAGCACCAAGATCCGCTCAAATTTTCCCACAAGAAGTGATGCTTCTTGGACGGTGCGAACAACAGCTTTTGTAATTCCAGCCTCAATTGCCAAATTAGCCATCTGCTCAAGACCATGGCCATAGGCATTGTCTTTGAGCACAGCAGCGATACGCTCTATCCCAGTACGAGCTGCAATCACATCAACATTATGAAAAAATGCCCCACGCGAGAGGGTAATCAATGCCATCAAAACCCCCCTCTTTTTTGTGGCATTATACCATACTACCCCTTCACCGACATACCCTATCGCAATCTCCGCAGCTTCCGCTATCTAAATCATCATCGTCAAGATCAACATCATAAGCCATCACAACCACTCCCTTTCATGTGAGTTCCATAATAAAAAGCGTTTTTACGCCTTATAGATAAAAGCTATGCTATAATCGTGTGTTTAATTCAATAGGTTAAATCATCACCTTTATTCAATATTTTATTATAATAAGGAAAATTTATGAAACGACTGCTTCTTCTACTTCTTCTCTCTCAAGCACTTCTTTGGGCTCAAAGTGCCATCATTCAAACAACAGCCGGTACGATCGAAATCGAATTGCGCCCCGACATCGCGCCAAAAGCCTCGGAAAATTTTGTCAAGCTTGCCCAAAAGGGGTATTATAACGGGATTATCTTTCATCGTGTGATCAAGAACTTTATGATCCAAACAGGCGATCCAACAGGAACAGGCGCTGGTGGCACCTCGATATGGGGTAAGCCATTTGAGGATGAGTTCTCACCCAAAGCCCTCTTTGATAAACCTGGTATTGTTGCCATGGCCAACCGTGGGCCCGCAACGAATGGCAGCCAATTTTTTATCACAACCGTCCCAACCCCTTGGCTAAATGGCTACCATACGATCTTTGGGCGTGTATCCAAAGGAATGGAAACTGTTAGAGCGATCGAAAAGAGCCCAACCGATAGCCAAGATCGCCCCATCAAACCAGTCAAGATCGTAAAAATTACGATCAAACCCTAAGATCTTACCCTATCCTCTAAGCCGCCCCAACATCACCCGAACCGCCTCTTGCAAGTCGGCGGGATAGAGAATGGTTTTGGCACTATCAGAAGAGGCTATCTTCTGAAGGCTCTCAACATATTTTTGTGCAATAAGAAAGTTAGGAGCAATCTCACCACTATGTGAAAGAGCCTGCGCAACCTCTTCAAGCGCCTTTTTTGACCCTTCGGCCAAGGCCACTTGTGCTTCAGCTTCAAGCTTGGCTGCTTGCAACTTTCCTTCAGCCTCAAGGATCATCGCCTGCTTCTCTCCCTCAGCACGCATGATCAACGCCTGTTTTTCGCGCTCGGCTGCTGCCTGTTTCTCCATCGCCATCTGAAGATTGGCCGAGGGATTGATCTCTTGAATCTCAACTGTTCCTAATGTCAATCCCCACGCCTCAAATTCATCCTTGATCCGTTCTTTGGCATTAGCCTTGATCTGTTCACGCGATCCCAATGCTTCATTTAGCTGCATCTCGCCGATAATACTACGAAGTGTTGTCATCGTCAGATTACGCACCGCCTCGGTAAAGTTCATGATCGAATAGCTTGCGCGTGCTGGATCGGTCACCTTAAAAAAGACAATCGCATTCGTAACAACAACAGCATTATCACGCGTAATCACCTCTTGCCTGGGGGTATCGAGGATAAGCTCTTTGGTTGGAACCTGATAGGCCACCCGATCGATCAAAGGGATGATTACATTCAATCCAGGTTTAAGGGTAGCATGATATTTACCCAAACGCTCCACGATCCACTCCTCACCCTGCGGCACAACCTTTGCCCCCGTGACGATAATAGCAACAACAAAGAGCAAGAGTACAACAATAACCTCCATCACCTCTCCTTTGCGATAGGTTTCACAATTGCGCTATTTCCGGTAATTTCGACAATTTCAATCTCATCACCCTCTTGAAGTGGAAGGTCACAGCGCACACGCCACTGCCTATCCCCGATCACAGCCCGCTCAAAACGAGCCCACCCCTCATCATGAGGAGCGCACGGGCTAAGCATCACACCTCGTACACCAACCGCCTCTTCTTGAGCCTGCCCAACCCCTTGATCAACAACATCTTTGCTTCGCCTACCCAACAAACGATAATAAAGAGCAAATGAGATAGCTGTTGCCACGGTTGCAATGCCAAGCTGTAGGGTTAGTGGCATCGTAGCCACCATTGTCATCAATCCTGTAAGGACAAAACCACTACCCAAGGCCAAAAAGAGAAAACCAGGCAGGGCAATCTCGGCCACAACCAGCACAAGACCGATAATGATCCAATACTCCCACGACACGGTACCCCTTTAACAAGAACTATTAGGAATGACAATACCTGAAAGTGAATTAAACAGGACTTAAAAGTGGTAGCTAACGAAGATTGTTGAGGAGGCAATTAGAGGGATGGCTCCGGATGCAGGATTCGAACCTGCGGCCAAGTGATTAACAGTCACCTACTCTACCGCTGAGCTAATCCGGACCATTTTCCGTTTCGGGAGTGGGATTATATCCCAATAACACTTAAAATAAGTTAAAACTACGATCTATGACTAAAAATCTGCCCAATAATCTGCCCTGCAGCGATCGAGGCATCATTGGGCGGCAGAATTGAAGGGATAAAAAGCTCAATCCCTCTTGCAGCAGCACCTCTAAGCAGCCGCCCAACCAGCGCGGCATTCTGAAAAACACCGCCACTACACACAACAGGAAGGGAAAGTGATGCAGCTTTTGACAAAATCGCCTCCGCAAGAGCGTTAAGAAACCCGGTAGCCCCTCGCACCAGATCACCCTCTGCCACCACTGCCGCCACAGCTTCATGCCATGATAGTGATGAGCCTTCCCATCGCATAGGATAGATTAGATCAAGCCCTGGATCATAGAAGCCCTCTAAGACAATTCCCGCTTCACCTTCAAACCCACTCTTATAGACCACTCCCAACAACGCCGCTACACCATCAACCAAACGACCAATCGAGGTTGTTGGGATCGCCTTACCCCCTCGCGCCAACTGGGCTAAAAGAGCCAATTCTTGGGTCGTAAAGGCCTCGTTGGCTAAGCGCGATGAAAAGGCTGCCTCACCATGTAGCTGCCAAAACATCCACAAAGCCACCCGACGAGGCTCACGAATCGCCGCCTCACCGCCCAATAACCCCAACGGCGCCAAATGACCTATCCTCTCCATCACTCCTTGATCATAAAGAAAAAATTCACCACCCCAAATCTCATGATTCACCCCCAAACCCGTCCCATCCCAAATAACCCCAAGAATAGGCCGCTCAAGCCATCCAGCCTCCAAAAGCGCCCCCCACAGATGGGCCTCGTGGTGCTGAATTGTCGCTACTTCACTAAATCGTCGCCTTGCATATTGAGTGCTTCGGTAGGCTTGGTTGTGGTCGGCACATGCCTTAGCTGGCGTTACACTATATAGGCTCTCCATTCGATGCACCACCTGCTCAAAGTGCGCCTCGCTCCTCACCCCTTCTAAATCACCAATGTGTGGGGAGATTACAAGCGTTGTGTCAAACGCGAGTGCAATCGTGGACTTCTGCTGCGCGCCAACACCAAGCAACGGTTGAGTAACAGGCCTTGGAAGTGTGAGGCTATAGGGAGCAAATCCACGAGCCCTTCGGATAAAGATAGGACGCCCCTCTACCATGCGAACAACAGAGTCATCACATCCAGCAACAATAGCACGATCATGATCAAGAATCGCATCAACAACCCCGCCCAACCTCGCTACGACATCACTTGCTGCCGTAATGATCGGCTCTTCAGCGATATTGGCACTTGTTGCCACAACAGGCGATACCATGCGCTCAAGCAACAGCTGCTGCAAGGGGGCATAAGGTAGCATCACACCAAGAAATCGCAACTCAAAGGCTACAGATGGGGCAACGCAAGCTCCCTCGCGCCGTCTTGCCAGGAGAATTGGGCGCTGCCAAGAGGTTAGCATCTGACTCTGGGCCTCATCAAGCTCAACGATCTCTTTTGCAGCAGCCAACGACGCTACCATCAAGGCAAATGGCTTGCGGGGGCGACGCTTTCGCTCTCGTAGTCGCCTAAGCGCCTTTTCATTCGTCGCATCACAAACAAGATGAAACCCACCAATCCCCTTCACAGCCACAATAGCACCTTCTTTAAGCATCGACACTGTCGCTTCGATTGCCTCATCCCCACCAATTCCCATCGACTCACCTGAAGGATAAAGAAGCGAGAGAGTAGGACCACAATCAGGACAGCTAATAGGTTCAGCATGATAGCGACGGCTCAAGGGGTTGGCATACTCCTCAGCGCATGCCGCACACATGGGAAAGTCAGCCATGGAGGTATTGGAGCGATCATAAGGCAAGCGTCGAATAATCGTATAGCGAGGTCCACAATCGGTACAGTTGATAAAGGGGTAGCGGTAGCGGCGATTAGAGGGATCATTCATTTCGCTTAGGCAAGCTGGACAAAGAGCAATATCGGGTGGCACCATGCTATATCCCCCCTCCTTCGCCTCGCTTGAGAGGATCACAAACGCCTCATCCCCACGCGCTTCAATCTCAATTTTTTGCCAGTGATCAATCCGTGCAAGTGGCGGAAACGTGCCAAAGAGAGAGGCCTCAAATCTTTCTAACGCCTCCTTGCTTCCTTCAGCTTCGATCTCAACACCTGCCAATCCATTGCGAACAAAACCAGTAAGACCAGCCTCATTGGCAATTCGCCAAACAAAGGGCCTAAACCCAACCCCTTGAACGATGCCACGAAGCAGATAACGGCGCCTTTGTCTCATATTCATCTACAATCCCTACACCATTCTTGAAAAAATACGCTATAATAAGTCATTATATCATAAGAAGGAGTTGTAATGAAGCATCGTATTGTTGTAGCAGGATCATTGGCGGCTATCGCTTTTCTTCTAAGTGGTTGCGGTGCAGACCAGCCCAAAATCACCCTTTCAGACATCATCAAACGCTCCTATAAAATCGAAAAAGGGATGAGCAAAGAGGTTGTTAGCACTTTACTCGAACTCGAGCCAACGACAATGCAGCGTGTCAATAATGACGAGCTCTGGAAATACGAGGGTAACCAGCGCATCGGCGATCAGATAACTTACCATAATCTGACACTGAAATTCCGCGATGGCAAAGTTAGCAATGTCGGCACCTTCAGCTGCAAAGTTCCTGAGGAGAAATAATGAAACGACTACTTCTAACTCTTCCTCTTCTTTTTGTCATAGGATGGGCTGGCGAACCAGTTAGCGAACTATCCCAGAACGAGGCGTGTTATAAGACACGAGATATGCCTGTTGGTGTGGATGAGCTTTTTGAAGGAGTCAAAAAACTCCTCATGCAATCAAACCTCAACATCGTCACAGTCACCAAACAAGATGGTGTTATCACTGCCAAGGGTAATCAATATAACGATAGCACGACAACAGAGATCACTGTTTCGATCTCGCTGCGACCTATCGAGGTCAATAGCTTAACCCACATCGCTGTTATTGCTAGCTACAATACCTTCAAGAAAAAATCAGAGATCGGCACCATTGGCGCCGCAGGTATTACGCTTCCTATTCCCGTTCCTTTGACAGGCAAATACGCGGTTGTTGGCATGGGTAACATCGAAAACAGCAACTGGTACCGCGCCTTCTTTGCAAGCCTGGATAAAATCCTTTTCGAAGAGAAGATGCGCTATATCGAGTGATCTTCTTTGGGGGCATCCAGTCCAAACCACTGGTAGCTCCCACCTCGATGGCTTAGACGGCGCCTGAGAATTATATTGCCTGCGATCAAGTCACCCACGGTGAGGACGCGAAGAACGGGGAAATGGTGCGCTGCATCATTTAGTGTCGCTAAGAGATAGTCGGCCAATGATTCAAAGAGCGAAAAGGCAAGTTGCGCATTAGCAACACCCGCGACTTTATAGCTTATAAGCGAACGAAGTGCTCTTAATGTATCAAGCCTGGCAATCCCTCCATCCAATCGATTCTTCATCTCAACCTGAAGACTACCACGCTCCATCTTGAGAGCCTCTACCACCTCTTCATCACTAAGCCCCATGATTGCCCCAGCACACGCTAACATCCACAATGGTGCATCGGTAGCCAGCTCACCTACATCCAAGCTTTGCAACACCTCGTAGCATTCAGGAAAGCGCTCATAAAAACGAGGAAGAAGGCGTGATGCACTCTCATCAAGCACCTCGATCGCATCCCACACCAAAGCCCCTTGCTTAGGAAGTGGCAAAAAACCCGATAACCGTGCTGGTTCGCGCCCAGGCGCATAGGCATATAGACCACTACCACCCTCTCTCATCGACCACCAAACACACAACACGCGCTCTTGGGTTAGATCATGCTCTTTTAGGGCATCGATGATCTGATCCATGCCGCCTCCGATTGTACTGCTGTTCCTTGGTAAGAACCCAAGAAACTTACAACAACCTCTTTAAGAGGCACCTGTTCTAACTTGTGTGCCACCTGCACGCCATAACTCTCCACCTCACGCACGATAGCGGCTATCAACGCACTAAAAGCCTCTTCAATCGGCTTAGAGAGGCCAATCTGAACCGTTTGGATATCCTCAGGGACGATACCGATCACAACTACATCTGCTATCTTCTCTAACAGTGAACAGATCTCAAGCATCTCCAGAACCTCAACCTCATGGGCTGTTTTTCGGTAACTTCCCATACCCATCAATACATCAGAAGGAAGTCGATAAAGCGCCCCCGGCTCATCTTCCACCGAAACTGTATCAACGATCACAACGCGCTCATACTCGTGAAAATAACCCATGAGACCAAAGCCAAGGGTTCCTCCATCAACGATCTCAATAGGAGGAGTAAAGGTGTAGTTGGCTTCAAGAAACTTTGCCGCAAAGACCCCTACCCCTTCATCCCTAAAAAGAACATTGCCAACGCCTACAACGACGATCTTAGGATTTAAAGACAAATTTTTCTCCGCCAAAGACAATCGCTATATCCCCTTCACGCCAATAGATCGTACGCCAGATTTGATAATAGATATGAAACATAGTCCATGCCAAAATCCAGTACATTGTTTCATGATGGCTCTCACGTACCCCCATCATGCCACCACACACCCACAAAGTCCAATCAGTCATAGCATGAAGCAACCAAGGCCACCAAGCACCAATCGCACTCTCGCCACTCGACAGGCCATGAACATACATCTGAAGCCCAGTTACAAGCATCCACAAGAGCAAGAGGTGGAGTATCGTAAAGTATACCGTATTAAAACTGTCAGCATGGCGACTATCGAAACGTTTATGTCGATTTAACGTAACAAGGTTAATCACAACCTCTTTAAACTCCAGAATGTTTTGAGCGTTGGGGATTAACTTTTTATAGGCCTTTTCAAAGCGACTAAAAAAGTAGAGATAAACAATGATAACCGAGGTGACATCCAATACAATCGCCCCAATAAAATGGATCAATCGATTCCACGCCATCACATATTTATCGACGGCTGGATCACTGATGAGGGTCTGGTAATATGGATGGCCGATATACAAACCTGTTACTACAGCCGCAACGATAGAAAGAGCATTGACCCAGTGAATGATGCGTCCCGTTCGGGTCATTCGCTTGACGGGAACGCGCACCTCAGAGGCCACAGGAAGCTCCTGAAAGGGGATTAAGTTTGAATTCACCGAGGTTTTTACCCTTCGCATCGATCACATGGACCGCACAAGCAATGCAAGGATCGAAGCTATGAATCGTGCGTAAGATCTCAAGAGGCTGCTCGGGATTAGCAAGCTTTGTGCCTATAAGACTTGCTTCATAGGCCCCCATGCGCCCCTTACCATCGCGAGGTGCAGCATTCCATGTACTTGGAACAACCGCTTGGTAGTTTTCGATCTTGCCATTTTTGATACGCACCCAATGCCCCAAGGCTCCGCGAGGTGCCTCAGCCATGCCATACCCCTCTGCCTCTTGGCTCACATGATCAAAATCGAACTTTGTCCATGTCTCAAGGTTACCAGAGGCAACATTCTTAGCCAACTGATCGACCCATTCAACCATCGCATCGGCCATTAACTCTGTTTCGATGCCGCGCGCTGCCGTGCGACCAATTGTGGAGAAAAGAACAGAGGCTGGAAGATTACCACGCTTAAGAAAATCATTAACATACCCCTGAATTCGTCGGTCACCTCTCGCATAGCCAACCACCATCCGCGCCAGTGGCCCAACCTCGACGCGCTGATCATCATAGGTTGGTGATTTGATCCAGCTATACTTCTCTTCTGTCTTAAGATAGGCAAAACCATCCTCTTTTTTCTGCAACCCCGTATACTCAGGCTCAGTTTGTCCCTCAAAAGGATGGAGGCTCTTAGAACCCTTATACCAACTGTGGGTCACATCCTCTTTAATCTTGCTCTGGTCAAGATCAAAGACTTTTGTCAAATCTTTATGATAGACAACACCCGATGGGAAAAGAAGACTTGCTTTGTAAAAGTCATTATCATCAAGACGAAAATCACCATACGAAAGATAATTTCCCAATCCCGCGCCAACACCAGCCAGCGCCTCATCACCATAAGCCTTTCCTGCTAAAAGCAAATCAGGAATATACGCGTTTTTGATAAATCGGCGCCCTTTTTCTAAGAGCTCTTTGAACAAAGCGATGCGGGAAGGATTTTTGATATCCTGGATGCAGGTTACCCCACCAACAACGATACTTTGCGGATGAGGCTGCTTACCGCCAAAAATTGCACTCATTTTTGCCAAATCGCGTTGAATTTCGAGGGCATCAAGATAGTGGCTTAGCACCACAAGATTCTCTTCAGGAGTAAATTTATAGCTCATATTTCCCCAGTAGCCATTCCCAAAAAGCCCTAAGCGTCCTTGCTTGACAAACTTAGACACCCGTTCTTTGACAGCCGTGTAGGTGGCCTCACTGGCATTCCAAGGTGTGTCGGTAAATCGATGGGCTACCTCAACCGCCTTTTTGGGATCAGCCGAAAGTGCCGAAACCACATCAACAAAATCGAGTCCATGAAGGTGATAGAAGTGAACTGGATGGTCATGTAGATAAAGAGCCCCCTGAATGAGGTTTCGCACAAGCCTCGCATTCGTTGGAACCTTCACACCAAAGGCATGCTCAACCGCCTCGATACTTCGAGCATAGTGGGTACCTGTACACACACCACAAATGCGCATCGCCAACAAACCAGCATCACGTGGATCGCGCCCCTTAAGAATTGTCTCAATCCCACGAAACATCGTTGAGGAGCTATAGGCATCAGGACGACATTGTTTTCATCAAGCTTTACTTCAATACGCAGATGCCCTTCAATACGGGTGATGGGATCAATAATAATATGCTTGCTCATGCCTCATCTCCTTTGTCACTATCACTCTTTTTGCCAGCCATAGCACTCGCTGCCGCATGGATGGCAATACCTACAGCCGTTGCACTCAAAAGTCCCAAGCCAAACTTATCCACGGCCATCTCCACACCACCGCCCGGCGCCTTGATATCGGCATCAGCCATAGGCCGCTCATAGGCATATTTATCCCAAAAATCGGGCTCAGAACACCCAATACACCCTCGTCCCACACCGATAGGCCAATTGACACCATCATTATAACGGATGATTGAGCAGTTGTTGAATGTCATCGGCCCCTTGCATCCCATCTTATACAGACACCAGTTGTGTTGGGCACCATGATCACCCCACTCCTCAACAAACTCACCCGCATCAAAATGGGCACGCCTCTCGCAATTATCATGGATACGATAGCCAAACGCAAATTTGGGTCTTAAGAGCGCATCAAGCTCAGGAATTGTCCCTGAAAGAACATAGTGAAGAATAACCCCAACAATATTGGCCGGATTAGCCGGACAGGCAGGAATGTTAATGATTGGCTTTCCTTTGATAACATCCATCACGCCAACCGCTCCTGTAGGATTAGGAGAAGCCGCCGGCACACCCCCAAAGGTTGCGCAGCTTCCCACCGCCACAACCGCAACAGCATCTGCTGCTAGCCGCTTGAGGTGTTCTTCAAAGGTTTCACCTTTAGGACCAATTGTGCCATATTGGCCGTTCATTGCTAGCGGCACTGACCCCTCAACAAAGAGAATGTATTTGCCCTTAAAGGTGTGCAACGCATCCTCAAGTTGCTTCTCGGCCTGATGGCCCGATGCCGCCATCAGCGTTTCGTGATACTCAAGGCTAATCACATCAAAAATAAGCTCATCAATCGTCGGAGCCGACGAGCGCAAGATAGCCTCAGAGTTGCCCGCACAATCTTGCAATTCAATCCAAATAACCGGGACACGGTTCATCACCTCAACCGCCTCGGCTACAAGTGGCTCAAATGAGGCTGGTAGCATCAAGGCTGCTGTCGTCATCGACACCCACTTAAGGAAATCGCGGCGATTGATCCCCTCACTTTGGATAACGTCTATCATGCTCATCCGTCCACCCACAGGCTCTTGGGCGCGCAGTTGCTTCAACCTAGCAACACATTGCTCTCTGAACCGCTGATAGAAATCCTTTCCTCGATTGGTCTCAATCGCTACAGGTGCCTGCGTAAAGAGCTTACTCTTTCGACCATCTTGCATAGCTCCTCCTTGCTAATGAATATTCATTCATTATGGTAGCAAGGAGCAGCTTAAATAAAAATGAAATCATCAGTAATACTAATAATGTAAAAAGTATTACGCTTAGTTAGTGTGTCGTGCAGACAGCGCATAGATCAAAACTTCGGATAACAAACTCTGCCTCATCCGGCGAATGCAATCCGATAAGCGCCTCTTCGGCAACTGAAGGAGAGTCAGGTAGTGAGGGGCCAAGATTCCACTGAGTTGGCGTAACAAGGCGATACTCTTGAATCATCCCATCGTCAAGCCGCACATAGTGCGCAAGACTACCGCGCGCCGCCTCTACCACCCCCCATCCCTCCCCACTAATCTTCTCGTTGGCCCGCTCATCCCACACGCCACTACTGACAGCCAATCGCTGCCAACTTTGATGAAGTTCACTTGCATCTAGGCTAATCTCTTCTAAGCGGGCTACGATCCGATCTTTAGCTCTTATCCCCTCGCAAGCCAAACGCTCGCGCCACTCTGGCAAGCGCAAGGCTGCGCGCGCAACAGGACCAACCTCCCAGCTCCTCCCTCCGATACGCACAGGAAGAGCCTTGCCATAAGGGGAGGCGTGGATACTTATATCTTCAGGCTCAAGATCAATAACCTGACCATCCACGATCCCCTTGCGTGCTTCCAGAACCAAAAGTGGATGTGCTACACCGGGTATCCTTGCAAGAATCGTCGATGTTTGACAAGCCTCGTTTAGAAAAGCGAGGGGGCGAGCAATCAACTGGTCAATCTCACGGGCCAAAACAACACCCCTCACATAGTCAGCAACACTTCCATGGTAGGTTGTTCCACCAGGAATCATCGCGCTGCTATGGGGATACTGGCCAGCCAAAAGTGCCATCATACGTGCAAGTTTTGATGCCCCTTCAAGCAGATCCTCTCTTGTTTCTTGATCGCCCCCAAGAAGCGGAAGAAGTGTCAATGCTGCCCATTTTAGGTGGCTTTGCAGCCGCTCAGCTCTTGATAGGATCAGTCTAACTTCGTTGGCTTTTGATGAGAGCTCAACCTCTCGTCCTTCGCGGATAAAAACTGCCTCAATGGCACGCGCCGCTGCCAACTGATGTGCCTGCCCACAAATCCCACAGACACGAGGTGTGATAACAAGCGCATCCCATGCCGGCCGCCCTTGCAATATTCGCTCAAAACCACGTACATTAGGAAATGTAATTTGTGCCGAAACGATCCGACCATCCTGCCAACCAAGTGACCATGTCGCCTCCCCTTCGATACGAGCCAACACCTCATAGGTTACTTGCATGAACCAAGTCTTTCATGCCGAAATGATTTGGCAACACCAGCCATCGTAAAGTAGGCGCGCTTAGAGACCCCCAGCGGCATCTCATCAGGAAGCCCCATATATTTTTTTGTTTCAAAGAGACCATGTCGTGGAAAGTCATAGGCCATACACCCAAAACAAGGAACACCCGCGCGGGTTTTTGAGTTGATGCCATTCCAAAGGGTTGCATTACACCCGCCTAATGTCATGGGCCACGACACCCTTGATGATAAAAAAGACAACCTTGAGCAGATCCAAAACGATCAGCCTCGATCTTCCACTCAAATGCTTCGCAACGTGTACATCCCTCATGCACAGTCATTCCATAGTAAGCCAACGGTCGATGCTTTTCATCGCACAAAAGCTCAACACCCAACGCCAGCGCCACACCACTCTGAATAATCCATGCCGGATGGACTGGACATCCTGGCAATGCAATGATTTTCGCTAAAGAGCTCACGCCTTGGCTCTCAAGCCACCCCTTATCTTCTTCACCAGCACTAAGAAGGCCCGTAGCCTCCTCTCGCCCCAGCCGATGAACTCCCCCAAAGACTGCGCAGCTTCCCGCAAGGATAATAGCCCGAGCTAATCTAATCAATCTTTGCGCCAAATAAAGCAGATCCTCTCCTCCGGCCCAATAAACCCCGGTGGCAGTTGGCAATGCCCCTTCGATAATCAACAGATCAAAGGGCTCTTGTTGCCTTACATACGATATGGGCGGATCAAGATGGGGATGAATGAGTTCATAGAGGGCCAAAAAAGCTTCACGCTCAGATCTTTCATGCGATAAAAAAGCATGGGTGTTGCCATGACAGGTGATGCCTTGAAGCCAAATGGCCTTCTGCTTTTTAGGCTTTGAGGGCGCGCCAGATGTTGTCAGCGATCTCATCACTGTAGCTTAGGAGGTCACGAGGGAGAACCTCTTCCCCTGAAAGAAAAACAAACCCTGCGAGAGTTCCCATCATCATAGAAAAGGCGGTAAAAAACTCTTGGTTGCGAAGCTCTCCAGAGCGCGCCCCCTCTTCAAGGAGGATCATCACCTCTGTAACGAACTCTCCAACACACAGCAACCCCTGACACCCCTGGGAAAAGACCTCCCGATTAGCAAGATACACTCTCAAAAAGTAGTCAATCAACTCGGGCTTCTCAACCGCCGCCTCCAAATAGAGGCGTACGATGGAAAAGATCTTGTCGCGCACAGAAAGGGGGGCCTCATTAATCACACGCATCCTCTCCCCCAAATAACGCGATGCAAACTGGATGATATATTTAGCCAACTCCTCTTTGGAGGTAAAGTAGTTGTACATATTCCCAACACTCATTCCCACATCATCAGCAATATCGGCTATCGTCGTTAGATAGTACCCTTTCGACGCAAACAACCTACAAGCTGCCTGAACAATCTCTTCGCGTTTAAGCTCTTTTTTCGATTTGCGCACTAATTGCAACCTTCCTCATGCAATGATCAACCCCGCGTTTAAGTCAAAGCTTAAAGCGCTCTTTCTCAAAAAAGGTATCATCGTGAATATGGGCAAAGGCTGTTGCAAGCATCCTAAAAAGATTGCTATGCTCAGCTTCAAGGCGCGCCAATAACTCCTTCGTTTTGGCTCTGGCATAAGGCATTTTGACGCTAAATTTCATCGAGGGACACGCCTCATCGCCAATCACAGGAAAGTTATTGATCTGGGCATGATAGCGCAAAACCCGCTCGCGCACCTTTATCAGGGGGCGAATGACAATAATGCCATTGTCGGCTCTGTATTTGGGCGCGAGTGCGCGCATCGAACCATTATAGAGGATATTCATAAAAAAGCTCTCAGCCATATCATCGAGGTGATGACCCAAGGCAAGCTTATTACACCCAAGCTCTTTGGCCATTGTATAAAGTGCCCCTCTACGCATCCGCGAAAAAAAGCTACAAAAAGAGGAGTTCTCTCGGATATGATCTTGGGCAATCTCAAAAATTTGGGTCTCATAGATCTTATAGGGAATCTCATAGCGCGCGCAATGTTCTTGAAGCTGCGAAAGATCTTCACCCATCCCGTAACTCACCGTCACAGCTATAAACTCAAATGTAAAGGGGGCACGCCGCTGCATCTCTTTGAGGATGTGGGCTAAGGTTAACGAATCTTTACCGCCAGAAAGAGCCAAACAGATTTTGTCGCCTTCACCAATAAGCTCAAACTCTCCATTCGTACGACCAACGGTTTTAAGAAGTTTTTTGGATAACTCAGCTCTCATCAAAGTCGATCAACCATCGCAAGTATCAAAGCAGCACTACGCTTAGAGGCATCAACGAGGAAGGCATCAAAATCGATTGCCGCACTCTCACCAGCCTTATCAGAAATCGAGCGCAGCACAAAACAAGGTCGCCCCATGAGCGTACAAACAGCAGCCACACTCGCCCCTTCCATCTCCAGCGCATCAGCCCCATAAGTAGCACCGATCCATCTCTTTTTTGCCTCATCGGCCACAAATTGATCACCCGTAGCAATCACGCCTTTAAGTAGTGTCAATCCCAACTCTTTGGCCGCATCATCAGCAATATCGCGCAGCCTTACATCAGTCTCATAAAAGTCACCACTTTCAGGTATAAACCCCCAGGGATGACCAAAAGGGGTCAGATCAACATCATGTTGCACAAGCTTGGTTGCCACGACAAGATCACCGATATTAAGTGACGGATTAATCCCTCCGGCCACGCCGCTAAAAAGAATCAGCTGTGCCCCGAATTTTTCAAGAAGTAGTGTAGCTGTGAGGGCGGCATTAACCTTGCCAATTTTACTATAGGCGATGACCAGATCATGCACATTTCGTTTGGCGAAATAGAACTTATTGCCGGCATACTCAATTAGCTGATAGCTTCCTACGGCCTCTAATAAGGGCTCAATCTCCTCTCTCATCGCCCCTAATAGCCCAATGATCACGCAAGCTCCTTCAGGGCAGCTTCAAGGATTGCTGGGTCATTAACACTAATGGTAGGTGTTGCAATTTTTTTATTCAGTCCTGCTAACACCTTACCATGACCAAACTCTATCAACACATCAACATCGCCCGCTACTCGCTCAATTGATTGTTTGTAGCGTACGGGCTTAACCAGCTGTCCTGAAAGAAGTTCAACAGCCTCAGCTTTTGTACGATAGGGCTCAGTCGTGACATTACTAATCACGGGCGCGCGAAATGTCTCTTTTAGCTTGGCTTCAAGAAGAGCTTTAAAAGGCTCAACCGCCGATGCGAGAAGAGGACAGTGGCTCGCCACCGACATAGCAAGCAACATTGCCCGTTTCGCACCCGCCTCTTTAAACTTTGGCTCCATCAGCGCCAAATCCTCCTTAAGACCCGCGAGGACAATTTGGCCATCAGCATTGTAATTGGCTGGCCAAAGAGAGAGACCGTTATCTCTACCCTCAGCACAAATCTCTTCGGCCTTTGCATCATCAAGCCCCAAAAGCACCATCATCCCAGCCTCTGCCCCCTCGCACGCCTGCTGCATCAAACGCCCCCGCTCATGCACCAACGCCACTGCATCGATCGCATCCAGCCCACCAACAGCAGCCACGGCGCTCACCTCACCCAGTGAATGACCCATCGCAAAAAGGGGGGTTATTTTGGCCTCCTTTTCAAAGAGCTTGAGAGCCATCATGCTTACCAAAAGAATCGCTGGCTGGGTATAGGCTGTCTGCTCCAATCGCACATCCGCCTCAAACATCAACTTGCCCATGTCAAAACCCATGCGACTACTCGCTGCCTCGAGCATCTCGCGCGCTAAAGGAAAGGCTTCAACAAAAGCTTTGCCCATACCCACGCCCTGACTTCCCTGGCCAGGAAAGAGATAGCCAACTCTCTTCATCACTACTCCTCGATCGATTTTTGTCACAACCGCCCCGCTTTTGTCACAACAACCGACGATAACTCACGATACCGGAGCATTTGCTCCTGTATCGTGCACTTTTTTAATGGCAACCTCCGCCACCACAGCATCCACCGCCACCATGGCTGTGGCCATAGTCACTACCACAACATCCACCACCAATACGCTCAATTTGACCAGTCATCGACTCCATGACAGTTGGCTCACGGACGCTATCGATGCGTACATCAAAGATCAGATCTTTACCAGCCAATGGATGGTTAAAGTCAATCTCAACACTCTCATCATCAAACGATCGAACTGTCACCTGAACAACACCCCCATGCTCATCCTGTCCATAGAGGGTCATTCCGGGTGCCAGATCCAAACCAGCAAACTGCTCGCGTGGGCGGCGCTCGATCTGAGAGGCATCCCACTCACCATAGGCATCGGCGGCTGCCACTTCAATTGTGGCCATCTCACCAACATTCATCGCCATCACAGCCTGCTCGAGGCCTGGGATAATCATGCCACGCCCTGTAATAAACTCCAATGGTGCGCCACCGACATTGCTGTCAATTAGCTCACCATCCTCTTTACTGCGCACTTCGTAGGTCATTGCTACGACCATATTACTTTCAATAGCCACTCTTTCTCCTTTTAAATTATGGAAGCTCGATTGTAACACAATTTGGTTTAAATCAGATTATTTTGGTATTATTTCCTCTTTAGTGCTTCGCGTGCCGCGCGCCCCTCTTTGGTTGAAGGAAACCGTAGCGACAAAGTCTCATAGAGCTTGCGCGCCCCCTTCATATCGCCAAGCTTCTCAAGCGACATGGCCGAATGCAACAGCAACTTAGGAACCCACTCTCCTTTATCATTGGCTTCGATACTGGCTTTGTAGGCATCAAGCGCCTCACGATATTTCTCTTGCGCAAGCGCTGTTTCGCCAAGATAAAAGTTTGCCTCGGCTTTATACTCAGGTCTTGTTGCTAATTGTTCAAAAGCCGGCGCAGCCACCCAAATTTCACCACGATTAAAGGCCTCTTTGGCCTCTTTAAACAATGTTGCTGGATCTTTAGATGTAAGTGCCTCTTTTTTGAAGCTCTCACGCATCGCTATCATATCCTTATAATCGCGCTGCGCCCGATCAACACGAAGTTCCTCAATTGACATCGCCAATGCATCGATCTGACTCTCGCAACTTAGATTGCTCTCATTACGCTCACTCTGCAAATAAGCAGCCAATTCTCGCATCGCCACAACGACTCTCTCTAAATTCTCTTGCTGAGCACGCATCATCTCTTCAAGTTTCTCAAAACGACCAACCATCGTCTTGTTAAGCTCATCAAGAGCCACCGAGATATTAGACTCATCCTTAAAGCGAGCACTCTCTTCGCGAATTTTACCAATCGTCTCTGTCAGCCCTTCAACAACACTCTTAAGCCCTTCACTCTGCTCAGCAAGGCGAGCTCCTTGTTGGATGGCCTGCGCCACCTCAACCTTAAGCTGCTCAATCTCCTTACGGTTTTTGACGATCTGCTCTTCAGCGGGCGTCAAACCATAAGCATAAGGAGAAGTCAGATCGCCAGCCTTAAAGGCCGATGGCTCATCGGCATACCCAAAAGAGACGAGAATCAACGCTATTGCTACTATCCGCCTCATCCTCTACTTCTCCAGCTTAAAATCGACACGACGATTTTTAGCATAGCAAGCCTCATGTTCCTCTTTGCACTCAGGATTGCTCTCCCCATAACTAATCAGGCTAATAAGATCATCACGAATTCCTTGCATCACGAGAAACTCCTTCGTAGCTGTGGCCCGCTTTAACCCAAGCGCATAGTTATATTCATCACTACCGCGCTTATCGCAATTCCCTTCTAAACGCAATCTAGCCCCATGCAAGAAGAGCCCGCGAATAAGCTCGCTATTTTTCTTAAGAACCGACTGCATGGCCGGCTCAATCACATAACTATCATAGGCAAAATAGATACTTTTAACACCACTTTGGTTGATGTCGATAATGGTCATGTTGATATCTGGATCGTTTGGGCCACCAAAAACAATAATCTCATCAGGCTTGACGCCACTTAATCCCCCACCGGGATAACTTTTCGCATCAACCATCCCCTCTAAGGGTGTGAGTTTCGTATCATTCGGTAATGTTATGTTACTACTATTATTGCCATCCATTTTTCCTTGATCACTCGGAAATTGATAAGTTTTAGGTCCTGTTTTCGCACTACATCCAGCCATCACCACTATGGCTGCAACAATCAACCAATAGAAAAATTGTTTACGCATACAAACATCTCTCCTTCTTCGCTATCTTGTTTCGCTCTACCACTGCAGCGACTGGATACCGCTCAATTGAGTTGGCAGCGCCCAATACTCTCCTTTGACTGGATCGACTACGACGACATGACTTTCTCGTAGAGCCAAAAGACGCTTTCCATCCGGCGACCAATCGATCCACTCAACTCTGCCTCCTGTGGCAATCCGCTTACCCAAATGTCCTCCAAGATCTCCAAGGAAGATAGATGACTGACCATCATCTTGCGAGAGATAAGCGAGCATCGTACCATAAACTCTTGGTTGAAGATTGCTTTTTGTAGCAAAAACAACCTGTTCAACACGCTCTTCGCCTATTTTCTGAGTATAGATATTGGGATAGCCCATACGATCACTGACCATCACAATCTTCTCGCCAGGTGCAAAGAGCGCTGAGACATCAATACCTCTAAATGTCGTTAGCTGGGTCAACTTACGCCTCTCACGCTCAAAAAGGTAGATATTAGGTTCCCCCTTCGGAGCCATCGTCACAAGCAGGCGACTACCATCTGGCGACACATCTGAGCAAACCGTCATCCCACCACTTGAAAGAATCCGTTCGCGCTCACCACTATAAAGATCGGCTCGATAGAGAATCGGCCGACCTTCATTAGCCGTATAGTAGATCGATCGACCTGTCTGATCGGCCCATTTGGGAAAGATATTCATCCCACCTGTAATCACGCGACGCTGGTAGCGAAAGGTATAATCAGCCACATAGATATCACTTTTTCCTGCCCCTGCATAGCGCGCATAAAGAACAGGTTTTTCAAGCCAAATAGGACGATTTTTGGTGAGGTGTTCGCTTAATTCAGCAGCCAGTCGGTGGACAAGAAATGGGTAGCGATTGGCATCATCCGTCTTGTAGCCTCTTGCAAAGGGTTTGGCACCTTTATAAGAAACCTCAATAGCAACACCCCCTTTCTCTTTGGTTGCCGTCAGAACTAACAGAGCCTCATTAGCCGACACCCGTTTAGGCAAAAATGTAGAGAGTGCCGAAAAGTCGAATTCGACAAGTTCTCCAATCTGTTTTGCCAAACCATCGTCTGATGAGATAATCGTATAGGTTAATTCAACCTTGTCACTAACTGGCTTCACGATATCAATCGCACGCTCTTCGGCCCAAACTGTAATCACCGACAGAACCATCATTAACCATCTTCTCATGATCTTCCCTTCGCTTTAAAATTCAATCGCACCGATAGGCTCTTCTCGGGTGGCGGTAATCCTTTCTCCTTCATCTTTTCTAAAAGCCTTGTCACCCGCTCATCACAACTTTGACGCCCTGATGAGCGTACAATTTTGTAGGTAAAACTTCCATCCGCTGCTATTTTTAACTCAACACCAACCACCAACCCAATCTCATCGGGCTGTGGCTGATAACCCTTCTCAATCATATCAGCAATTCGATAAAAGTATTCTTGATCACCTGAACCATCACTATGATGTGAGCGATCGAGCGGAAGGAGGGTTAGGTCAGCAATAGCGCTTAATGACTTTTTAGGCTCAGACTGTGATCGCTCCAGTGGACTCTTAACTGAAGCACTAATGGCTTCAGCGTAGTTCTTCAGTGGCTTTGATGGCTCACTTTTAACTGGCGCCAAATGCGAAAAGAGCTCGCCCAGATCAGGCTCAGCACGTGATGGGGCTATACCTCCAGAATCAGGAGGCGTGCGTTGCTGTGATAACTGAGGTGAATGAGATTTTGACACTTGTTGGGACAAGGGGGGCTGAGGCTCTGATTGACTCTCGTTGCGCACTGGCTCAGTCGCGCCATTGATAGATGGCTCAAGTAGCGTTAGATCGACTTTCATTACCTCTTGTGGGGGTTGTTCAATTCGGGGAGGCTCACGAAAAGCTAAAAAAAGAAGATAGATTAGTAGCAGATAGATGCTTACCGCAATCAAGCCACTTAACCAAAAGCGTGACACCATCGTTAGCCATCAGTTGCCAAAGAGACTTTCGTAAAACCGGCTCGTTTAGCAAGTGTAAGCAATTCGATCACCTGTTCGTAACGAAGCCCTTTATCAGCCATAATCACAACACTACGGTTACGCCCCTCTCCTGCACCTGCTTGTGCCAGTCGCGTTGCCAGTTGCTCATTTGAAACAATCTCTCCATCAATGAGAACAGAGCCATCGGCGCGCATCGCTAACCTCAGCTCTTTGAGTGGCTCAAACTTTACTTGAGCAGATCCCTTAGGCAAGGCAATATCCTCTGTGTAGATGACAACTGGCGCAGC
Source organism: Campylobacterales bacterium (assembly GCA_036574095.1). Classification (GTDB taxonomy): domain Bacteria; phylum Campylobacterota; class Campylobacteria; order Campylobacterales; family UBA6016; genus JAINCO01. Next base: position 5,377 of record JAINCO010000058.1, on the reverse strand, counting down.
CACCATCAAAATCGCCAACAACACAAGCATCACATCAACCAAAGGCGTGATATTTAGCTGTGGCTCTTCATCCCATTCAAAGTTCGGAAGTCTCATGAGCCAAGATCATATTAATTTGCATCGAGATATAGGTCATTACTTCGTAAGCACGCCGCTTTAAAAGTAGATGAAAGGTATAAGCCCAAATCGCGACAAAAATTCCAATCGCTGTCGCGATCAATGCTTCACTAATCGCTGGCGCCATCACTGCCATCGTCACATGCTGTCCACCCATCTTGGCAAAAGAGTCAAGGATTGAGACAACCGTCCCGAAAAGCCCTACAAAAGGTGATGTCGAAGAGACAATCGAGAGAATTGTTAATCCAACAGAAGACTCTTTGGCGCTCGCCTGAAGGCAGGTATCAAGAACCGGGCGAGAAAGTTTTCCGGCTCGCTTGATACATCCTGACAGGGCAGGACTCTCTGAAATATTCCTTGAACCCATCAAAAAAGCCTCAGTAGCTGCTTGTTCACGCGCTAGCCACTTTGATAGATACCTATAGCGATCGATAAAAATCCAGAGAATCGCAATAAAATAAAGCGAAAGAACCCCAAAGACCAACCAGGTAATCGGAGAAGCAGTAGAGAGATAGGCGGCAAGCCCCTGCATCGGGAGCCTTACCGTCCATACTGTTGAATGCGCGCCTTCGCACTCGCAAGTGCGACATTCGAATCGATGGCGCTTTCGAGGAGTTTTTCAGCTTCGTCAAGTGCTTTGGCCAGATCACTATCTGTTTTGCCATAAACAGCCACAGCACGATCAGCCAACACCGTCACTTTATTTTCATTAACCTCGACATAACCCCAATTGATGGCAACACCCTCTTTGTTTCCATCAACCTCTTCGATCTCAATCACGCCAGGGCTAAGGAGTGTAACCAGCGCCGAGTGGCCAGGCAACACACCAAATTCACCCTGCTTACCAGGAATCGAAGCATACTTGACCTCTTTGTCATAGACCTTGCCAGAGGGGGTGACAATCTCCATTTTGAATGTTGTCATTACCTGCCCTTATTTTTTGACTTTGAGCTTCTCAGCCTTTTCGATTGCCTCATCAATTGTGCCAACCATATAAAATGCTGCTTCAGGAAGGGCATCGTGTTTGCCTTCGAGGATCTCTTTAAATCCGCGAATCGTCTCCTCACGAGTGACATATTTACCAGGTGTACCGGTAAAGACCTCAGCAACAAAGAAGGGCTGCGAGAGGAACTTCTCAATTTTGCGTGCGCGCTCGACCGTCAATTTATCCTCTTCAGAGAGCTCATCCATACCAAGGATGGCGATGATATCTTGCAGATCCTTGTACTTTTGGAGTGTACGCTGAACACCACGCGCGACATTATAGTGTTCTTCGCCCAGAATTTCAGGCGACAAGGTACGGCTTGTTGAATCGAGTGGATCAACCGCTGGATAGATTCCTTTCTCAGCAATTTTGCGCGATAGAACTGTTGTTGCATCAAGGTGTGCAAAAACAGCCGCAGGCGCAGGGTCAGTTAGGTCATCCGCTGGAACATAGACCGCCTGAACTGAGGTGATCGAACCTTTCTTCGTCGAGGTGATGCGCTCTTGCAAAGCACCCATTTCACGGGCGAGTGTCGGCTGATAACCAACCGCTGATGGGATGCGTCCAAGCAGCGCTGACATCTCAGAACCTGACTGAGCAAAGCGGAAGATGTTATCGATAAACATCAACACATCAAGTCCCTTCTCATCACGGAAGTACTCAGCCATCGTGATACCTGTCAGCGCGATACGGTTACGCGCTCCGGGTGGTTCATTCATCTGACCATAGCATAGAGCAACTTTATCCAAAACATTAGACTCTTTCATCTCATGATAAAGATCATTACCCTCACGCGTTCTCTCACCTACACCAGCGAAAACCGAATAACCGCTATGTTTGTAGGCAACATTGTGGATCAGCTCCATAATAATAACGGTTTTACCAACACCAGCACCACCAAAGAGTCCAACTTTGCCACCCTTCATATATGGTGCCAAAAGATCGACAACTTTGATACCGGTCTCAAACATCTCGACTTTTGTGCTCTGCTCAACCAACGCAGGCGCTGGACGGTGAATAGGCCATTTTTGCTTAGCCACAACAGGCTCACCATCATCAATGACATTTCCTGTAACATCAAAGATGCGTCCAAGCACCTCTTCTCCAACAGGAACTTGAATAGGACTACCGGTTGCTTTAACCTTTGTGCCACGAACAAGACCCTCGGTCATGTCCATCGCAAGACTGCGCACGCGGTTATCACCAATATGCTGCGCAACTTCGCACACCAGTGTTCGTTCTTTACCATCAACTGTAAATTGAATCTCCAGAGCATCGTTGATTGCGGGCAGCTCACCCTCGAAATCAACATCAACAACCGGACCGATGACTTGACTAACTACGCCTTCCATCCATTCTCCTTCATTATCTCAGTGCTTCCATACCGCTAATAATTTCGACCAACTCTGTCGTAATCGACTCTTGGCGAGCTTTATTGTAGTTGATTGTTAAGCTATTTACCATCTCTTTGGCATTGCGCGTTGCCGCATCCATCGCCTGCATACGCGCACTATGCTCAGCCGCAAGGCTATCAACAAGAGCATAGTAGAGATTGTACTCGATATACTTTTGGATCATCGTATCGAGAATCTCTTCTTCTTCATCTTTAGGCTCAAACTTCATCGACGATTTGACATTAATATGCTCTTTAATTATTTGTGCGCGTTCATCATGACGGCGCTCAACAAGCGTAACAGGCAAGAGTGTCTGCTGTTTAAGCTCTTGGGTGATCATATTTTTATAGCCATTGTAGACCAAAATAATCTGGTTTGTCTTACCCGCCACAAAATCAGCAACTGCCTCATTGATGATTGCCTGCGCCTTCTCATAGTTAGGCGCAGAACTGACACCTGTATAGGCAGTTAACAAATCGATCTGTTTGAAGCGGAAGAACTCGATCCCCTTCTTGCCTATTGCACGTAAGCGAACTTGATACCCTTGCTCGATAAGCTCGTCGCGAAGATTGCGCACGGTTTTAATCGTTTGAGAGTTAAAGCCCCCACACAGACCCTTATCAGCAGTAATAAACAAAATATCGACTACCTTACCAGTCACTGGTTTAAAAAAGATCGACTCTTCATTCTCACCTTTAATCGCACGAAGCTGAAAGGCGATATCAAGGATAACACTATTAAGCTTTTCAGCATAGGCGCGACTTCGTCTGGCAACCTCTTCAGCACGGCGAAGCTTGGCCGTACTGACCAGCTTCATTGCCTTAGTCGTCTTTTGCGTGCTCTGGACACTCTTGATTTTGCGTAGAATCTCTTTGAGCTGTGCCATAGTTTAACCTTATTTTGCGACGAAGATCGCTTTATACTCCGATAGCGCTTTTTTCAATAGCTCTTCTGTATCTTTATCGATCTGTTTATTGGTTCGGATAGCTTCAAGAATCTGTGGGTATTTTGTCTCGATAAAGGTATGCATACCCTCCTCAAACGACGAAACATCTGAGACTTTGATGTCATCCAAGAAGCCATGGTTTCCTGCAAAAATGATGCAGACCTGTTTTTCGATCGCCAGTGGCTGATTGGCTTTTTGTTTAAGAACCTCAACCATACGCTGACCACGCTCAAGCTGCTTGCGTGTTACCTCATCGAGGTCTGAAGCAAACTGAGCAAAAGCCTGAAGTTCGCGATACTGAGCCAAATCAAGGCGAAGTGTTCCGGCAACCTGCTTCGTTGCCTTAATCTGAGCTGCACCACCAACACGGCTAACTGAGATACCAACATTGATCGCAGGACGAATACCTGCGTTAAAGAGATCTGTCTCGAGGAAGATCTGACCGTCGGTAATCGAAATAACGTTCGTTGGGATGTAGGCAGAGACATCACCCGCCTGTGTTTCGATGATTGGCAGTGCCGTGAGGCTTCCAGCACCCCTCTCATCACTCATCTTCGCAGCGCGCTCTAATAGGCGGCTATGGAGATAGAAGACATCACCAGGATATGCCTCGCGTCCGGGTGGGCGGCGCAACAGAAGTGACATTTCACGGTAAGCAACCGCATGTTTAGAAAGATCATCATAGACAATCAAAGCGTGCGCTTTATTGTCACGGAACCACTCACCGATGGTCACACCTGCATAAGGAGCAAGGAACTGCATCGCGGCTGAATCAGATGCGCTTGCCACAACAACGATGCTATACTCCATCGCACCATGCTCTTCAAGTGTACGAATCACCTGAGCAATCGTTGATTGTTTCTGTCCGATCGCAACATAGATACAGACAACATTTTGCCCTTTTTGGTTGATGATTGTGTCGATCGCAACTGTTGTTTTACCAGTTTGGCGATCGCCAATAATCAACTCGCGCTGACCGCGTCCAATAGGAACAAGCGCATCGATAGCTTTAATTCCTGTCTGGAGTGGCTCATGAACCGATTTACGTGCCATGATTCCAGGAGCCTTCTCCTCAACGAAACGATACTCACTTGTCTCAATTGGGCCCTTCCCATCGAGCGGCTCACCCAGCGAGTTCACAACACGACCGATCATCGCTGGTCCTACAGGAACCTTCAAGAGTGAGCCTGTGCGCTTAACACCCATCCCTTCACGAATGCCGATCCCTTTGCCAAGGACAACGACACCAACACTTCCCTCTTCAAGGTTCTGAACCAACCCCTTCTCACCATTGTCAAAGACGACAACCTCGCCTGCCATAACATTCGCAAGGCCGTAAACCTTCGCGATGCCGTCACCAAAATAGACTACTTTGCCCGTTTCATTCACATCGATCTTAAGGTCGAAATTTTCGATCCTCTCACGAATGATTGAGCTGATCTCATCAGCTTGAATCTTCGCTACCACTACGACTCCTTTCCTGAGTTAAATCGCTCTAAGAATATGATCTACCAGCTGATTCTTGAGTTTCTCTTTCGAAAACTCAGCCTCGACACCCATATCGGGGACGACGACCTTGATCTGCGCCTCTTGTGTTGGTTGATATGCCAGTTTCACCGATGCCTTAAAGAGATCATGAAGCCTTCTCTCTAGCTCACTGATGACACTCTCACTCACTGCGTCTTGCGCATAGACAAAGCCATGATACTCCCTCTTTTGGCGTGCCAAAAGATCTCTTCCTTCAGCAGCAATAGCAGGGATGACCTCAATTTTTTTGTTGTGTACAAGCAGCTTCAGTAAGTTTACCATCTTCTGATCACTTATGCCACTACTTTCAACGAGCAAGTCAACCTTTTGCTTTGCCGCAACATCTGGGGATGAGATGATCATCTTGAACTTTGGAAGCTTTAAAGCCGAAGAGACTTTGCTAAGTGC
>JAINCO010000057.1:0-8756 GCA_036574095.1 Campylobacterales bacterium | reverse complement strand
TCACAATTCCAATTTTAGCTTTCATCACTCTCCTTTAACAGTAGATGTCCCGCCCCTTTGATGAGCCAGCACTCAGCGATAGAGCGGAAAAAATCATAAGCACCGGCAACATCGATGATCTGATCTTCGCTGCCCAAATAGATAGAGACCTTGATGCCACGATCAAGTAGTTGGGCAAGCTTCTCTCTTTCCCATCGATACTCCAGAAGTGTGCGCAGTGCCTCACGCTCCATGACACCACGCCAAGGTGATAGATCCAACGAGGCAGGTCGTGCGCAGTTTTGCTCAAACTTAGCGCGATATCTTTCAGGATCACGCTCAAATCCCAACAGCTGAAGACGACGAAATGTCGCATCACGGGTTTGAAAAAATGCGGGCGAGAGAAGCTCGAGCCGATCGATACGGCTTGGTGTTGCCAAGCCATACTCGATAGCCAAAATAGCCCCATAGCTAAAACCGGCAACCGTAAAGCGCCCGGGCCTGATCCATCGCGTAAAAAGCTCCGCCTCCCCCTTAAACCCAAAGCCACTAAACCACCTCATGAGCAATTCTTACAACCTCATCTCTCGTGATCTCCTCATCTTCATAAAGCTTTGAAGCGATACGATCGATCTGCTCTTTGGAGCGCTCCATCAATGTTTGCGTCTCTTTGTAGAGATTGAGCAAAAGCTCGGCAGGGCTTCCTCCTTGATCAAGCGCCAATCCATACCGCTCCCAAATCTCTGTCACCAAATTTTTTGCCCTCGCCAAATCATCAACAACAAGCGAGTAGTTCTCATGCTCAAATGCCGTGAGGGCGGCTTTGCCAGCGAGCAAAAAGCGGATACGAGATAAAAGTTGGCTTTGGCTCGATATTTCGCGCTCCACCTCTTTATAGCCAGCCCCAAGGAGCGTCACGCGTTCAAAATCGATCTCATACCAGTAGGCTAAGAGGAGTCGCGCCGCTTGATAGATAGCCAGTACCCGCTTTTCGCTATCGCTAAAGCTAAGAATTTTACGCGTCCCGATCAATACCTTCTCACGCACCGCGGCCATCTCATCATCAGTAATCACCTCTTTGCCACGCTTTAGGGCAAGCATCGCGGCCTCATTAACGAGGTTCGCAAGAGCAGCTGCGCTAAAACCGACCGTCTGTCGTGCTACAGCGGCCAGATTGACCGCATGGGGTCGTCCTGAAAGATGAACGGCAAGGATCTCTTGGCGCTCATGAAAACCAGGTAGCGAGATAAAGATGCGTCGATCAAAGCGACCCGCCCTCAGCAGCGCCTCATCAAGCATCTCGATCTTATTGGTTGCGGCTACGACAATCACCCCACTATTATCTTCAAAACCATCCATCTCGGTGAGCAATTGGTTGAGGGTCGCTTCGCGCTCATCATTGCGCCCTCCCCCACGCGCCTTACCGACTGCATCGATTTCATCGATGAAAATAATTGCTGGCGCACTTCTTTTAGCAGCGGCAAAGAGCTCGCGCACGCGCTTAGCACCCACCCCAACATAGATCTGAACAAAGCTCGAACCACTCTGATAAAAAAATGGAACACCAGCTTCTGCGGCTAACGCCTTGGCGATCATCGTCTTGCCCACGCCAGGAGGCCCAACAAGCAAAACACCCTTAGGTAGCTTAATGCCAAACTTTTTATATCGGCCTGGATTTTTAAGAAAATCGACAATCTCCATCAGCTCAGCCTTCACTTCACCGATGCCAGCCACATCTGCAAAACGCACTGTCGAACTCATCGGCCGAATCACCTGCGCGATGCCAAGCGGATCAGATGTCTCAGCGATATGGGATGAGGATGAGTGGCTTGGTTGCTGACGCATCCGATAGGCTTTTATAACGACAGCCGCCACTAATATCAAAATAACAATTGCCACCAAAGAGAGGATAGAATCAAACCAATCGATAGGCTCTTCGATTTGATAAGGAATGTAGTGATAGAGCTCTTGAAGATCGATCCCCTCACGAGGTACCTCATAGCGCCCCTCTGCGGTAGATAAAAAAACTTTATCCCCCTGGACAACTGCCTTGGTGAAGCTTCCAGTGGTAAGCATCTGATGATAGCGATCATAACTTAGTAGTTCAGTGCGATCACGCAGCGTGGCAAAAAGTGCCAGCGTCATCACAACGCTTAATGCCACTAATGCTATCGTTAACGATTTCTTAGGAGGTTGCTGCAAAGCGGCCACGGTTACCCTCCGAATGTATCTCATAATCATCAAGGTCGATCCAGCAGTGCGTTATATCTACATCTGAGTAAATTTTAACTCGATTGTAGTATTGATCATACCCCTCATACACCCCTTCATTGACCTCCTCGACCAACACGCGCAAGGGTGTTGTTAGCGCCTTTCTAAAGGCAAAATTCTTCTCTTTGACAAGGGTTCGAAGCTCATGGCTTCGTTCCTTAGCCACATCACCTGGGACATCTTGCCTCAGTCGTGCTGACGGGGTTCCCTCTCTTGGTGAATAGGTAAAAAGATGAATATGTGTCAACGGAAGGCGACGAGCATTCTCCATCGCTTCTTTCCAAATCTCATGACTCTCGCCAGGAAAGCCCACGATAAAGTCAGTTCCCAATGCATACCCATGCCCAGCAATCTTTTCAAAAAGAGCTAAATCATCTCGGTAACGATTGCGTCGATTCATTGCCTCAAGCATCCGATTGCTGGTGTGTTGCAAGGCAATATGCAAATGCTTCGCCATCCACGGCTCATCCAAAAGCTCCAGCAATGCATCATCAACCTGAATTGGCTCAAGGCTTCCAAGCCTGATGCGTCGTACACCGCGAATAGCTGCGATTTTGGGTAAAAGCGTTGCGAGGCTCTCGCCTCGTTCACGCCCATAACTACCCATATTGGTTCCGGTGAGGATAAACTCCCCCAGCCCATGTGCAGCCAACTTTTCGATCTGTTCCAAAATAACCGCCTCATCATGACTGCGTGCACGCCCGCGCACAAAGGGGATGATACAGTAGCTGCAGGCAAAATCGCAACCTTCTTGGATCTTCACAAACGCGCGACTTTTACCAATCATCTCACCCACAATCGCATCATTGATATACTCAAGATCACCAATTTCACGAAGTGGCGTTGTGGCCGTCACAAATCGGTCAATCGACCTCTTTTCTGAATGACCAAAGAGCGCGTTGATCCTACCTTCAGCAAAAAGCTCCTCACCCTTACCATAGACACCACAACCTGTCATCATGATGCGCACCCCGGGTCGTCGGCGCTCCAAAGAACCTATGTAGCTGCGCACACTACTATCGGCACTATTGGTCACCGTACAGGAGTTGATGACAACGATATCAGCCTCCTCCTCATCCATTGTCACAACACCCTGCGTAAGACGCTGCATCATCAGCTGCGTATCAAATTGATTGGTACGACAGCCGAAGGTTTTAAAATAGACTTTAGGTAGTTTTTGCATGCGCCATTATATCCTATTCCGATCACTTTGTGGCAGTGTCACCGTAAAACAGGCACCGTCCGCCTCGTTGTGAACCTCCAGCTTACCTCCCATATTCTCTTCAATAATCATGCGTGACATATAAAGACCAATCCCCGTACCTTTATTCTCCGGTTTTGTTGTAAAGTAGGGCTCAAAAATTTTGGTGATAATCTCTTCAGGAATACCCCCTGCATAGTCGCGTACCGTCATGATTGCCGCTCCTTCTATAGACTTCACTACTACCTCGATGCGTCGTTTGTCAGAGCTCTCCTCAAGCTTGTCGCAGATCGCATCTCGCGCATTTGTCAGTAGATTTAAGACGACTTGTTTATATTCATTGGGATAGCCATTGACCATAACTTCATCACCACTAACATTAATCTCGATACCATGTGAAGCAAACTGTTTGGCCACAAGTCGAATCGCATCTTCGGTAGCCGACTTGACACCAAAAGGATGGATCTTCTTATCGGGTCTAAAAAAGTTCCTAAAATCATCAATTGTTTGCGACATATAGTCAATCTTTTTCATCACATCGCCAATCCTTCCATCCAGATACTCTTTAGTCAATTCACCGTAGCTGTAGGCATCCCCGATATCTTGAATAGTCAGAGCAATCGCATTGAGAGGTTGTCGCCATTGGTGGGCGATGGCACCGATCATCTCTCCCATAATCGCCATTTTGCTTTGCTGAATCATCATCCGCTCTTGCATCTGGCTTTGATGGATTAGCTCATAGATCTGCGTCACATCTTTAACAACAGTAATGATCCGATAAGGCTGCCCTTGATCATCAAGTACTGGACGCATTGTCATTGAGAGATGTTTACCTGCGATCTTGATTTGAATCGTCTCTTCCCTACCATCAAGCGCCTGACCAAAGGCTTCACGCACCCTCGCCATCTCGCTACCACACGCAGCAAAAATATCCTCAGCACTAATCTCTTTACGCTCACCAAGACCCATGAGTGCCATAAAACCGCTCGAGCAGTGGTTCGTGTTTGAACGAAGATCGCTTTGCCAGATACCTGTCTTACCGATGCTCTCTGCCAATTCGAGCATAATGCGTTGTTCATCCCACGCATTATAGCTCTCAATCAGCTCCCACTCGCTCTGAGCTACTAAGCCCATCAGCTGTTGGCGTCCCTTTTCAGAAGCCGTTATATCCACAAAAGAGACAATTGTTAATCCATCAGCCCCAAAAGGAGCGGCAAAAACAAGAAAACTACGCTCTTCCTGATCTTTGATACTCCACATTAACACCTTGCTCTCAATCCCACAAGCTGCATTTTCTTCAAGTTGCTCTAACCAATTTTTCCCAACACTATTGACAATATAACCATCACCTACCAAAAAAAGATCACAAATACATGTATGGTGCTGACGAAATGATTCAATTGTATCATGCCCAACAAATTCAAGAAATTTCTTATTGCCAAAAAGTAGCTGCTTGCCATCGCTAACAACGACAATCTGCGGCTGCATATCAAGAATTGTCTGGACTTGATTTTTAAAAAAGTTACTTTCATGAGCGGCAATATATTGCTCTGATTCATCATAGACCGCCCCAAAAAGTTGACAATGTGGACAGTGAGGATGCAGACGAGAGCGTTCTATCGCTATTTTTAGCCAGTGCGTCTTTTCATCAATCCAGCGTGCATTCACTTCAACAGCATGACGACTCCTGCTTGCCTGCTCAAACGCCTCGACAAGACGTGCACGATCATCTCGATGAAATGCCTCGATCCACTCTTCTAAGCTAAGATCTCTCTCCCCCTCCCATCCCAAAAGCCGTCCAAGTCCAGTTGAGCAAAAGATCACTCCCTTTTGCATATCGTATTCAAACCAGCCAACATGCCCGATTTTCTCTAAAAGCGCATGAAGCTGCTCATGAATTTGTTTGTTTTCTTGTGATTCATTCTCTACTTTCGCGTCGTGGTGTATCGTCAAGCTCTCTTCGCGTCGACGAGGCATAAAAGCCAAAGAGCTAATAACGATCACAACCCCCAACCCATGAAGCAGCAAAGCACGATTTTTAAATCCCTCAATAGCTGCAAATCTATTGTCGCGCTGGGCAATGACAACCGTCGCGCCGATCTTGGTGTTGGGGCGAATCTCAACAAAATAACCATCCACCTCAATCAACCCACCCCCTGCTCTTGTACGGTGACTGATTGTCTCAAGATGGTCGGTAAAAAAATTACCCTCTTCATTTTTACCCAAAGAAGGACAAACAAGTGAAGGATTATAAAGAAGCTCTCCTCGTCGATCTACAAGTGCGATATGACAAACACTGCTTCCTAGCACATCACGATCAGAAAGGGTTCGAAGAATCGATATGAGTATATCTTGGGGTCTCTTTCCATCCAATAGTGCCTCTTGATATCGTTGGTTGATAACAAATTCGACATATACTGCTCTCTCCCTAAGCTTGTCTATAGCTTCTGCCCTAAACTCCTTCTCAAGCTCATTAAACTTATGCTCTATGGCCCACCAAACGAAGCCACCATAGGCAAGAACAACCATCACGATAAAGAAGAGAATCTTTTGTTTTACTAGTGTTTCATGTCTCATTCTACAGGCTCCACAGTGTTAAAAAGGGTAGGTCCACGCTCATAAGGCAGGGGCGCACTATTAGCTTCTTCAAGTCGAATATGTTGCGTTGGATAAGCAATCACGATATCGGGTTGTTCTTTAAAAGTATCGATAATATCAGCCGAAATCGTACTCTTGAGTGTCAATGTTGCAAATGAATTGGTTAGGTACCAAACGCTAATGCGCACACCATAAGGTTCGATAAAAGTAAAGACGCGAGGATCAACACTTGTATTTTTGAGGCTATAGCGATCGCGAAGTTTGGCGAATTGCTTGCGAGTAATCTCCATATACCCTTTTGAGTAGCGGCGCGCAATCTCTTTCGCCAAATGAACAGCCTTTTTATGATTAGAATCAAAGGTAATCGTCACATCGATCCCATCCCAAACTGTTTTTAGGCCAGCATGAGAGTAGTTAAGGACAAGGTGGGTAAAGACATAATTATTAGGAACAAAAATAATCCGCCCTGCACGTTTATGTTTGGTATATGTTAGCCAGGTAATCTCTTCGTGCAGCGTGATGCGTGTTGGAGAAATATCGAGAATATCACCGATCACCTCCTCATTTTCTTTAACAATCTTGATGCGATCACCAACACGCATACTTCCGCCAATCATGATCACAAGCCAGCCCAGAAGACTCATAAACCAGTCCTTCATCGCAATCGCGATACCCGCTGATGCAAACCCCAAGAAGGTGACCAGATGAGAGACATCCTGCAAATAGACAAGCACAATAGCGATAATAAGAATTGTGATGTTAACAACATTGACAACTTTGCTGATGGTATAAAAGAGCTCGTTGTCGGTCACATATTTTTTTAAGAGTAGTTTCACTAACCAACTTAACAAGAAGATGGCAACAATGACAATGGACACAATCGTCAATTTACTCAGCTGCTCATCAATCTGCTCTTGAAGTTTTGTTCGGATCTGCCCAATGGCTGCTGTCTGTTTAATCTGAACCGCATGAAGCTTTTCGCGCACCCCAATAAGAGCCTCCAAAAGCTCCTCTTCCCTCTTGATCTCAGCCAGCAATGAGACAGCATGATCTTTATCTTTAGCCGCCAAGGCATCTTGATAGATTTCTTGAAGACGACTTTTGTCATCAACAATAGCTTCGATCAAACTATCAAGCTGCATCACTCGTCGATCAATTTTTGCTTGCAAGCCCTCTAAGGTTTGGATGGTCGAATAGGCCCCAATAAGTTCAAAAGGGTTGGTCACGCTCGTTCGCTGAGGAAGAGGCTCCTCTTTGATCAACTCTTCAAAAGGATCTTTACGACCACTGCCTATTTGCGCTAACTGAGTACTCACTTGACTTTCGCGCCGTTGAAGCTCCAAAACCTCTGGCGTAAGACCCTTCTTTTGTGTTAGATGAGCAATCTTAGCCTTAAGCTCCTCTTGCTCGCGCAATAAAGCACGACGTTGGGCATGCTCGTTCCACGCCTTAACCCAAGGATTCTCTTGGAATTTAGCGAGCCCCATCGGCAAAGAGTTCCCCTCTGCACCCCAAAGGAAACTTAGCGCCAATAATCCAAAAAGAATCACTCGTACCATGTGGCTAACCTGAAAAACTTTCTAGCAATGCAAGTAACATCTCTTGGTCAAGGCCACTTTCAATCTTATAGCCACCAATTCCATGAGGCAAAATAAAAGTAAGTTTGTTGTGGTGGCTCTTTTTATCAAGGAAGAATTTTTCATAAAAGTTCGCCGGATCAACCACGCGATAATACCTCGGAAGACCATAGCGCTCAAGCAATGCTGCAATTCGCTCCTCTTCGCTCTCTTTTAGCAAACCTACCCTCACAGCCAGTCGGTTTGCCATCACCATCCCAAGCGCCACCGCCTCCCCATGCAAATAGCGGCCATACCCCTCTAAGTTTTCAATCACATGACCAAAGGTATGTCCATAGTTCAGCACAGCACGCACACCCTGCTCTTTTTCATCCATCGCAACAACACGCGCTTTGATCTGAACACTTTTGGCAATTGCTTCTTGCAGATTGGCCAAATTCCCAAGATCATTCTCCTCAAGCCAACTAAAAAAGTCTGCATCAAAAGTCACAGCCATCTTGATGATTTCAGCAACACCAGCTGCGAACTCACGAGAGGGAAGTGTCGAGAGAAAATAGGGGTCGATGTAAACAGCTTTTGGTTGATTAAAACTGCCAATAAGGTTCTTGCCAAAACGGTTATTAATACCTGTCTTACCCCCAACAGAGGCATCCACCATTGATAAGAGTGTTGTTGGAACCTGGATAAACTCGATACCGCGTTGAAAAATGGCTGCCGCAAAACCGGTCATATCTCCAATGACACCCCCGCCAAAGGCTATTAGGAGCGATTTACGATCAAGCCGATGCTCAAAAAGACGATCAAGAATCGACGCGATGGTCTCAAGAGTCTTATGATCTTCCCCATCTGGAACTGTCACAACATAAAGCTCTTGTGCTTTAAGTCGCTCCAAAAGGTAGCTAAGGTGCAAGCCACCAACTTTTGGATTGGTAATGATGGCCACTTTACGATTAAAGGAGAGCTTAGCCAACTCGCCAATAATGATCGGGTAGCTCTCGTCGCACTCTTTTTTAAGGTCTATAGGAATCGTGATCATCTTCTTACTCTTCTGCTGGAATCAATAGTTGCGTCGTCTCATCTAACTTCCAAAAAAGTCGCTCAGGATCAAGAGCAAAAAGATCGCTCATGCG
>JAINCO010000056.1:0-2239 GCA_036574095.1 Campylobacterales bacterium | reverse complement strand
GAAGGTCACTATATCATTACGGTGGGCTATCCCGCCGGTCGGGTAGGGACGACCAATCTAATCCGTCTGATCGATCCATCGAGTTGGAGCGAGGGTGGTATTGGCAATTTCGACTATTTTACTCACTAAATCAACCACTAAAAAGGAGTTATCATGGCCATTAAAGTAGCAATTAACGGATTTGGGCGTATCGGTATGATCGCCGCGAGAATTATCAGTCAGCGTGACGATATTGAGCTTGTTGCAGTTAATATGACAACAACACCTGATATGGCTCTCTATCTTCTTCGTCACGATTCTGTTCATGGAACTTTCGATGCCGAGTTGATTGATGATACATATCTACGCATCGGCAAAAACAAGGTTCGAATCTTTAGTGATCGAGATCCAGCTAATGTCGATTTTGGCTCTGTTGGTGCCCAGATCGTCCTTGAGTGTACAGGAAAAATTCTTGATATGCCTAAAGCCCAGGCACACCTTAAGAATGGGGTGAAGCGTGTTATCTTCTCAGCACCCGCCAAAGATGATACACCAACCTATGTGATCGGTGTTAACCACACAGAATATAAAGGTGAAGAGATCATCTCGAATGCAAGCTGTACAACCAACTGCTTAGCGCCTATAGTGAAAGTATTGCATGAAAAATTCGGTATCGTTAATGGTCTGATGACAACCATCCATAGCTATACGAATGACCAAAATATCCTCGATGTCAAACACAAATCTGACAAGCGCCGTGCTCGCGCTGCGGCCGTTAATATGATCCCAACAACAACAGGTGCTGCCAAAGCAATTGGCAAGGTGATACCAGAGCTTAATGGCAAACTCATTGGCTATGCGATGCGTGTTCCCACACCCGATGTGTCAGTAGTCGATTTAAGTGCAACGCTTGCGTGTGATGTGACCAAAGAGGAGGTTAATGCGACATTTGAGGAGGCGGCAGCCGGTGCATTCAAGGATCTAATTATTATCGACAAAGAACAGCAAGTAAGTAGTGATTTTATCGGCTGTACGGCAAGTTCTATTTTTGTGCCCGATATGACTCAGGTTGTCGATAAGCGGATGGTAAAAGTCCTGGCATGGTACGATAATGAGTGGGGCTATACCAGCCGTCTTGTTGATATGGCTGTTTTTGTAGGGAGCAAGCTGTGATACGGGCTCATTTTACACCTGCCGCAGATCTCTCTGCGGTTGTGGTAGAGCTTAAAGAGAAGCTTCGAGCTGAACGTGATGGCGGAAGTGTCGGTTATTACCATCTTCCTCAAACAATGCTTCCTGTGACTGAAGAGATAAACAATTGGCTCTCGCACCATCCGATGATCAAAGAGAATCGTCTAAAGGATGTTGTGGTTTTGGGGATTGGTGGCTCAAGTTTGGGGCCAAAAGCTGTTGATGCGATGCTTAACCATTCTGCCCATCGTAACAGCATCCGACTAACCTTTCTTGAAAACCTCGATCCGCTTGCGACGATGGTAGCATTGCGTCATATCGATGCTAAAAACTCACTCTTTCTTGTGATTTCTAAATCTGGCTCGACGATTGAAACACTTTCGCTTTTTAAGGTTGTGTTGACCCATTTTGGTATTGCCCTGGAGAAATCTCACGAAAGGGTGATCTACATAACTGATGAGGGCAGTGCTCTTGATCAATTGGGTCAAATGAATGGCAACCAGGTCTTTCATATCCCTGTCAATGTCGGTGGTCGATTTTCGGTGCTCTCGCCTGTTGGTTTGGTGCCAATGGCACTACTGGGGTATGATATTAAGGCATTGCTTGAGGGATCGCGCCGCATGATTGAGCGGCACTTTTCGGGAGAGTGCGAGACAATATTGACTAAGGCCGCAACCATAGCGCGTGAGTCGATCGAGCGTCCGATTACTGTTCTTTTTTCTTATGCGTCGTCTCTAAGCTATTTTAATAGTTGGTTTGTTCAGCTATGGGGTGAGTCGCTTGGCAAGATCGATGCCAATGGTCGTCACGTTGGGCTTACGCCTGTTGGACTTGTTGGGTCAGTTGATCAGCACTCCTTTTTGCAATTACTCATGGAGGGGCCACGAGACAAGCGGGTCACAATCATCAAGGTGATCGATTTTGGCGCGCAGATGGTGATCCCTTCGATCTCGATACCTGGGCTTGAAAAAGCTGATTTTGCCAATGGACGATTGATGGCTGAGGTGATCAATGCGCAAGCCGATGCTACAATGGAGGCTCTACAAAAAGTTGGCGTTCCTGTTGATCT
>JAINCO010000055.1:0-10820 GCA_036574095.1 Campylobacterales bacterium | reverse complement strand
TAGGAGGCAGCGATGGCTATTAGCGCCCTCGGACTTGGTAGCGGCACGCTGACGAGTGACCTTATTGACAAACTTAAGAATGCAGACATCAGTGGACAAACACAGATTTATGATCAACGCATTCAAAAAAATTCGGAGAAAAATGCGGCCTTAACAGCTCTGATTTCGAATATCTCGCTATTAAAGAGTGCTATTAGCGATCTCAGCGATGCAACATCCTACCAAAAACGGACCGCTACATCCAGTAGCAGTGCGATTGAAGTAAGTGCAAGCGACGGCGTTACACCCCAGACGATCTCTATTCAAGTTAACCAGATTGCAAAAAATGATGTCTATCAAAGCACGACTTCATTTTCAAGTAGCGATGCGATCGTTAGATCCTCAAATCCCGCCTCTGCCCTATGGATATCTGTGGGTGGTGGTTCACTCACCAAAATCAACGTCACAGCCGGTATGACACTCGAGCAACTTGCAGAAACCATAAATAGCACAATGAATGGGGATGTTATTGCCTCAGTCATTGATACTGGCATCGGAAGCACTCCATATAAACTCATTATCCGCTCTGCTAACGTTGGAGCTGACTATGCTTTGCGCATTTTTGAGCAAGATGGGTTGGGGTTAGGCATTGATGGGGATAGTGATCATGACTTTGTCGGAACAACAGCCACGCCAAGCACCAACACCTTCTCATCTGGAACACTTACCATTAACGGCGTCTCGATTGGCGCGATCTCAACCGACGCAAGTGATACAGCCGAGGAGACAGCCCAAAAATTTGCAGACGCCATTAATGAAGTCACAAGTAGCACCAATGTTGCTGCCATGACCGATGGAAATGGCAAGCTACGACTTGTGAGTCTTGATGGATCGGCAGTAACACTCTCAACAGACAATTCAGCCGAAGCTTATGCACTGCTGACAACAAGTGGTCTTTATGATAGCAGCCAAACCTCCATAACAGGCGTCCAGCAAGTTGAAGTTCCCACATCAGATACTACCTACGCCGAAGGAAGTCTCATCATCAATGGCGTTAGCATCGGTGCCTTTCAAACACTTGCCTCCAATGATGCCTCAGCCAACGCCCAGCTCATTGCCGATGCGATCAATCAAAAATCAGCCGATACAAAAGTTACAGCAACAGTTAATAATGGCGTTCTGACACTTACAAATAGTGAGGGTGGCCCAATTCTTATCACCAGCGCAAACGGTGCTGCTTTGGCGGCAGGTCTCTCCACAGGAGATGAGCTTGATACAACAAAGAGCGATCGTATTGCGGCGTTTGCAATCGATCCTGACTCAAGGATCCAAAAAGCAAGTAACGCAAGGATTGTCTATAATGGGCTAGATATCGAACGTAGCTCAAATACAATAACAGATCTTGTTGCTGGTTTAACACTAACACTTAAGAATACAACAACAAGTGAAGAGAGTATCACAATCTCTCGTGATAACTCTTCACTCTCTGAAAAAGCATCCGCATTCACATCGGCTTATAACACAATCGTCAACCAGATCGCAGAATTAACCAAGTATGATGAAACGACAAAGAGCGCTGGCGTCTTTTTAGGTGTGAGTGAGATTACCACAATGATTCCAAGTTTAAATAACATCCTCTTTGGACGAACTAAAGAGGGGGTCTCTGCAACCGATTTTGGCTTTGAAACCAATGAAAAAGGGATTATGACACTCAATACCTCAACCTTCGCACAAAAACTCTCTGAAAATCCCGATCTGGCTGAAGAGCTTTTTTATGGTAAGTACACCATTCAAAAGGCTAACTATACTGGTGTTGCCCAAGCAGCATCAGGTACAGCGACGATTGAAAGCGGGACACTACTTATTAATGGGGTCGATATTGGCACAATTGAACTATCAGGTTCAACAGCTGAAGAGAATGCCCAAACAATCATGAATGCCATCAATGCCAAAAAGAGTTCAACAGGGGTCACAGCCTATACCAATGGTGATGGTAAATTGATGCTAAGCAATAAAAATGGCAAAAGCATCTACCTTAAAATCACGACGGCCGAAACAGCAACATTAACAGGACTTAGCACAGGAGTGCTAACTGGTACGACTGGAAGTACAGAGGGGGCACTCGTTGCCTATGGTAGTTCAACCTTTGAAGATGGCATCTTTGCGAGTCTTAACACATTCGTCTCATCTTTGATTTCAGGTACCGACAGTACACTGATGCGTTATAGTAAAAGCTTGACAGATAACCTGACAGCAGACCAAAAAACAAAACAGGCGATCATTGATCAAATAAATCAGAAGTATGAACGCATGAGCGCTCAATTTGCGCAATATGATGCGTTAATCAGCAAATATCAACAAATTAGCAATACAATCCAGATGCAGATCGATACGATGAAATACGCAGCAGGTAATTAAAGGAAGGTAAGATGACATCAGCAGCTATCAGTGCTTATACTCAAAATGCCGTACGCATTGAGTCCCAAGATCGTTTGATTGAATTACTCTATGAGGGAATACTCCGTTTTTGTGTTCAAGCTAAACGGGCTATAGAAAATGGCGATATCGAAAAGCGTGTCTATTATATCAATAAAGCAAGTGATATTTTTGTCGAGCTGATTAACTCGTTGAACTTTGATGTCGAGGGTGACATTCCTCACTACCTCAATGGTCTCTATGCCTATCAACTTCAGCTCTTGGCAACAGCTAACTTCTATAATCGCACTGACGAACTAGAAACCGTCATGAGGGTTGCGAGAGGGTTATTAGAGGCATGGCGAGAGAAAGATAAGCCGGCTCAATGAACTGCCCGTGGCTTGATCAGATGTTGTTGGCAGTTGCCAACGAGGATGTCGATAAAATCGTCGCACTATATGGCGAGCTTCCCGAAGAGTTCGCGACACTTGAGGAGCTCCAGCAGGCACGAGCCCTTATCGAGCAGGCGATCGAGATTCTTAAAAAAGCGCGCCACACCGTTCTGCTACAGATGGAACACCTCAAAAAAAGCCGAGCCTATCTCATGACGCAATATAACAGCAGGGCGCCGGCGCTTTTTAACCAGCTTAATTAGCGGGCATAATCGACAGCCCGAAACTCGCGTAGCACCGTAACCTTGATCTCTCCTGGGTACTGAACCTTCTCTTGAATCTCTTTAGCAATCTCTCGACTTAGCAAAACCGATTCATCATCATTAACAAGTTGTGCATTAACAATTACGCGAATCTCTCGTCCTGCACTGATTGCGTAAGCATTCTTGACCCCGATCTTTTTGGTGGCAATCTCCTCGATCTGTTCTACACGCTTAAGAAAACTCTCAAGGACTTCACGCCTAGCACCGGGTCTAGCTGCTGAAAGTACATCAGCGGTGCAGACGGCAGCAGCTTCGATTGTCTTGGGCTCTTCATGGCCATGATGAGCATAGATAGCGTTGATGACAACAGGGTCTTCCTTGTAGCGACGACAAATATCAGCACCAAGATCGACATGATTGCCGTTATAATCGTGCGTAAGTGCTTTGCCGATATCATGTAACAACCCTGCCCGCTTTGCCAAAATCTCATCACCCCCAAGTTCTGCTGCCATAATACCAGCCAGATGGGCAACCTCAAGAGTATGACTGAGAGCATTTTGTCCATAACTAGCGCGAAACTTCAACTTACCAACAAGCTTCACAAGCTCCGGATGCAGATAGCCAATACCCAGATCCATCACAATCTGCTCCCCTTCAAGTAGGATCTGTTCTTCAAACTCCTCGCTTACTTTATTAAAAACCTCTTCGATGCGAGCTGGCTGGATACGACCATCTTCAATAAGAATTTCAAGTGTCTTAGTTGCAATGGCGCGACGATAGAGATTAAAGCTTGAAAGAACGATCGCATTGGGGGTATCGTCGATAATAATATCAACACCCAAGAGGGTCTCAAGCGTTTTGATATTGCGCCCCTCTTTACCAATGATACGCCCCTTGATATCATCGCTAGCAAGCGTCACAACATTAATCAACCGCTCACTCGCAAATTCAGCGGCATAACGGGTTGTTGCCTGCGCAATAATATAATTGGCTCGACGCCTTGCTTCATTTTTGGCTTCTGTCTCATATCGACGTACAATATGCGCAATTTCTGCTCTCGCATTCTCCTCAACCCGCTCAAGGAGCTCACGCTTCGCCTCTTCACGCGTCATCCCCGCAACACGCTCAAGTTTTCCCTTAATCTCATCCAGCTTTGCGGCATAATGGGCTTTGAGCTCATTCTCTTCTGAGCGAATGCGCTCCATCTCCTCGCGGATCTTTTTAACCTCGCTCTTTTCAAAGCTGATATTTTTGAGCTCTTGCTCTAAGCGCGCATTGAGCGCCTCCTCTTTTTGCTCCAGCTGGCGCACCTTGGCATCATATTCAGCCTTAAGTCGCGCTAACTCTTCATCATAACGGCGAGAGGCCGCAAGTTCAGCCTCTCTGATCTTGGTTTTAGAACTTTCTAAAAGAAGCTGGGCTTCATGCTCGATTGCTTTGGCTTTAGCCTTGGATTGCTCAACATAAATATCGTATTTGAGAGCGTCGAGCTTTTTTGCTGCCAAAAATCCTACAGCACCCGCCCCCAATCCTGTCAATATCAATTCTATCATGTAATCTTATTCCTCTAACCATCAGTAAATCGGGTGTCACCATCCAGTCGCCAATAAGATCGTGCGACTTTCCAAGAAGCTCCTTTGTGTGACATACTGTGAGCTGAATAAAAATAATTACCGGTCTGTATCCCAGCAATGAAAAAAATCTGTCGTACATACCTTTTCCAAATCCGATACGCGCCCACCCACCATCGATGCCAAGCACAGGCACCACGGCCGCGTCGATGCGCGTGTAACGGTAAATGCGCCCCGTTGCCTCGCGAATCCCAAAATTCCCACGCCTTAGAGGTAATCTGTATTCTACCATCCGAAAACTTGTATCCTCCATAAGCGGTATAAAAACTTTTTTTCTCCCTTTAAGTCGTCTCATCAGCGGCTCGATATCAACCTCAAAACCAAAGGGCACATAAAAGAGAATCTTATTTGCCCGCAACATTGCCAAAAGAGCCTCGAGCCTTTTTGAGGCCCTGTGATCACGATAGGCTTTAGCAATACGCGCACGACGAGTTAAGATATCTTTGCAAATTTGACGAAATTCAGCCTTTTCCACACAACCTCTTTTAGATGATCTTAGCTATAATACTAACATAAACTGACAAAAGGAAGGGATGTGGTACGATTACTCTATGCTGTTGTTCTCGTAGCCTTACTGGCTGGTTGTCATGAAAAAAAAGAAGAGAGCCAGGTTCGCATTCGCGCTGAAGCTGTCCAAGAACTAACACTTACAACACTTGAGGATCAAAAGCTTTCTTTATCGATCGAACCTAAAAAAGTCACGATAAAAGCAAACGAGAAGAAAGCTTTGTTGCTTGTCTTTTTTGCGACATGGTGCCCTCCATGTTTGGCTGAAATTCCTCACTTAAGCGCACTTCAACAAGAGTTTGGTGATAAGCTCATAGTTGTTGGTGTAAATTTGGAGGAGGGAAAAACCAAAGAGGAGCTTGCAGCCTTCAAAACGCAAAAAAGGGTAGGTTATCTACTAACATACGGAAGTGAGAATTTTCATTTAGCAGATACCTTAGGCGGGGTACGCGGTTTTCCAACAATGTATCTCTTTACACCTCAAGGGGAGCTTGCTGGCTACTACCCTGGTGCGGCACCTGAAGAGATGCTTCGCGCCGATATTCGCAAAGCAATAGGACAATAACAGATGTTTTCATTTCTCAAAAACGCCCTAAATAAAACAACAGAAGCAATCAAATCGGTGATCCCCACCCGCGCTGAGCGCCAACCCAAAGAAGTGATTGAAGAGGCGCTGATTGAGGCTGATGTCGGGTTTGATACGATTGAAAAGATCCTTAAACCTCTGGGTAACAAAATTACCGAAACCGAACTTACAAGTGCTCTTCGTGCCTGCTTTGACACCCCTCCCCTGCCTCCTTGCGACGCCTCGCCATGCGTCACCCTTATTATCGGTGTCAATGGCGCAGGCAAGACAACAACGATTGCCAAACTTGCCAAACGCTATCAAGAAGCAGGCGAGAGCGTTCTTTTGGGCGCTGGCGATACCTTTCGCGCGGCAGCTGTTGAGCAGCTTAAGCGGTGGGGTGAACGACTTGGTGTTGAGGTAATCTCAACCAAACAAGGGGGGGACCCATCTGCCTTAGCTTTTGATACGATCAGTGCTGCTCGCGCTCGGGGTGTGCGTCATGTCATCATCGATACCGCCGGGCGTCTGCATACCCAACATAACCTTGCCGAAGAGCTTAAGAAGATTGTTCGTGTCTGCGATAAGGCGCTTCCAGGTAGCCCTCATCGTAAGATTTTGGTTCTTGATGGTACACAAGGAAACAGTGCGATCAATCAAGCCCGCGCTTTTCATGAGATGGTCGGCATTGATGGTTTGATTGTCACCAAACTTGATGGAACGGCCAAAGGGGGCGCTCTCCTATCAATTGCCGATGAGCTTAAGCTACCAATTCTTGATCTTGGCATTGGCGAAGGGGCGAATGATCTACACCCCTTTAATACTGATGATTATATCCAAACACTCATCGACTCCCTCTATGGCCAAAGCTAAAATTCTCTATGAATGCCAAGCATGTGGCCACCAAAGTGGCAAATGGCTTGGCAAATGTCCCTCGTGTGGAGCGTGGGAGAGCTTTCTTGAGCTCTCTGCCGAACAACAAAAAGCTCTTGCCAAGAACGCGCCTTCCTATGCTCACGCCAAACCAACCCCTATTACTGAGGTTGTTGAGGAGCAGATCGTACGCCAAACAACGCACGATCCAGAGCTTGACCTTGTCTTAGGCGGGGGCATCGTTCCAGGATCGCTGGTACTCATCGGCGGTAGCCCAGGTATTGGTAAATCGACACTACTCCTTAAAACCTGTGGCTATCTGGCACAGGCTGGAACACCTGTGTTGTATGTAAGTGGCGAAGAATCGGCTGGGCAGATTAAACTGCGTGCCAGTCGTATCGGCGCAAACCACCCCAATCTTTTCTTGATGACCGAAATCAGGCTTGAGGCTATCTTGGCTGAAGCCACCAGATCACGCTATGGTATGGTTGTCATCGACTCTATCCAAACAATCTATGCCGATGATATCCCCTCAGCACCTGGTAGTGTTGCACAAGTGCGAGAGATTACCTTTAAACTGATGCGCTTAGCCAAAGAGCAGGCACTACCGATCTTTATCATCGGCCACATCACCAAAGAAGGATCGATCGCCGGTCCACGCGTCCTTGAGCATATGGTAGATACTGTTCTATACTTTGAAGGGGAGGAGCATCGCGATATTCGTATCCTACGCGCCTTTAAAAACCGCTTTGGCTCAACAAGCGAAATTGGGATCTTTGAGATGACAACTGAAGGGCTTGTGAGTGCGACAAATATCGGCCGACGCTTTTTTGAACGCACCAAACCACTTCCAGGATCCGCAGCTACTGTCATCATGGAAGGAAGCCGACCTCTGATTATCGAAGTTCAAGCCCTTGTTGCTCCTACCTATGCCCCCAACCCCAAACGCTTGGCAACTGGATTTGAAAATAATCGTTTGGGGATGCTACTCGCACTTTTAGAGCGCAAACTTGATCTACCTTTTCGTGATCAGGATGTCTTTATCAATATCTCAGGTGGTATCAAGATTTCAGAACCATCATGTGATCTGGCTGTTATTGCCGCGATTCTCTCAAGCTTTAAAAATCGCCCCCTTAGCCATCAAAGCCTCTTTTTGGGCGAAGTTGGTTTAACAGGTGATGTGCGCGATCTTCCTAATCTTGAGGCACGACTACGCGAAGCAGCATCGCAAGGATTTTTAAAGGCAATCGTTCCTAAACGCCCCAAACAGCTTCCCGCTACGCTCAAAGCCTATGAGGTAACCGAGGTTGCCAATCTCGTTGAGTGGATTTGCTAAAAAGACAAGTGACGACGAACATAAGCAATTATCAAAGAGCTCTTATGCTACAATCAAAGTAAAAAATAGGTAAGAAGGAGTGAACTATGGAAGCAATGTTTTGTCAAGAAGAGCGTTACGAGACACTAACGATCTATTTTACCAATAAAGAAGAGCGAATTGCTGCACTCGATGCTATTGAAGAGGTCGGCAAGGAGTTTTCTTTTCAGCCCGCTGTCTATATTAAAATGCCCACCGATCATGCCCCCGGTGAAGTTAATCTCGAATTTGTTGATGATTATGACAAAGAAGCGCAACCTATCGTCGAAGCTCTCACGTCTCGGCTCGCACTCACTTTTATACCTTGTCACCTTTGCCAGTAATGCAACAATGAAGCTATCTCTTAGAGTACGCTATCTTGTAAGTGTTTGCGTCATTCTGTTAGCATCACTACTCCTTTTAGGATGGCAAAGTTATGAACAGCGCAAAAAGGATCTTTACGCTACAATCAATGCCAAACTCGTCACAGCCGCCCACAGCGCAGTACTGCACCTTCGCCCATGGCATGAACGCTTCACCTCAGATCACCCTCCAACACCTGACGAGTATGATGCCCTCAACAAAGAGCAATCGCTTTTGGCTCAACAGATCGGTATCGAGTATCTTTAAGTTTTGTTGTCAAGAATGGGCAATTCTACTTCAGTTCCGACAGCACACAACCTGATGACTGGAATGATCCTGATTTGATCACCAAACTCAATCAACCCTACAACAATACCAGTCAAGGATTGACACGCGCTATCAAGACGATGCAACCCCAATTTGATGAGTATCGTGATGAATGGGGAGTGCATCGCTCCTATTTTCTGCCTATGCGTACATCAAGTGGACTTATCTATGTCATTGGCGCAGATAGCTCGATTGCCTCGATTACTAACGAACTAAATGCATTGAGACTTCGGTTATTCCTTCAGTTTCTTGCTCTTTTTGCTGCAGCGATGGCGATTGCCTGGATCTCCTTTTCCTCGGCTATCAGTGCCTTAGAGCGCCTCTCTGATTATGCGACAGCGATTACAACAGGAAAACTCTCTCCGGCTACACGTTTAACCATCAAACGTGATGATGAGATTGGTGTTCTTGCTCGTCATATTGATGAAATGACACAAACTCTTCAACAAACGATCAGTAATCTCGATGCTGTCGTCAGTGCCAGAACCAAAGAACTTGAAGAGCTCAATGCGAAATTACGCGAACAAGTTCATGATGAACAAGAAAAACGGTTTGAAAGTGAACAACTATTTGCGTCAATTTTTCAAAATGCCATTTTGGGTATTGTAGTTTTGGATAAGGAGGGACATATTCTTTTAGCCAACAACTGTATCACCTCGATGCTTGGCTATACAAACGATGAACTTAAAGAGCGAACTGTCATCGACCTAACTGATCCCAACGAACGGGAGCAGACACTTCAAAACATCGATAGACTCGTAAAAGGGGAGATACCCTCATACTCCTACAAGAAACATTGTCTCAACAAGTCTGACGAAAGAGTTCCCGTCGAAGTCGATGTTTTTCCCATCCGCTCCCAAGAGGGCGAGGCAGTCTATATCGTGGGCATCGTCGAGGATCTCAGGGAAAAAATAGCGCTCGCCCAACAACAAAAGCATCAAGAGCAGCTACTCATTCAGCAGTCTAAGCTTGCAGCGATGGGAGAGATGATTGGCATGATTGCCCATCAGTGGCGACAACCCCTCAATGCTTTGGGGCTACAAATTCAAGATATCCAAGAAGCGTGGCAATATGGGGAACTTGATGAAGCCTACCTCGATCAAGCAGTTGCCAAAGCGATGCAGCAAATCAATTTCATGTCGAAAACGATCGATGATTTTCGCAACTTTTTTCAGAGCTCAACGACCAAGGAGCGTTTTAACCTCAAAAAAGCCATCGAGGAGACGCTATCTCTCATCGGTGCCCAGTTAAACCACCATTCAATTCATGTCACTATTGAAGGCGACGATGATCTCTTCGTTGAAGGCTATCTCAATGAGTTTAAACAAGCACTCTTAAACCTGATTACCAATGCTAAGGATGCCATCGTTGATCACCACACAACCGGATCCATTACACTTCGCATTACCCATGATGATAGAGGAAATGCAATATTATCGGTCTGCGACAATGGAGGTGGTATTCCAGAAGCGATCATGGATCGAATTTTTGAACCCTACTTTACGACTAAAGAGCAGGGAAAAGGAACGGGTATTGGGCTCTACATGACTAACATTATTGTTGAAAAACATAAAGGAACAATCTCTGTTGCCAACAGTGATCAGGGAGCCTGTTTTACAGTGACACTGCCTATTTCGTCTCCCGCTTAACCATGCGCGCTAGTAGTGCTTGCAAAGAGAGCCACAGGCGGTGTTCCATGATGGGAAAACCGGCATAGGTCTTGTGACCTGACAAGCTTTTTGTCACCCCGCCACGCGCTGCGATCGTTGCAAATGGCCCTATCGTGAGGTGGCCAGCGGTTGCACTCTGCCCACCCATCACGACATTACGCCCAAGTGTCGTTGAACCTGAAATACCAACCTGAGCCGCCATTAAAACATACTCGCCAATATCGCAATTGTGTCCAATTTGGACAAGATTGTCGATTTTCGTACCACGCCGAATGATGGTTGAGCCAAAAACAGCCCGATCGACGGTGCAATTCGCACCAATCTCAACATCATCTTCGACCACGACATTGCCATTTTGATAGATTTTAACATGCTCTCCACTACGCGTGTGCGCAAAACCATACCCATCCGAGCCAATCACAGTTCCGGCATGAATGATACATCGATTCCCAATGACACAATCACGATAAACAACGACATT
>JAINCO010000054.1:0-28648 GCA_036574095.1 Campylobacterales bacterium | reverse complement strand
TCGCGTTTATCGTGCAGATCCTTGCCGCGCGCAAGGCCGATTTCGAGTTTGGCTTTGTTGCGCTCATTGAAATAGAGGCGAATTGGAACGAGTGTCATTCCTTTGATTTGAGTGTAGCCGAGGAGTTTGAGAATCTCTTTTTTATGAAGTAGTAGGCGACGGGGGCGGCGTTCGTCGGGTTTGAAGTGGGGATTGGTCTGGTCAAGATGGCTAATGTGCATCCCTATCACCCAGGCCTCTTGATTGATGATGCGCACATAGCTATCTTTGAGATTAACGCGCCCTTTGCGGATTGCCTTGACCTCACTACCTTTAAGTTCGATACCTGCCTCATAACGATCGGTAATTTCGTAGTCGTGAAAAGCTTTTTTGTTAGTCGCAACGACAGTGATGCTCATAGTGCGATCCTAAAAAAAGTTGAGCCGCTACCGGAAAAGAACCACCCTGGCTGATGGTAGGCGTAAAGCTCAGGATAGCATTTGAGTGCCGCGGGCAAAAGATCATTGAGCACCATGGCATCAAAGGTTGCCAAAATCTCTTCGCTTGTGAGGCTGGCTAACCGTTCGGCTAAGGCCTTGTCGATGCGATGTTGAAAATAGCGCCTAAAGGTGCGATAGACATCCCCTGTGTTGCAGTGAATGGGAGGTGTGAAGAGTTCAAGTTTGGGCGGATTCTCATCAAAACGCTCGACAATCTCACCAATGCCCGTAACATTCGCACTTTTGTAGCCCATCACAAAAAAGGGAATATCAGCACCCGCTTCGCCACCGATCGCGGCTAACTCCTCTTTAGCGATGTTGAGATTCATCGCCTCATTGAGCATCAGCAAAAAGGTTGCCGCGTCTGAGCTACCGCCACCAAGTCCTGCGCCTATGGGAATTTTTTTTTGGATGACAAGCTTGTGCTCTTTGCAGTATTCGACGATCTCTTTGCGCGGATAGTGTTCTAAGAGGGCTTTGTAGGCTTTAAAGACGGTGTTTTCTGAGCGATCACATGGGACCCCTTCGATTTGAAAACTTTGGCCAGAACCTTGGTCAAACCAGAGAAAGTCGCATAGCTCTTGATGGCGAATAAAGCGTGAATAAAGCTCATGGTAGGCCCCTCGAAGGCCTGTGATCTTAAGAAAGATATTGACCTTTGCCGGTGCTTCATAGACTTTAATGGTTTCAGTTGCCATGCTTTTTGCCGATCTTGTCGTGAAGTTCTTTGAGTAGGTCAGCATCGATCTCTTTGTTGGCCTCTTTGTTTTGGGTTTCGATGAGGGTGTAGAGCTCCTCGCGAAAAATCGAGACACTTACAGGAGCCTCGAAGCCAAGCTTGACCTGATGGCCTTCAATGGCAATGACCTTGACTTTGATGGTGTCGCTGATGACGACACTTTCGCCAAGTTTTCTGGTCAAAATCAGCATGGCCCCCTCCTATAGATCGATTGTTGCAAGGTAGGAGAATCCCCCCTCGTTGTTGCGCTCGATGATTGATAAAAAACGCTGGGGATAGTATAGCACAACTCTGCCGTGAATCTCCTCAGGTAGCATGGTGATTGGCTTGCCATTTCTGACGATCGAGGCATCAATGGGCTCGGTGAGGATGGGGTAGGCTAAATGAGGTAGAGGATCGATCGGATTGTTACTCGGGGTGAAATTGCCTTCGCTAAGGCGTCGTAGCCTTGTTAAGGCGCCGTGATAGCCAAAATGGGCGGCGATATGAGCACCTAAGGAGCGGATGTAGGTACCTTGACTTACAGTTGCCTCGAAAACAACAAATGGATGCTCATACGAGATAAGGCGCACCTCAATAATGTTGCTTTGGATGAGTGGGGTTTCAAAGGCGATGCCAGCGCGCGCCAGATCATAGGCGCGTTTGCCATTGATATGTTTCGCTGAGTAGTGTGGGGCGGGCATGGTAAGGGGGCCCTTGAGCCCTTTGATAAAAGCCAAAAGCATCGCTGGATCTATGGGTTTGACATCCTCAATGCGCTCGATCTGCTCATTATCCAGGGTCGGGCTATAGGCTCCCAAAAGAAGTGTTGCTAGGTAGCGTTTGGGCGAAAAGTTAAGGTAGGGAAAGAGCCTGGTATATGTTCCAAGAGCTACAACTAAGACACCTTCAGCAAAGGGATCAAGCGTGCCTGAAAAGCCCCCTTTTTTAAAGCCGTAGTTTCGCTTCAGCTCACCCAAAAAGCGATTGGAGCTGATCCCCGCAGGTTTATCAGCGGCTAACAAAAGACCGTGACTCATATCTTCTCGACAAATGAGGCTATAATTTCGCGCACTTGACCACCAAAATTAATCCCAAGTTTCATCGCCGCTCCCTGTCCACTGACACTAATGACGCGACCAGCCCCAAAAATTTTATGCCGAACGAGGTCGCCTTTTGCGAAAGCTAATTTGGGAGATGAGGTTGCTTGCTGATACGAAGGGGTCTGTTTGAGCCCAGATTCACTCAAAAAACGACTGGGATAAAGTTGCGAACGCATACCTTTATAAAAGCGGCTTTTGACATACGAGAGGGTTAGCTCTTTTTTGGCACGCGTAAGTGCGACATAGCCCAATCGCCGCTCCTCCTCGATGTCTGTAGAATCGCCAAGCAACGGAAAGAACCCCTCTTCAAGACCGACAACAAAGAGATAGTCAAATTCAAGACCCTTCGAGGCGTGGATGCTCATGAGATTAACGGCCGCGTTATCGACACTATCTTGATCTGAGGCCAAGGCAAGATCGGCAAGGAAGCCTTCGATCCCTTCATCGGCGCGCATCTTGGCAAATTCACGAAGAAGACCATAAAATTCATCGATATTCACAACCCGCTCAAATTCCTGGGGATTTTCGGCATAAAAAGCGCGCAGCCCAATAGTTCGCTCAAAAGTATCGACAAAGTCATAGAGCTGCTCATGGCGCGCGCAAGAGAGTTCATCAACCGCGCTAACCAATCGTGCAAGCTCTGATCCAGCTTTTTTGCCCGCTAAATTAACAAGCTCATTTGGTGTTAGGGAAGCGATATGCTCAAAAAGCCCTTGGTGGCGACGATTAGCTGCTTCTTTGATCTTTTCAAGTGTTACCTTGCCGATACCGCGCCTGGGGCGGTTGATGATCCTCTCGAAGCTATAATCATCAGCGGGGTTGATGATGAGTCGTAGATAACTAATGATATCCTTGATCTCTTGG
Organism: Campylobacterales bacterium; assembly: GCA_036574095.1. Taxonomy (GTDB): domain Bacteria; phylum Campylobacterota; class Campylobacteria; order Campylobacterales; family UBA6016; genus JAINCO01. Next base: position 25,484 of record JAINCO010000054.1, on the reverse strand, counting down.
CGCTCATAAAAGCGCACACCCCCGACAAGCTTAAAAGGGATCTTCTCTCGCGATAATGCCTCCTCTAATGATCGAGAAAGGGCATTGAGTCGAAAGAGAATGGCGATCTCTTCGGGTCGAACGCCTCGCTGCAAGAGCTCTTTGATCTCGCGGGCAATACGATCCCCCTCAAGCCGTTCATCCTCGCTCTCAATCAGCCTAACAGGCGCACCTTCGGGATGGGTGGGACGAAGTGTTTTACCCAGACGATTTGTATTGACATCGATAAGACGGTTGGCAACTTCCAGAATTTGTGGCGTAGAGCGATAGTTCTCTTCAAGTCTAATGATTTTAGCTTCTGGGAAGTGATCACGAAATGCGAGAATATTGCCCACATCAGCCCCGCGCCAACCATAGATACTCTGATCATCATCACCCACGACACAAAGGTTATGATGGCTTCCTGCCAGTTTTTGCAACAACCTAAATTGCAGATGGTTGGTATCTTGATACTCATCGACCATGAGAAAGGTATATTGGCGGCTGATCTCATCAGCGAAGACGGGGTCTGCCTCTAATAGCTGGTAGGAGAGCAAAAGAAGGTCATCAAAATCGACAAGATTTTGGCGTCGAAGCGCCTCTTGGTAATCCTTAAACGCTTGCGCTGCCATCAAAGCTTTGCGTCTAGCTTCTCCAGAGAGCTTGTCAGCCTCCGCAAGCGCCTCATCGGGGGTGATGAGTCGATTTTTGTAGCGTGAAATTGCTGCTAAGAGTAAGTTGGCTGTTAGTTCATCAGCAGCATGTTTGACAAGGCGCTTTTGGTCGTCGCTATCGATGACGACAAAGGTAGCGGGGCGACCCATTTTGGTGATGTGGCTGCGCAAAAAGAGAAGGCCAAAACGGTGAAAAGTCGCCAAGAGGGGCGGATAGGGGAGTGTGCCCAATAATGCTACCGTTCGCTGTCTCATCTCGGCTGCTGCTTTATTAGTGAAGGTGAGTGTTAGTGTCGATTGTGGATCGATCCCTAACGAAAGAAGATAGGCAAGGCGTGCCGTGATGGTTTTTGTTTTGCCGCTGCCTGCGCCAGCTAAGACAAGAAGCGGACCATCAACTGTGGTGGCAGCCTCGCGCTGGCTTGGGTTGAGCGCATCAAGTAGTTCGTCAATCGAGTGGGGTTTGGATCTTTGCATACGCAATCATAGCAAAAAATCGATAGAATTTTGATAAAAAGGAAAAGTTATATCTCTTGATTCTAAAATTAAATTATGTTATAATATAGTAATAATCAATAAGGATCGGTAATGTTGAGCGATTTTAATAAATTGATGACATTTTTAACAGTAGCACGTGAACGCAGTTTTTCAAAGGCTTCAGCGAAGCTCGGTGTGAGTCAGCCGGCGGTAACGCAGCAGATTAAGTATATCGAAGAGTATCTGCAAGCGCGCATTCTTGAGCGCAAAAAAAATGGAATTATCTTGACGAAAGAGGGGGAGGAGCTCTATAGAACAGCCTTAAAGCTTGAAAAGTGCCTGATTAGTGCCGAAAAAGAGCTAATGAAGATCTTCCACAAAGAGCTTTCATTTGTCGTAAGTGCCTCATTTACGATTGGTGGCTATGTTCTGCCCCATTACCTGGCAGCGATTAAAGAGAGTATCAATAATGAAGTCTATATCAATATCAAATCATCCGAACAAGCCATTGAGGATTTACTTAACAATAAATGCGACATGGCACTTATCGAAAGCCCTGTTTTTCGTGATGGAATTATCTATCGCGAATGGATGGAGGATGAGTTAGTCCTTTTCAGTAACCAACCTCTTCCTAAAACAGTCAAGCCAGAGCAGATGAAGACTTTTAACTGGATTTGTCGCGAAGATGGTAGCCATACGAAGAAAATTGTGGGCGAGGCACTTGAGGAGTGTGGGCTTCCTTATGATATGGATGGTTTTAATGTTCGCTCAACGCTCTCAGACTCAACAGCCGTCAAACATACTGTCATGTACAGCCCCAAAGACGAAGCGGCTCCTTATGTTTCGATTATCTCTCGTTTTGTGATTGAAGAGGAGCTTAAAAATGGACAGCTTTTCGAGGCTCGCGTTAAAGGGGGCAAGATTACGCGAAAACTCTACATCGCCTATCTCAAAGAGCGCAAACACGACGCTTATATTAATAGTGTCGTCGGTCACCTCTTGAACCTGCGTCGTTAAGGGCGCAGGAACTTTTGGTTTTCAGGATTTGAGAGGAAGCTTTTAAGCGAGTGGTCTTCGCTACCTGTTAACCTGGCATCGGTTGGTAGTTTCGTAAGCAGGGTAGCTGCGAAATTAAGATGAACAACCATCTCGTCGATGACGATATGTACAATGGCCTCAAGTGGGGCACTGACATGAGAAGCAAAATTATTAGGACCAAATCCCGCCTCAAAATGAAGGGTACGATCTTGGATATAGGCTGATTCAAATGAGTAGCCGCCGAGGATAAAGTGGGTCATCCCGACGAGGTTCGAGGCAATCTCGGGTGGAAGAGGTGGGTCAAATGTGACATGGGGCGCATCGATAATAATCCCAAATTCGATCCCCTCCTCCAACAAGAGAGTGACAAACTCCATCATATGTTTTGTAGCAAGCGGTCTATAATTGGGGTTTTTGAGAAGTTTTTGAATCATGGTCCCTCAAGTTCTATTTGGTCTTTGATCTTCTTAAAAAGTTTGGGGCCGATACCGCGAACGACCATCAGCTCCTCTTTGGAACGAAAGCCGCGGTTTTTGGTGCGATAGGCAATAATTGCCTCTGCCTTTTTTCTGCCAATTCCCTTGATCGTCATCAATTCATCGACGCTGGCGGTATTGATGTTGACGGCTCCCCAAAGTGTACCTACAACAAGCAAAAATAGTACCACGAATCGCCTCATGTTCGCTCCTTTGTCGTGATAAAATGGGGATTAGTGATGGGATAAAATCCTAAAAGGGCATTGATCATTGCAAATCCTGATGCCTCGTAAAGATTGGCAGGTGTGAGTCGTGCAGGATGCAAGAAGCCTACATCAAGAAGTCTGGCGCGTGTCGTTCCTTCTAAAAGTGGGGTATCGGGTGTTAGCCAATGGCGCCCATCAAAGAGGGCGATATTGCTAATAGTCGTGTCGGTTAAGACTCCGCTAGTGACGATGATTACTTCATCAGCATCAGGATAAGAGGCTTTGAGGGCGTCAAGTTCACTGCGGTTGGCATATTTGTGGTTATATGTCGGCGCTGCCTCGATAAGGGCGAAGCGTTGAAATGTGCGTGGTGTGAGGGGAAAGTAGTCGATACTATGGATCGTTGTATCATAGATGACACGGCATCGTCCACTAAAACCTTGGGGTGGTTGGAGGTCGAGGATAGGTGGTGGTGCGTTGAAAAGAAGCTGACATGAGCGTTCCATTCGCTTACGATGCCACGAAAGATGTTGCACCTCTCCATCACGCACAAGAAGGGTTTCAAGCAGTGGGGAGGTAGATTTTGGCGATAAGCTCATCATACTCCTTGTCCGGATCGCTATCGGCAGTGATGCCGCCACCGCTGCGATAAAAAAGACCCTCAGGCCGCTCTTCGATATAGCGAATCGCAACGCCACTCTCTAAGAATCCATCCTCATACCATCCCAAAACCCCTGTAAAATAGCCTCGTGCCTCCCCTTCAATCTCAGCGATAATCTGTGTCGTGCGTCGTTTTGGGGTTCCTGAAACACTTCCAGCAGGCAAAAGATGGGTGATGATCTCGCCTAATCGGTCTTGCCAATCCTCAGGAAGCTCTCCGCTAATTTCAGAGCTTGTCTGTAGTAACGAACCCCTGGCGCTGTTGATCTTTTCAAGATAGCGAAATCGCTGGACGCGCACCCTCTTGGCCACAATCGAAAGATCATTGCGCAGCAAATCAACCGTCATCGTATGCTCAGCCAGCTCCTTAGGATCAGAGAGAAGCTTCGTAGCGGCATCGGGAAGCGAGGCATCAATGGTTCCCTTCATCGGATAGGTATAGATGCGATTGTTTTGGATGCGAACAAATGGTTCAGGAGAGAAGAGAACCAGCCGATCGCGCAGCCACAGCTTATAAGGAGCCTCGGCCCAGCTATAGATCGCCTCAGTTGATGCGCTGCACGCAAGGGGAGTAGCAGTTGTAAGATTGCATAGATAACTGTTGCCAGCGCGAATCTCTTCTTGAAGTTGATGAAACTTGGCTAAATAATCACTCTTACTTGTTCGTAATGGAATCAGATCGGGACGTGGGGGTATCGGAGCTAAATCGTTGCGCCACTCTTTTGATCCGATCTTAAAGCGAATCGAATCATCAAGCTGATCGGCTGGAAGGATCAGAGGATGGCGACACTCAAAGTCGATGAGGAAAAAAAAAGGAGTTCTTGATTGCCCTAATCTATTGATCGTCTCGATCATCCCTTGATCAGTTTCTCCAAAATTGCCATACGAACTGCGACGCCATTGCGCACCTGCGCGAGGACGAGAGAGCGGGGATCAGCAAGCATGGCATCATCGATATCGATATTTCGATGAATAGGTCCAGGATGCAAGATTGCAATATCACGATCGCCGACAAGTTTTTTGGTGATACAGTAGTGGTGGCCATAATCGCGCAAGCTGGCATAGATAGGCTGTGCATGGCGTTCTGTTTGAGTTCTGAGGCTCATGATCGCATCGACGCTATCGATAATCTCCTCAGGACGGGTGAATTTGGGCAGATCATAAGCAGGCAAGAAGTGGGGGGGTCCTACGAGGATCACCTCCATCCCAAAACGAGGGAGTAGTTCGATGTTACTGTTAGCTACGCGTGAGTTTTTGATATCACCGATAATAGCGATTTTTTTGCCCCTCAGGTCACCAAAACGCTGCTTGAGGGTAAAAAGATCAAGCAGAGCTTGTGTAGGATGGGCATGAGCGCCATCACCCCCGTTGATGATACTCGCCCGAACATGGCGTGCAAGTAGCTCTGGAACGCCACTGTTTTTGTGTCGAACGACGATCGCTGAGGGGCCCATCGCATCAAGATTGGTAGCGGTATCAAAAAGAGTCTCGCCCTTGCTTGTCGAGCTTGTCGAGATATCGAGATTAACAACCTCACCCCCAAGTCGTTTGGTAGCGACTTCAAACGAGCTTCTGGTGCGGGTGGAGTTTTCAAAAAAGATATTAATGACGATGTGACCAGCAAGAGTGTCGCGATGGACCTCGTCAAGGTAACGTGCCGCATTCTCGAGGATCGATTCGATCTCTTCGTTACTAAAATCGCGTGTTGTAATCAGATGGCGTCTCATCACTCTCCTTTGGCGAGGCGTTCGAGTTGTGATTTTTTGGCATTGGTGAGGCTCTCCCAGCTACTCTTTGACAAGAGCATCGAGACCCCCTCACAGAGGGCTATTCTGATGATACCGGTAGGAAGGTCACGTGTTGCTTCGATTCGTTGCATCCATTCAGGATCATCGCTACTTAAAAGCTCCTCTTCAATGATAGCGATATGAAGAAGCTCAGCCTTGAGCGCTGGTTGCATCGTGATGGGAGTAAAAAGCGTTGAGGGATTGCGAATACTCAGCTGGTCAAAGAGGGATTTGATCTGTGCTTGGTGTTCTTGCCAACACGAACGGCTGAGGTTTGAGTCGGCCACAACCAGACGAAGTTCAGCTCCCCAGCCAGCAAGATAGCATAGCATGGCTATGAAAAAGTGGCGCATGGCTCCTCCCATAATAGCTTGGCAATTGTAGCCAAATCCTCCTCAAAATGGTATATCGTGCCGTAATGGTGTTCAAACCACGGGCGCGTGATGATCGCATAATCATGATGGTTGGCATGATGATTAACGCACCAAAGGCCTCGAAGTGCTCTTGCTGACAGTATTTCAAGAGCGGCGCTGGTATGGCTGATTGTTCCCAGCCGATCAGGAACAACAAGAAGGATTACAGCCGATAGTTTGGTTGCAAGATCGACCATCGTCCATTTATCATCAAGTGGTGTCAACAAACCCCCAGCGCTCTCGATTACGACAAGATCGCTTACCTCTTCGATACGATCAAGCGCCTTTTCGATTTTATGCCACGGCGTTGGCATAAAACCAGAAGCAACAGCGGGAGCGGCTGGAAGGGGGTAGGTAATAGGCACAACATCATCAAGCGTGATGGAAGCAAAATTGGGATTGAGGCGATGGCATGCCTCCCAAAGGGCGCGCCCATCCTGTGCGCCTGCCTCAGATACTCCTGTTTCAATCGGTTTGATGGCGCCAACCCGTAGACCTTGGGTCGCATAGTGCTCAAGGAGCCTTAAGGCGACATAGGTTTTGCCGACATTGGTATCGGTTGCGAGGATGAGAATGCGTTTTTTTGATCTCATAAGAGTTATTCTATCGTAACGCCCCTCAATTATCGTATGATCCCGGCGGGGCTTTGGTTGGTGGCATGGTAGATTGTGATCTTGTGCGTGCGCGCGAAGTAGCGCAGCAAACGCTCTTGGATGACGGCTTCAGGGGATGGGGTAAACCAGCCGTTGTTACTGATTGCGATCATGAAGGCAGGAGCCGCCTCATAAAGTTCAGGTCGCGTTGCCTCAAAACAGATCGCACTGCGAAAGGTTACCCCATCGATGGTAAAATCGCTTGGGTGGTCGGCTTTGGCATAATCTTGGGCGCCATTAAAGATAAGATGATTGAGCCAATCTGTTAAGAATGAAGGCAGAGGTGTCGCCTCACCAAAAGGAACCGGGATAACCTTATCCATGCGTCGCATCACCCCTTTGTCAAAAAGATAAGCGGTGTTGTAGATTGCATTATGTTCGTGTCGAATCGATCCAGCGATAATGGCTATTTGTTTACTTTGGGCTTGAAGCAGGGCGATACGTTCAGGTGAAGATTCAAGAAAAAAAGGAAAAGCACTTTCGGGCAAGACAACGACCCGTGCCCCTGAAGCGGCTGCTTTTTCGATCGAGGCCAATGATGCAGCAGCGATCTTCTCTTGATACTCAGGACTCCAGAGGATCTCTTGATCCCAGTTTGTCTGGATGGTTTGGATGGGAAACGGGGCGAGGGGGGAAGATGTGGATGTTGGCCACCAGGCACACGCAAGTGCAGCGAGAAAAGAAGTGATCATAACAGAACGGTTGTTAACGAAGTAGCGCCCTATGGTTAAGAGGGTAAGCATCAGCAGAAAGTGGAGGGTTGTCATCCCATCGATAAGAAGTTCAGGCTGTAACCAGTTAAAGCCAAAGGGCCAGATCGCACCCACGCCTAAGCCAATAGCGAGAGCCTTGAACGGAAGTTTCAGCCGCCCAATTGCCCAAAAAATCACTCCATAGATAAGACCTATCCCCACAATCCCAAAGGGCATAGCCCAGGTGATCCCAAAATAGCGAAAACTTAGCGACACCCACCAAAACCAAAAAACCCCGACAAAAAAACCGGCCACCAGCCCGCCACGACCTCCAAGTCCCAGCCAAAGCCAAAGACCAACCACCGCCAAGACCCCTTCGATCCAAATCGATCTGATGCCTCCCCAAGCGAGGTAGATCCAAGCAGAGAGCAAAAGTGCTGTTGTAAAGGCACTTATCAGTAAGCGGGTGCTAAAATGGCTCGTATCATTATCAACCAAAAAGGATAGCGCTGATGAAACAACTGATCGCACTTGCAACTTTGACTCCTTTTCTCTTAGCTGGTGGCGAAGAGCCCAATGTTTTGGTCTCGTTATTGCCCCTGATTGTGCTCTTTGGTATCTTCTATCTGCTTGTTATTCGACCCCAGCAAAAAGAGGCCAAACGCCATCGTGAGATGGTCGCAGCTTTGACCAAAGGTGATAAGATCATCACAGCCGGTGGATTGATTGGCGAAGTGGTGAAAGCTGAGGAGGAGTATATCAAAGTCAAACTTAACGAGGAAGGGGTTATCGTCAAAGTCGCTAAAGATTATATTGCTCGAAAAATGGACGAGACTCCCGCTAAGAGTGCCTAATGAAACGGTCTTGGCGTTTTTCTCTCTTTGTGATTGTTACGCTTATTGGATTTTTCCTCTCGTTGCCCTCATTCCTTCAAACAAAAGAAGGAGTAAAGATCACACTTGGCCTCGATTTGCAAGGGGGGCTCTATCTTTTGTTGGGTGTCAAAAGCGACGAGGCTGTTGTGTCAAAAATTAAAACATTAGCCTCTGAGCTAAGTTACTATTGCGAGAAAGAAGAGGTTCTTGTCGAAAAAATTCTCCCATCTGCAACATCACTTCAGATTCATCTGATTGATGGGGATGATGTGGCAAAGGTTAAAGAGCACTTAGCCAAAACAGAGGGTCTTGATATTCGCGTCAATGGTCTTGTGATCGAAGCAGCACTCACGCCGGCTGAAATTGCCAAAATCAAAGAGCAGGCTGTTAATCAGGCAGTTGAGACAATTCGCAACCGTCTGGATCAGTTTGGCCTTGCAGAGCCGATGGTGGCGCGTGCTGGCGATGAAAAGATCCATATCGAACTTCCCGGTATCAAGACACAGGCAGATGAGCAACGCATCCGTGATTTGATCGCGCGCACGGCTCATTTGCAGATGATGGCTGTTGATGAGGAGCATATCGATCGACTTCCAGTGATGACCCCCGAAGAGGCGGCAAGCTATCACGATGTTATCTACCCTGACTACAAAAATCCGCAAATTCGTTATCTACTCAAAGAGATCCCCATCCTCGATGGCTCAAAACTTATTGATGCACGCGTGGGGTATGACCAAAATAACCAACCGGTAATCAATTTTACACTAAACACGATTGGCGGGGAGATTTTTGGTGATTTTAGTGGTAAGAATGTTGGCAAGCGACTCGCTATTGTTCTTGATGGCAAGGTCTATTCAGCGCCGGTCATTCGCGAGCGTATCGGTGGTGGCAGCGGTCAGATTAGCGGAAGCTACACGGTTGAAGAGGCAAGTGACCTCGCGATCGCACTACGCAGTGGTGCGCTTCTTGCCCCTGTTGAGGTTCTTGAAAAGCGCAGTGTCGGGCCAAGTTTGGGTGCTGATAGTATCATGAATGGCCTGATCGCCTTTATTTCTGGGCTTGTTTTGGTTGTCGCTTTTATGGCGTTGTACTATCGACTTGCGGGCGTTGTGGCCAATGTGGCAGTCCTAGCCAATATCGTGTTGTTGGTTGCTGTGATGGCGCTTTTTGGGGCGACACTCACACTTCCGGGTATGGCGGGTATCGTGTTAATTGTTGGTATGGCGGTTGATGCCAATGTCATCATCAATGAACGCATCCGCGAGCTTTTACGCGAAGGGGTAGCGGTTCGAAAGGCGATTGAGGGAGGATACGAGAACGCCATGAGCGCGCTTGTCGATGCCAACCTCACGACGCTGATTGCTGCTATTGCCTTATATACTTATGGTACAGGTCCGATCAAAGGTTTTGCGATTACATTAGGCATCGGTATTCTTGTCTCGATGTTTACCGCTATTTTAGGAACACGAGGGATCTTTGAGGTACTGATGCCCAAAATCGAAAAAAGCCGAAATATGCAAGCATGGTTTGGCATTACATTGCCAGGGAAGAGGGCGTAATGGAACTTTTTAAGCAAGGGCGCGTTTATGATTTTATGAGGCTTAACAAAGTCATCTTTAGCGCCTCGATGATGGTTGTTATGCTATCAATTTGGTTGATCCTCACCAAAGGATTTGTTTTCGGGATCGATTTTGCTGGGGGAACGATTGTTCAAGTGCGCTATGATCGCCCCGTTGTCATCGAAGAGCTGAGAAACCATCTTCGCCAAACGCCAATTGGCGATGTCGAGATTCAGGAGTTTGGCTCTCCTGAAGAGATTGTTTTGCGGCTTAAAAAAAGCTCGACAACTATGGGAAGAGATATCGGCGATGAAGTCCATGCGGCGCTGGCAGGAACTGGTAGTTTTGAGATTCGACGCGTTGATATGGTCGGGCCCAAAGTCGGTAAAGAGCTGACAGAGAAGGGGATCATGGCGCTTGCCTTGACGGTGCTTGGGATCATGATCTACACAGCATTTCGGTTTGAGTGGCGTTTTGGTGTTGCGGCTATTTTGGCATTGGTACACGATATTATCATCACTGCCGGGATGATCTCACTCTTTGAGGTCGAGTTTGACTTGACGGTGTTGGCGGCGTTGCTGACGATTTTGGGCTACTCGATTAACGATACAATTGTTATTTTTGACCGTATTCGTGAAAAGATCGTTGAGGCCAAACCGCAGGCAAGCTATAATCTGGCGGTGTTGATTAATGAGGGTGTCAGCGAGACACTCTCGCGTTCTGTTTTGACGGTTGTCACAGTCTTTTTTGTCGTGCTAACACTCTATCTCTTTGGTGGACAGATCATCCATGGCTTTAGTTTTGCGATGCTTATCGGCGTTATTATCGGTGCCTATAGCTCGATCTATATGGCTTCGCCCCTATTGATTTGGTTGGGGTATGATATCGCAAAAGCCAAAGCAAAACTTGCCGAAAAAGAGCGCAAAAGAATCGAAAAAGAGCGCCAACGTGCGCAGTACGAGCAGGGGGTTGTCTAATCCCCCAATTGATTTGCGAACTTTTTTGACCCAAAAAGGCCATTTTTGGTCAAAACAGGCTTGAAAAAAGTTCGCAAATCCCCTTTTGAGCCAATAGGAAAAAACGATTTACGAACTTTTGATTTTTTGGCTTTTAGGAAGTACGATAGAGTCGATATTCTTAAGTTGCACTTTTTCAAAAAGTGCTCTCTTTAGCTTTTTTGGACATTTCTTTTTGTGATTTGCGAACTTTTCAAGATAAAGTGTCCACTCCCCAAAAATCAAACCACCTAAACCTAACAGTTTCTGCTACAATATTCTACAAGAAGCAAGGAGAGACATATAAAGAAGAGCAGGTTTACAGAGAGTCAGACATTATACTGCCCCCATTTGTTAAGACAGAAAAACCATCCTCCATTATTCCCACCTGATTTGTAACCTTAGGCAACATTTTTGACCCCTTCTTTTTTATTGTTGAGCACCTTCAGAACATCAATAGTAATTACGAAAAAATTAGGATGAAGTTGCACGGTGCAACTAAAAATTACCTACCATGAAAAACGAGGGTTGATGGCTGATGGGTGGTAAATGAAGCTATTTATGGTAAAATTATGGAATACATTCCATAAAAGGCTTTGTTATGATGGATTCTATTCTAATAGACGACAATCCCCATTGGTATAGCTTAAATCCTTACCCCGAATACACCCCCAGAGAAAAACTTGCTGTGGCGATGGATTTTATGAACTCCAAAGAGGTGATTGCTATCCTTGGGGCTAGGCGTGTCGGGAAAAGCTCCCTTGCAAAGCTGATGATCCGCTCACTACTGCCAACAACAAACCCACGAAATATCTTTTTTATCAATCTCGAAAAACCCTCTTTTATCCCCTATAAAAACGATCCAACCTTTCTGGATACAATCTATGAGAACTATCTAAAAATCGCCAATCCCGATATGAACGAGCGGATTTATCTCTTTATTGATGAAATACAGGTATTTTCCCACTGGGAAGTTTTCATCAAATCCCGCTACGAAAACAGCACTATCAAATTCATTATCACAGGATCAAACTCCTCACTGCTGACATCCTCCTATGCAACGATGCTAACGGGGAGGGTTCTTAAACTTACTCTAACTCCCTTTACTTTTAGAGAGTTTCTTGCCTATAAGGGAATACCGTATGCAACACGCCTTGAGCGTGCGCGCTATCGCATTGAGATTAGGCGGGCGTTGGATGAATACCTTCAGTGGGGTGGGTACTATTCGGTCTTCTCTAACGACAACCCCCATGTCAAACGAGAGTACCTTAAAAACATTGCTGAGGATATTATCCTCAAAGATATTGTGCCGCGATATAGTATCAAGAATAGTGGCGCGATTCGCGATCTTTTTTACTACATTGTCTCAAACGCAGCGACCACAATCAATTATGCGACGCTTGCCAGAAAGCTATCGATGGATCCCAAAACGGTCAAGGAGTATGTCGATTATTTTGAGGATAATTTTTTGATTCGACGCATCAGCCGTTATCATACGAAACTGACCGCCCAAATCAACTCCCCCAAAAAGCTCTACCTTAGCGATCAGGGTTTTTTAAATTTAGGGATTTCGCCTGAGCGAAACCATGGGACGATGCTTGAAAATGCTGTCTGTAACCACTGGAGTGGCCAAGAGGTTACCTATCTTTTAGAAAACAAAGAGTGCGATTTTTATGTTGATGGGAAGCTTTATCAGGTCTCTTATTCACTCAATGATGAAAGAGTACGAAAACGCGAATTTGAGGGGTTAGAAATCTTCATGAAAAAGCTTGATCTCAACGAAGGGTATCTTATTACCTACGATACTCTTGAAACGATCCACAAAGATGGAAGAACGATCCACATTCAACCAATTGACGAGTTTTTGCTTTAAAAAGAAGCTTAAAAGCATAGCCAAACCCTTGTCTTTTGTGCGACCAATCGACGAGTTTTTGCTTTCAAAAGAAGCTTAAAAGCGTAGCCAAACCCTTGTCTTTTGTGCGACCAAAGCTCCTTTTGCTATCGTCTTTGAAAGGTCAATAAGACTACCATCATGCGTATATAATAAGTGCGCAGGAGAAAAAATAGAAGCAAAAAATATGGTATGATATCCATATCAAAAAGAGGATAGGAACATGAAGGCCCAAAAGCTGACCTTACAATCCCAGAGCAACTAACCAAAGAGCTTGACCTTTTTTCTCGCAAGCTGGGTGAGAAAAAATCGTAAATCGTCGCCAAAACTCTTGAGTTTTATTTCGATTCACTCTATCTTGCGGTAGCAAAAAGCGCTCACTGGGTATCAAAGAGGGCAAAGAATCTACATTAACCATCGATAAGATGCGCAGGGAGCTTGCATAAAAAGAATAACTTTATCAAAGATTTGTAAGCAGACTAGTGCGCTTTATTACTTAGCTCTTCTATCTTTACTGTATCGCTCACTTTTCGGCTTTGTTAGCTTATGTTCGCCGATTCTGATACTTCTTTCAAGCTTCAAAAGGTGTTTGATATACCCCCCTTTTACAGGACAAAACCACCCTTCCATTTTACCACTCGATGTTAGTGCCTCTATTTTGAGATGCGTAGATTGCCTTAACTCTTGATCCTTAAACCCACTGATAAACCCAATCCCCTTACGGTCGGATCAGGTAGGAAAAGAGCCAAATTGTCAAAGAACTTTTAACTGTATGAAGTTTAGCTAACCATTTCTTAACTACGACTAAATCGGCTTTTGCTAAAAAGTTCGCAAATTGATGGGGGTTTAAAAAGAGGGAGAAAATTTCATGAGGTTTTGGGTGTTGGTTTCTTTGGGTATAGGATTTAGGCGATTAAATGATTATATATCCCTCACCGCGGACATTGATGATGCGTTCGCTGCCGATGATTTTTTTGAGGGTGTTGATATAGACGCGCAGCGCGCCAAAACTGGGTTCACGCTCAATTCCCCAAAGCGCTTCGCTAATGGCCTCATAACTGACAGTTCGTCCTCGTTCGCGCACCAATAAAGATAGGAGTTGGCGCTCTTTGGCATTCATGATCTGGATTTTCCCATCGATGTAAAGATCGCCTGTTGCGGGATTGAAGGTGTAACCAGGCCATAGCTCAATCAGCTGATCCACACTCTTATAGTAGCGGCGCATTAGCCCCTTCAGGCGCGCATTAAGCTCAAAGAGATCACACGGTTTTCTGATATAATCATCCGCACCCGCCTCAAGACAGGCAATCGCTTGATTAGGATCGGTCGCTGAGGTAAGAAAGAGCGCCGGACGATCATTACCTGATGCGCGCAACTCAGCAAGCAATCGATCCCCTCGCTCTTCGTGCAAATAAAGATCAAGGATCAAAAGATCGTGCGGACGACATGAAAGCTCGAAAGCTCTTGTGGCATTGGGCGCCCAAAGAACCGTATGCCCCTCTTCTTCTAAAAAATCGATCAGTGTTTGGGCAAAGAGGGTATCATCTTCGACGAATAGGAGCGTCATGTGAGTTTCCTATTGAGGTGTCGGTACTCTTCGCAGCGTTGAAGTAGCTCATCGTGGCTCCCGATATCAAGGATTCTGCCTCGTTTAAGAACGACGATACGATGGCAGTCGCGGATGGTTGAGAGACGATGGGCGATAACAAAGGTGATCTTTCCTTCTGTTAGTCGCGCAAGTGCCTCTTGGATCGCTGCTTCGCTTGTATTGTCAAGGGCACTTGTTGCTTCATCAAGAATCAGCAACTCAGGCTCTTTATAAAGAGCGCGCGCAATGGCGATACGCTGGCGCTGGCCACCTGATAGGTTACTGCCTGCCTCCTCTAAGACGGTATAGATGCCCTGGGGAAGGTTACTTACAAACTCCCAAGCATTGGCCTCTTTAAGTGCCTTTTCGATGCGTGCCTCATCGGGCTCTTCGCCATAGGCGACATTGGCGGCGACGGTGTCGTTAAAAATAAAAATTCGTTGCGTCACCATCGCGATCTTTTTGCGTAGGCTCTCTAAGGTATAGTCAGAGATTGGCCGATCATTTAGCAAAACTCTCCCTTCTGTTGGGTCATAAAAGCGAACAAGAAGAGCAACAAGTGAGCTTTTGCCACCGCCACTATCACCCACAAGCGCGATTTTCTCCCCGACTAAAACCTCAAGTGAGATATCGCGTAGCGCGATGTGGTTGCCATAGGCGAGGGTGACCTTGTCAAAGGTAATGCGTCGGATGGGCTCAATGAGGGGATAGGGGCCGCTGACGATTGTTGGTCGTTCATCGAGGATCTCAAAAATCCTCTCGCCAGATGCAATTGCCTCTTGCATTTTATTGTGAATCTGTGTGATCTTTTTAATCGGAGTATAGAGCATCACAAGGGCAGTTGAAAAGCTAAAGAAGCTTCCGACAGTGAGTGTCCCATTGATCACTTCACGACCTCCAATAGTCACAACAGCAGCAACACCAATCGCGATTAAAATCTCCATCAGGGGGCTGGTAAGCTCATTGGTGCGCACACTTTTCATCGTCAGGCGGAAGTAGTCGCGGTTGGTTGCGGCAAAACGCGCCTTTTCAAATGTTTCGGTCGCATTTGCTTTGATGATCTCGAGATTGCTAAAAATTTCGGAGAGTCTGGCCGTTAGATCAGAGATGGAGAGTTGCGTTGCCTTTGAGAGACGTTTCATCTTTTTGGCAAGTTTAGCCAAAGGAATAATCGCTAAGGGCATGACAATGAGTGCGTAAAAGGCAAGTTTGGGACTCATCGAGATGACGACAACCAGTAGTGCGATAGCTGTGATCCCTTCACGCACAAGATCAGGAAGCATATTAGCAACAATCTGTTGGACGCGGTTGACATCATTGGTGAGGCGACTAATAAGCTCACCAGAGTGGTGGCGACGATGAAATGCCAGGTCCAAAGAGATAAGGGTAGAAAGAAGCTCATCGCGTAGGCGCCTGAGGATATCTTGGCCGATGTAGTTGGTGTAGTAAGTTTGGATATAACGCCCGATGCCTTTGGCGGCATAGGCTAAGATAATGCCGATAGGGACAAGGGTGAGCATGGCGAGGTCTTTGTTGATAAAAATCTCATCAAGCATCGGTTTAACAAGCCACGCCGAACCACTTGTGCCTATGGCAACTAAGAGCATCCCGACAATCGCTAAAAAAATCTGACGTCCATAGATTGTAGCATAACCGAGGAAGCGACGAATAACAGGATCGATCACCGTAGTGCCCCTCTCACGACTCATCCTCAACTTTTTCCCAGATTGTTCCTTCAGGTGTATCCATAAGTGCGATACCTGATGCTGCCAATTCGGCTCTGATCGCATCAGCACGGGCAAAATCTTTGGCTTTTTTGGCAGCGGTGCGCTCATGAATGAGGGTAGCGATGCGCTCTTGTTGAGCCTCATCGACACCCAGCTGGAAGTAGGTGGTTGGCGAATGTAATCCGATACCCAACACACGGGCAACGAGCTCTAAGTTGGCAGCGATTGTCGCCTTAAGCTCTTTGTCTTTGGGGTAGGCATCTAATGCCTCATTGGCGCGTACGATCATCGCCTCAACTTCAGCGAGAGCAACAGAGATATTAAGATCATCCGCAAGGGCTGCCATGAAGGCTGTTTTGAAGGCCTCATCGGGCTGGGAGGGTTTGGATGTGCCTAGGCGTCGTTTGAGCCTATAAAGTCGATCGAGCCGTTTTTTTGACTTAAGTAGATCCTCTTCGGAAAAATTAAAATGGGCGCGGTAGTGGGTAGCGATGAGGTAGTTGCGTAGCACCTCGCCGTCATAGCGCACCAGGGCATCTTTGAGGAAGAAGCTATTGCCTAAGCTCTTTGACATCTTTTCATTATTGATCGTGACAAAGCCATTATGAACCCAATAGCGTGCGAGTTGTTGGTTATAGGCGCAGCGTGTCTGTGCCGCCTCATTTTCGTGATGGGGAAAAAAGAGGTCGCCACCACCGCCATGGATGTCGATTTGATAGGGAGCATCGGGGATCGCAAGGTGTTTTTTGATCATGGCTGAACATTCAAGATGCCAGCCAGGGCGCCCTCGACCTAAGGGTGTGGCAAAGGTCGTGGCAAGATCATCGGAAGCTTTCCAAAGGGCAAAGTCGCGTGGACTCTTTTTGCCTATCTCATGAGTAATGCGATGTTGGCTCTCCTCATCATCACGCCGACCAGAGAGAGAGCCATAAGCACTATCAGCGGCGGTATCAAAATACCAGTCGCCATTGGGTAGATGGTAAGCGACTCCTTTGGTGTGAAGTTGCTCAATCAAGGCAACCATCTCATCAAGCGACTCTGTGGCCTTTGGTTCGATCTCTGGGCGCTCAACGCGCAGTTGATCCATCTCGGCATGATAGCGTGCTGTGTAGCGCTCGGCGATCTCTTTGACGCTCACACCCTCGCGCGCGGCTTTGGCGATGATTTTATCGTCAATGTCGGTGATATTGCGTGCCATGATAACACGGTATCCTTCTTCGCGTAGTACGCGCCTGAGTAGATCAAAGGCAACGGCGCTACGGGCATGTCCTAAATGGGCATCATCATAGACGGTTGGACCGCAAAGATAGAGGCGTACCTCACCCTCTCTAAGCGTTTGCAAAGGTTCTTTCGTGCGTGTGGCAGAGTTAAAGAGAACCACGGGGCTCCTTCATCGAGTGATAGGTGAATTTTAACATAGCTTGGTTGAATTATGTTTGTTTAATAAAAGATAGTCTATTATGATATTAATATGCTCTTATAACCATAGAAAAGGGAGCTTGGTTGAAAGTTCTGATTGTGGATGATAATATAATCACGCTAAAATTGGTTGCGAAGACCTTAGGCACAGCGGAAGTGTACGAGCCTGTTATGGCTACGAGCCTAGCTGAAGCGCGTGATAGAATCCAAGAACATGGCTCCTTTTTTGCTGCGATTGTCGATCTTGATCTGCTTGATACTCATGATGATGAAATTGTTGACTTGGTGCTATCGCACGGTATCCCTACGATTGTATTGACTGCAAATATGGATGAAGAGCTGCGCCAGCGCATCAATACCAAGCCAATCGTCGATTATGTCCTTAAAGACAATGCCGACTCTTTTGAATATTTGCTGACTGTTTTGGAGGCACTTTGCTTTACGAGGCGTCATAAAGCTCTTATTTGTGATGATAGTATTGTCTCCAGGCGCCTTGTGCGCAGCTTTCTCTCGCCTTTGTTTCCTGAGGTTTATGAAGCAAAAGATGGCAAAGAAGGGTTAGCTAAACTTGCAGAACATCCTGAGACGAGACTGGTTGTCACCGATTATAATATGCCAGTGATGGATGGGTTAGAAATGATCACTGTACTTAGACAAAACTACCCCTCGAGCAAGATGGGAGTGCTGGCCATTACTGCATCTGAAAAAGAGGGGCTTGCGGCGCGGTTTCTCAAGAGTGGTGCCGATGACCTGGTCTCTAAAAAGACGGGAAAAGAGGAGTTTCTTGCGCGTGTTATGCGATCCATGCGCTTGTTGGCACAGGTTGAGCGTATTGAAGAGCTCTCGATTACCGATCCCTTGACGCGACTCTTTAATCGTCGTCACTTTAACGACTATCTACCGCGCCTGCTTAAGCGCACTGCGCATTCAGGTAAGCCACTGATGTTTGCAATTCTTGATGTTGATAACTTTAAAAAGTATAACGACACCTATGGACATATCCAAGGGGATGAGGTTTTACGCACCATTGGTAAGATTTTGCGCGACTCTTGTCGTCCAGGGCAAGATGTGGCTTATCGTTTGGGAGGTGAGGAGTTTGCCATCGTCAGTACCGATACCGACACAGATGGGGCGATGGCATTTCTTGAGCGCATGCGCCGCCAGATTCAAGAGTGCAATATTGAGCATCGACTCAATGGCGCGGGTGTTGTTACGGCCTCGTTTGGTTTTGTGGTGGCAAGGGGTGGCCAAACAGTTAATCCTGATCTGCTCTACACACAGGCCGATGAGGCACTCTATCGGGCCAAAAAGAACGGACGCAATCGGGTCGAAAGGGCAGTTGCCACCTCATAACCCTAAATAGCTTAACAGCCAGAGGTGAAGAGGATAAAGAAGGAGCGCTTCGCCTATAAGAGCTGCTATCAGCCAAAGAGCGCGACGATCGAGCAACAAAGAAGCTAAACGCCCCCACCCAAAAAGTCGTGTGGTCATCGTCAGTAAAACAACGCCCGTTAAGCTCCCCGCCAATGCCAATCCACCAGCACCGAGTGGCTTAAAAAGTAGAAGTGAAAGGAGGATATTCCCCCCTAAGGCAAGGGCAGAAATTTTTGCTGCTTCGGCCTGGCGATGGTGGGCATAAAGCCAGAGGTTGAAGATTTTGGCCAGTCCAAAGGGGATAAGCCCCAACAGGTACATCTGCATCGCAAAAGCGGTTTCAAGTGTGTCGGTTCGATCAAAAGCTCCGCGTTCAAAGAGTAGCCAGATAATCTCTTGCGAGAGGATGATCCCGCCCAATGCAGCCAGCGATAGAAGCAAGAGGAGGAGCCAAAAACTTTTGGCCATTAGTTGAAGCGCTTGTGCCTCATCGTTATTAGCGATAGCCCGAGCAACCATGGGAAAGAGGGCGGTGGCTGTGGCAATGGCAAAGAGAGCTAAAGGCAACTGAAAGATACGATTGGCATAGTAGAGCCAACTAATGCTACCAGCCACAAGAAAGGTTCCCAAGATCGTATCGATAAAGGCAGAGAGCTGTTGCGTTGAAGAGCCAATCATTGATGGCAGAAAACCTCTGATAAAGCGGCGACTATCCTCGCTTGCCTTTTCGCCTCGCCACAATCGAGCAAATCCCACGCACAAAAGCCTAACAATCCCCCGCTTTTTAGCAGCCCATAGATGCACAGCTACCTGCAACACCCCGCCAGCCAACACCCCCCACGAAAGATACCAAACAACCGTCTGCGCCTCTTGAGCGTGAGCTAAGAAAAGGGCGGCAATCATGCTTAGATTAAGAAGTGCGGTCGAGAACGCGGTTGTCGCAAAATGGCGGCGGTATTGGAGCAAGGCAGCCAAAAAGGTCATGACAAAGATCAGATCGAGGTAGTAGAAATTAATAGCGATTAGCGGAGCTGCTCGGTCAAGATTTTCAGGTGAAAAGCCCCAGGCGAGCAGATAGGCCGCTTCACGCGCAAAGAGGGTAATGATAAGCGATAAAAAAAGGATGATCATCAATAGTCGCGAAAGTGTCCAGGCTGAAAAGAGGCTTTTGTGGCGACTGGCGGCGTAGCTTGGGATGAAGGCTTGGCTAAAAGCACCCTCGGCAAAGAGAGAGCGAAAGAGGTTGGGAAACTTAAAAGCAACAAAGAAGATATCTGACCAGATATTAGCACCAAGAATCGATGCCATTGTCATATCGCGGGCAAATCCAGTAAGCCGCGAGGCAAGGATACCTGAGCTATTAGTCGCGATAGCGCGTCCAAGCCGTCCCTTGATCATCCTTGCCTCTCCATGCAGGCCGAAAGAGCTGCCCCTTCACGCAATCCATCATCGATAACGATTGAGGCGTCAAATCCTGTAGCTTGCAGGATCGTTTCAAAAATCTCTATGCCCGTCAAAATCAGATCTTCACGCCCAACACCCACAAGTTTGGCGCGCTCTGTTGGATCGAGTGCAAGTAATCGCTTTTTTTGAACAAGAATATCGTGTCGATCGATCACGCTGCCATTGATGCGTTGAGGATCATACGACGCATGATCCATTCCCAGCTTCATGGCGGCTAAAGTTGTGGGCGTGCCCGCGGTTGAGACAAAATATCGTGGCGCTTGGTGAGTCGTGGTTATGTTTGTTAAAAATGGGGTGAGGCGTTGCGTGAATGAGATGAGGGCCTGGTGTCTCTCTTCTGGCGAGGGGCATGATTGAGTTAGGGTCAGGATGCCAATAGGAAAGCTTTCGGTAAGAAGGGTGTTGCCTGCTGAGAAGATCACCTCCGTTGAGCCTCCGCCAATATCGACAAGCACAAAAGGATAGTCAGGATCTCCTAATGCTTTTCGAACAGCCAATGCCGTTAGGCGCGCCTCTTCATGAGGATCGATGATCTCAAAAAGGATACCCGTGGCGTGATTGATACTCTCGAGTACCTGGGCACTGTTGGTTGCGCGACGCATCGCCTCGGTGCAAACGGCGCGAAGGCGGTCGTTGTAGTCGATGACTGAGCGGGAGTCAAGGAGGGTTTGGATAATTCTCTTAATTGCCTCGTTGCTGATCGTGCCTGTAGCGACGAGCCCCTCGGCAGTGCGGACAATCCTCTCAAATGTTGCTCTTTTTTGACCTGTTGCGCAATCAAGTTGAACGATGCGCAAAGTATTAGAGCCCAGATCAATCCCGATCACTCACTATCCTTTTTTACAGGATAGTTTACCACAATCGACATCACAATCTTATTAGATTGTTGGTGTTGATGCGCCCATGAAGCCGCTATCGTACGATCATGATTGTAGTGACCATAGCGAAGTTGTACCCCATTTTTGGTACAATCTGCCAACTTTGTTTTTGGAGGTGTGGATGCTCTTGGGGGTTAACATCGATCATATCGCTGTATTACGAGAGGCCAGACGCGTTAATGATCCCGATATTTTAGAGGCGTTAGGGGTTGTTCGTTTGGCTGGAGCCGATCAGATTACGATCCATTTGCGCGAGGATCGTCGCCATATTCATGATGAGGATGCCAAGCGTATTGTCGAACTTGCCCGCTTGCCTGTGAATATCGAATGTGCCCCAGAGCCCTCTATCATCAAAATCATCGCAGAGCTTTCTCCTTCGCGTGCGACAATCGTGCCTGAGAAGCGTGAGGAAGTGACAACGGAGGGTGGTTTGGATGTTGAGCGCCAAGAGGGGCGCATCAAGGAGGCGATTGAGCGATTACACGCACGAGATGTTGAGGTATCGCTTTTTATCGAACCCTCGTGCGAGGCTGTTGAGAGGAGTGCCTCGTTGGGTGCAAGCTGGGTTGAATTTCACACAGGAGGATATGCCAATCTTCATGCGATGCTCTATGGTGGCTTAGCCAACACCCGCTACGCGATCCCTTCGCTTCAATTAAGCCGACAAGAGCTAAAAGAGGCACTCAAGCAAGAGCTAAAGCGTATCAACGAAGCAGCAGCAAGAGCAAGGTCGTTAGGGTTGCGGGTTGCGGCAGGGCATGGTCTAAATTATGTCAATGTACTCCCTATTGTTGCTATCACTGAAATTGAAGAGCTTAATATCGGCCAAAGCATCATCGCGCGAAGTATTTTTACTGGACTTGAGCGTGCGGTGCGCGAGATGAAAGAATTAGTCAGACGATGAAGCGACTGGCGATTAGTATCGGAGATCTTAATGGGGTTGGGCTTGAGATAGCATTACGCGCCCATCATATCATCAAAAAGATCGTTCATCCACTCTATTGTGTGGCACCTGAGGTGGCTAAAGAGGGGGCAGAGTTGTTAGGATTAACGCTTCCTGATGATTTTAGCTGCATGGGAGGGGGTTATATCAAGATTTCGCCAGGCGTGGTATCTATGCAGGCGGGTCGCGAGAGCTTTGCATCGTTTGTGCAGGCTTTGGATCTTTGTGATCGTGGTGAGGTTGATGGGGTGGTGACGCTTCCGATCCATAAAAAGGCTTGGGAGTTAGCTAATATCTCCTTTAAAGGCCATACCGATTATCTTCGTTGGCGCTATGATCGTGATGCGATTATGATGCTTGGGTGCGAGAGGCTTTGGGTCGCTCTTTTTACCGAGCATATTCCTTTAAGAGAAGTTGCTAGCAGGATTGAGCGCACAACACTGGCCGATTTTTTGGTGCGACTTGCACGCGCCCATCCTTTTACGCACGCGGTTGTCTTGGGATTGAATCCTCATGCGGGCGATGGTGGCGTGTTGGGGGATGAAGAGGTTGAGATAGAAGCGGCTATTGCCTTGGCGAATGAGCAGCTTGGTGCTTCTCTTTTTTATGGCCCAGCTGTACCCGATACTGCCTTTACCCCAAAAGCGTTAAGCACCACACGCATGATTGTTGCACTCTATCATGATCAGGGACTTGCTCCATTAAAGGCGCTTTACTTTGAGGAGAGCATTAATGTTAGCCTCGATCTACCAATACGCCGCAGCAGCGTCGATCATGGGACGGCGTTTGATATCGCCTACCAAGGACGCGCCTCGTTGACAAGTTATCTTCAGGCGATTAAGTATCATCTTGATTGACGCAATCGATTATTTTAAGCCCGTCTAAGGTATTGAGGGATAGAATGGTAATATTGAGAAAAGTTAAAGAGAAGGAGTCAAGTGAAGAATCTGACCATCCTCTATGTTGAGGACGAACCTGATATCGCCGGGACATTGATCAATTTTTTACGGCGGCGTTTTGGGCGCGTCCTCTATGCCCCCAACGGGGCTGAGGGGCTCTCACTTTTTAAGAGCGAGTCTGTTGATCTGATCCTAACAGATATTCAGATGCCCGTGATGAATGGACTTGAGATGATTAGACAGATTCGCGAGAGTGACGAGAATATTCCGGTTGTGATTACAACAGCCTTTAATGAGGTTGAGTATCTGCTGAAGGCGATTGATGTTGGTGTTGATAAATATCTCAAAAAGCCAATTGATCGAGATGAGCTATTAAAGGTGTTGTCTAAGGCAAGCGAGGCGGTGATTTATCGGCGTCAAGTTGAGGATCGTGAACGAATTATTCGAGAAGTTCTTAGCTGGCATCCCTATTTTGCTATTTTGACAGATGGTGAGAATATTAATGTTATTAATGATAGTTTCCTCGATTTTTTAGGCTATGAATCCTATGATGATTTTGTTACCCATCATCTTCGGCTCGAATCGATCAGCGATATCGTACAAGAGGCGATGCAAACAGATATGCGAAGCTTTTGGAAGGCACTATTGGAGAATTGTCAACAAGAGCAGGTCATCTATCTTAAAAGTCGTAAGGATGGATCTATTCGAGGTTATAAAGTCAAATGTTATGATTTTGCGGGCACAGGACACTATCTTCTTGCTTTTAGCGATCCGGCACGAGATCTACCACCTGAAGTTGAACGCTGGTGCAACGATTCATCGGGCTGTACAGTCTGTCGTATTGTAGGTGGGTAGGGTTCATATGGAGAAGCACCTCGACTACCCTGTTTCGATTCTTATAGTCGAAGATGAAGCGGATGTGCGCCAACAACTGGCAACCTTCTTGCGCCGTCGTGGGGCGACGATTTATGAAGCAGCCAATGGGGAGGAGGGGCTCGAACTTTTTAATAAGTTAGCTCCCAATCTTATCATCAGTGATATCCAGATGCCCAAAATGACAGGGCTTGAGATGGCTCGGATCATTAAAAGCCAAAGTATTGATACACCGATTATTATCGCGACTGCTTTTTCAGATCAGAAGCGCCTTTTTGAAGCGATCGAGAGTGGTGTGGATGGCTATCTTGCCAAGCCGGTAAAGTTGGAAAAGATCTGGCAGGAGGTACAAAAGGCGCTAAAAATTTTTCTCTATCACCAAGAGATCAAAGAGAAGAATTTGTTGCTTGAGCGCCAAAAGATGGAGCTTGAGCGTGATCGAGAGATCATCAACCGTTATGTTCTTTATAGTAAAACTGATCTGCAAGGGATCATTGTTGAGGTGACGGATGCCTTTTGTCAGTTGACCGGTTATAGTCGGGAGGAGTTGATCGGTCGTTCTCATAATATTCTGCGTGATCCGCAGGCGGATCCAGAGATTTATAGAAAGTTATGGGAGACGATCACATCAGGTCAAATTTGGACTGGGGAGTTACACAATAGGCGTAAGGATGGCAGCTATTATTGGACTAAAGCTGTCATTGGTCCTTTGAGGGATCTTTCAGGTGAGATAGTTGGTTATTATGGTATTGGCGAAGATCTCTCGATTCAAAAGATGATCGAAGAGAGTGCTGTGCGTGATCCCCTCACGGGGATTTATAATCGTAAGCGATTTAATCAAGTGGTCGAAGTTGAGATGGAGCGTGCGCAGCGTTATAATGTTGCACTGTCGCTTGTGATGTTTGATATTGATCATTTTAAGCATATAAACGATACTTTTGGTCATCAGTGTGGTGATGAGGTGCTGCGCACCCTCGCATCCTTAGTTGATAGTCATGTTCGTAAGGTTGACCTTTTTGCGCGGTGGGGTGGTGAGGAGTTCATGATTCTCTTGCCTGAAAACAGTATCGAAGAGGCGGCGATGCTCGCAGAAAAACTTCGGTCATTGATTGCGAGTGCCGAATTTGAGTGTTGTGGATCGGTGACTTGTAGTTTTGGTGTGACTCAGTATAGAAAAGATGATACCTTTGATGGGTTCTTTGAACGAGTTGATCGTGGGCTCTATCAGGCCAAAAACGAGGGGCGTAACTGCGTGCGTGTAATCAAGTAAAGGAGAAGACAATGATCGATTTTGCGAAACTTAAGGAGATGGCAAAGGGGATAAAGGTTCTTTATGTCGAAGATCACGATGAGGTTCGTGAGGTTGTCACCCGTACTCTCTCTCACCTGTTCGATGAGCTTTATACTGCTAAAAATGGCGCCTAAGGGCTTGAGCTCTTTGTGGCCCACCGACCCCAACTGGTCATTACCGATATCCAGATGCCGCTGATGAATGGCTTGGAGATGGCCAAGGCGATCAGGGCGATTGATCCTGAGACAATGATTGCCGTGACGACTGCCTACAGCGATGAAGAGTATTTTATGGAGTCAATTGGCGTAGGGGTAAGTCACTATATTCTTAAGCCCATTCACAGGGATAAACTTTTGGATGCTGTAGGGCATATGGTTGAGCGAATCAATGAAAGAGAGCGACTTAAAGAGTATGAGGCCAAAGAACTTAAAGAGAAGATCAGTCGGGTTTCGACCTATATTCTCGATGCTGTCAGTGACGCACTCCCGATCCCGTCGATTCTTTTTACCGAAGATAATCGACTTCTCTTCGCTAATCAAGCTTTTGCGACAATGGTCGATCTATCGCGATTACGTGCGATTGAAGCCGGAAAGATGCGCCTTGATGATCTTCTT